>NZ_JACSMB010000025.1:0-23748 GCF_018618455.1 Exiguobacterium sp. s142 | reverse complement strand
CCAGGCAAGATCGTTCCGCAATAGCTCAGTGGTAGAGCAACCGGCTGTTAACCGGTAGGTCGTAGGTTCAAATCCTACTTGCGGAGCCAATAAGGCCCGTTGGTCAAGCGGTTAAGACACCGCCCTTTCACGGCGGTAACACGGGTTCGATTCCCGTACGGGTCACCATTTTGGAGGATTAGCTCAGCTGGGAGAGCACCTGCCTTACAAGCAGGGGGTCGGCGGTTCGATCCCGTCATCCTCCACCATTTTAATTAACCAATCAAACCATATATGCCGGTGTAGCTCAGTTGGTAGAGCATCTGACTTGTAATCAGAGGGTCGAGGGTTCAAATCCTTTCGCCGGCACTCCTTGGGGGGGTAGCGAAGTGGCTAAACGCGGCGGACTGTAAATCCGCTCCCTCGGGTTCGGCGGTTCGAATCCGCCCCCCCCCACCAGGTTTGAGCCATTAGCTCAGTTGGTAGAGCATCTGACTTTTAATCAGAGGGTCGCAGGTTCGAGCCCTGCATGGCTCACCATTTTTTTCGCGGAAGTAGTTCAGTGGTAGAATACGACCTTGCCAAGGTCGGGGTCGCGGGTTCGAATCCCGTCTTCCGCTCCATATTTATTCCCTGTAACGGGGCCTTAGCTCAGCTGGGAGAGCGCCTGCCTTGCACGCAGGAGGTCAGCGGTTCGATCCCGCTAGGCTCCACCACTTGTTTTTTTCTTAAGTTACTTACGACTTAAGTTTTTTTTTGCCTAAATCCATGAAACCATTCACTTAAGAGTACAGAGAAAGGCAGCCTGCCACCATTCAGGCTGCCTTTTTGCATGTTTATTCACCGGCGTGTTAAGTTGAACCACGCATTTGGTAGCGTTTACAATGTAGGTATCAATCGCTCAAGGGGGAATGGCTATGCAATGGTCATATATTGAAGTACCACTCCGTTACGGACAGGGGAAACACGGAGTCGATCAAGGTCCAACTAAATTGCGAACACTCGGAATCGAGGCGTTACTGCCAACGGGGACGCTACAACAAACGATTCGCGTCTTGCCAGAGTCAGAAATTCAAGTGAATGAAGAACATTTAAAGCGCGTAGACGGCGTCTTGTATACGGTCAATGAGCTGGCAGACGTCGTTGCTGCCGATATTGAAGCAAATCGATTCCCGTTGATCGTTGGGGGCGATCACAGCATGGCAATCGGGACACTCGCTGGGCTCGCCAAAACCGGACCGTACGGAGTAATTTGGGTCGATGCCCATGCTGATTTGAATACGGGGGAAACATCACCGTCAGGCAATATCCACGGGATGCCGCTTGCCGCTGCGATGGGTCTAGGTGACATCCGATTGACGGAAGTCGGTGGGCGTGAACCAAAGCTTGCGCCAGAACATCTAGTGTATATCGCTTTACGTGATATTGATGAGGGAGAGATGCGAGCGATTAAGCAGCTTGGAATCAAGGTCGTGACGGTCGAAGAAGTTCGGACACGTGGCGTCGAGACAATCATGGCTGAAACGATCGAGTATTTACGTGACCGTGTCGATCGCTTCTATCTAAGCTTTGATATGGACAGTTTGGACGCTCAACTCGTCCCCGGAACAGGGACCCCAGTCGAGGGCGGTTTGACGGCTGAAGAAGGGAAAGCAATTTTGGCGGAAGCGATGAAAGCCGACGAGTTGATTGCGATCGAGCTCGTCGAATTGAACCCTGCACTTGACCAAGAGGATACAACCGCTCAACTCGCCTTCAGTTTATGCGAAACGATTTTGAAATCCAAAGAAAACCTGTTACTGGAAAGCAAAATAGTCTAACCGCCTTACAGTTTCCAAATCCGTTTGCTACAATGGGTTTGGAAACTTTTTTTGTGTGATGTGAAACCTGATCAGACAACTGAACGTATACTGTATTGACCGCATAGGTTGCGGAGAGGGGAAGTGGATTGATGGAACGGCTGACCACCCGTTTAGTAGACGAATTAAGGTCGGGGAATCACGATTCGTTTGCTGAGCTGGTAGAACTGTACAAGGATGGTGTCTTTGCCGTCGCCTTTAAGATTTTATACGATCGTGGCGAAGCCGAGGATGCTGCCCAAGAGACGTTCATTCGTGCATATACCCGGATTGATACGTATGATCCGCAGTATAAGTTCAAGACATGGTTGTATCGAATCGCCACGAACGTCGCCATCGACCGTCTCCGAAAGCGAAAGCCGGAGTACTCGATGGATGCCGAAATCGCTGGCACGGATGGTCTCACCTATCAAGACCATTTGGCCGATGATGCCCCCCAACCCGACGCCCAAGTCGTTCACCGCGAGATTCGAGGCGAAATGCATGAGGCAATCCAGCAACTGCCGGACAAATATCGTATCCCGTTACTGCTCAAGTACGTGGACGATTTGTCGCTCAAAGAAATTAGCGTCATGATCGATATGCCGGTCGCAACGGTTAAAACAAGGATCTTCCGGGGAAGAGAAATGTTAAAAACAATCTTTCAAAACAGGGAGGGGTTCAATTGACTCCTGAAGAGAAACTGCAACAATACTTGGAAGATGGCATCCTGCCCGAAGAATCTGACGAATTACGTCAATTACTAGAGGACGAAGCCTTATACGAGGCGTACCTTCAGTACGAACGAATAGATGCCGAACTTAAAGCACTTCCACGTCCTAAGCTATCAGACGATTTTACGGCGCGCGTGATGGCGGCCATTCCTGAAGCGAAAACGTCTCCGCCGGCGACACCGGTCGTGCGTCTTGAAGACCGTCCACGGCCACGGAGAAAACCGCATTCGAAACAGATGACTTGGTTCCGGAAGCATCCGGGACTCGTCGCGGCCTTACTATTCTTTAGTTTAATGTCGAGCGCGACACTCGGTTTATGGAACGGGTCTACCGAAACCATGACGTACACGAAAGTACCTGGAATCGTTGTCACAGCGAACGAGGTCGTCGTGCCGAAAGACGTCATCGTCGATCGTGACATTACGGTCCAAGGTGGGGACCTGCGGATCGAAGGTACCGTCAACGGCAATGCGACAGCCGTGCACGGCCGAGCCTATTTGGCCAGTGCGGGTGAAGTGACCGGAGAGCTCGAACAAATCGAGCAGATTTTTGAGTGGGTTTGGTACTCCATCAAACAAATACTTTAAGAGAGGCGCCTCAGGGCGTCTTTTTTCATTCGTTTCAATCTGGTTTCGTTTTGTCATCTAACGATGCGTCGTTTGGGAAATATGATATAATGAAACTTGCACGAATTGGCTAGGTAGTTGAGGAGGGGAGCATTTGCCGCTACTTGAAAAGGTTTCAATCTTATCATTTTTTAGTCTTTCAGAGAACGTACATTGGTACGATTATTTGAATGACGTTTTAGATATTGTCGTCGTCACGTACGTCATCTATAAACTGATGATGATCGTCCGTGGGACAAAAGCGGTCCAACTGATAAAAGGGATTTCAATCATCCTCGTCAGCTGGTTCCTCAGCGGATTTTTTGGTTTGAAGACGTTACAGTTCTTGCTAAACCAAGTGATCACGTATGGCTTGCTTGGGATCATCATCATCTTCCAACCAGAACTTCGACGCGGGCTCGAGCACTTAGGGCGAACGAGCAATTTGTTCGGTCGTACGAGCACGAGCGATGAGGACAAGCAACGACAAATGATCGAAGCGATTGTCAGTTCGGCACAGTACATGTCGAAACGTCGAATTGGGGCGTTGATCGCGATTGAACGAGATACCGGGTTGAACGAATACGTTGAAACCGGTATCCGGATGGACTCGCACATCACGTCACAACTGATCATCAATTTATTTATTCCGAATACACCGCTTCACGATGGGGCGATGATTATCCAAGACGGGAAAATTGCAGCGGCGGCTTGTTATTTACCGCTCTCGGAAAGCCCGCACATCGATAAGGCGCTCGGGACGAGACACCGGGCCGCGATCGGGGTCAGTGAAGTGACCGATAGCGTGACGCTCACCGTTTCAGAAGAGACGGGTGCGGTATCTCTAGCGATTGCTGGACGTTTATACCGCGAGCTAGACGAGGAGGCACTTCGCAACAAGTTGATCCAAGAACTTGTTATTGAAGAAAAAGAGACGACACTCTCGTTCTTTAATAAAAAAGGGGGGGACAAGTAAGTGATTGATCAGTGGTTACAACATAAATGGTTTCTCCGCATCATCGCACTTGCTTTAGCCATCCTTCTTTATTTTATGGTCGCCGAGACGAGCTCGTCGACCAATTCAACAAATGCATTGCCGATTGTCGGGCAAAGCTCGATGTCGCTTGACGTGCCTGTCGAAGTATTCTTCGATGAAGTACAATACGTCGCGTACAACGTTCCGGAAGAGATGAACGTTGAGCTGCAAGGTCCATCGAGTAGTTTGACGATGACAAAATTGGTGAAAGATTATCAAGTGTTCGTCGATTTAACGAACCTCGGTACTGGGTTCCATCGTGTCCCGGTGGAAGCACGAGGTTTCGGCGGTGACGTCAACGTAAAGCTTGAGCGGGACACTGTTGAAATTTACATCGATCGCAAACAGACAGTTGAAGTGCCCGTTTCGGTCAACTTGTTAAATAAAGACCAGTTGCCGGAAGGGTATGTGGTCGGAGAAGCGGAAATCGAGCCGGCGACTGTAAAAGTGTCTGGTGGCGAAAGCCGGATTCAAAACGTAAAAGAAATCACATTGAACGTCGATGTGGCGAATCAAAATCAGACGTTCACGCGTGAGGTGCCGCCGACGATTTTAGATGCGAACGGAAACCCGCTTAACGTGACGGTCGAACCGAACATCATCAACGTCACGGTTCCTGTCTATGAACAAAGTGCCGTGTTCCCAATTGAAGCTGTCACGACCGGCGAAGTTGCCGATAAATTCAGGCTCGTTGACACGTTGTTAGAGGAAACAGAAGTCCGTGTTTTCGCACCGCGCGAAGTGCTCGATGCACTAGACCGTGTTGAGACCGAGCCGATTGACCTTGATGGCGTCGATCAGACGGGGAAAGTGACAGCGAAGCTTGTCCTGCCGGAAGGCGCATCATCGCTCGCTGCCGAACAAGTGGAAGTCCAGCTACTCGTCCGAGCGGATGATCAAACGCGAGATGATACCGGGGAATTGACGGAACGCATCCGTTTAACCGTGCCTGTCACGGTCAGAGGCTATGATCGGACGAACTATACGCTTCAAGCACCGGAAGTCGTCAGCGTCACATTGTCAGGTAAACGATCACTCCTTGAGAGCGTGACGTCGAACAGCATCAGTGTGACACTAGATTTGACGGGTCTGCCGAGTGGTTTGCATGGGGTCGATGTAGACTATGAAGTACCGAAAGGCGCGACGGTCGTCTCGCCGAAAACAATCGATGTCGAGTTAACGAGCGTCGAAGACCAAACCGAAACGTCTTCGCTTCAATGAGACGTTCAATCATACAAAAGTGAGGAAACGAATATATGGGTAAATATTTTGGAACAGATGGGGTACGCGGTGTCGCGAACTCAGAATTGACAGCAGAACTAGCTTATCGTTTAGGACGCATTGGTGGTTACGTGTTATCGAAGCACTTGCCAGCCGGTGAACAGCCGAAAGTATTGATCGGGCGTGACACACGCATTTCAGGTCATATGCTCGAAGGCGCACTGATCGCAGGTCTTTTGTCAATCGGAGCGGAAGTGATGCGTCTCGGTGTCATCTCGACACCAGGTGTGGCTTACTTGACGAAGTCGCTTGACGCGACAGCAGGTGTCATGATCTCAGCTTCACATAACCCGGTTGCCGACAACGGCATCAAATTCTTCGGTAGCGACGGTTTCAAGCTCGATGATGCGACCGAAGCAGAGATCGAAACGATTCTCGACGCTGCGGAAGATACACTCCCGCGTCCGACAGGGAAAGATCTCGGATTCGTCTCGGACTACTATGAAGGAGCACAAAAGTACCTTCAACTCTTAAAGCAGACGGTTGATGAGGACCTCGATGGTCTCCATATCGCTCTCGACTGTGCCCACGGCGCGACGAGCGGCCTTGCGGCTCGCTTGTTCGCTGACCTTGAAGCGAACGTCTCGACAATCGGGAACTCGCCGAACGGGTTGAACATTAACGAAGGCGTCGGCTCGACACATCCGGAACACTTGGCACAATTCGTTCGCGAAAAGGGAGCGGACATGGGCCTTGCGTTTGACGGAGACGGAGACCGCTTGATCGCGATCGATGAAAACGGCGACATCGTCGACGGCGATAAAATCATGTACATTTGCGGAAAATACTTGAGCGAAAAAGGTCGTTTGAAAGACAATACGATTGTCGCGACGGTCATGAGTAACCTTGGCTTCCACAAAGCAGTCGAAGACGCAGGTATGACGGCTCTTCAAACAGCTGTCGGTGACCGTTACGTCGTCGAAGAGATGAAGAAGCATAACTACACGCTCGGTGGCGAGCAGTCGGGTCATCTCATCTTCCTCGATTACTCGACGACGGGCGACGGTATGCTCTCGGGTGTCCAACTCGCACAAATCGTGAAGACGACAGGACGCAAGCTGTCTGAACTAGCAGCTGAAATGCCGGTCTATCCACAAACGCTCGTCAACATTCGCGTCACGAATAAACAGGATGCGATGACAGGGGAGCGCGTGCTCACAACAATTCAAGAAGCGGAAGCTGAAATGAACGGAAACGGGCGTATTCTCGTCCGTGCATCAGGTACAGAGCCACTCGTTCGAGTGATGGCTGAAGCACCGACGAAGGAAGACTGCGACCGTTACGTCGAACAAATCGCTCAAGTCGTCCGTGAAGATTACGGTGTTGAAGGATAATTTTGTCGAAACAGGGAATAACACAAGGGAATCCAATTTTGGGTTCCCTTTTTGTTTCCGTTTTGTCACTGTGAAATCATCTGATGTTCTTGACGGATGGGGGTGTGATTTGTACTATTAAGAGCGTGACCTTAGAAACGGAGGGGCACAAAGTACGAGAAAGCGCCAGAACTCTTTATGAGTTGACGAGGTTGGAGGTTATCGAGATTTCGGCGGATGCCTCCTAGTCGCCTGTCACGACTAAAAGCAATCCCTCAAAACGTTCGGGTGACCGGACGGCCAAAGGGGAGCGCGTTGACAGCTCTTTGAAAAAGCCCGTTTCCTTTTTCGAGAAATCGAATATAGAGGAGATTTTTGTATGTGTGGAATTGTAGGAATGATTGGGAATACCGGAGCGAAGGAAATCCTTCTCAAAGGTTTAGAGAAACTCGAGTACCGCGGTTATGACTCGGCAGGTCTTGCGTTGATGCATGACTCTGTCAACGTTCATAAGGAAGTCGGTCGCATCGCTGCGCTACGCGAAGTCGTCCCAGCAGAAGTAGACGGATTGATCGGAATCGGCCACACACGTTGGGCGACACACGGGGTACCGAGCGTACCGAACGCCCACCCGCACCAGAGCACGACGGGCCGCTTCACGCTCGTCCACAACGGTGTCATCGAGAACGACGAGCAGATCAAGGCGACGCTCGACGCACCGTTCCTCTCAGAGACGGACACGGAAGTCATCGTTCAATTGATGGAGAAGAACTTCGTCGAGCTCGGTGACGTCGAAGCGGCGTTCCGCAAGACGCTCTCTGAGCTCCACGGCTCGTACGCGATCGCGATGATCGACTCAGAGGACCGCGAACGCCTCTATATCGGTAAGAACAAGTCGCCGCTCCTCGTCGGACTTGGTGATGGCACGTTCAACGTCGTCGCGTCGGACGCGATGGCGATGCTCCAAGTGACGGACCAGTACCTCGAGCTCCACGACGGCGAGATCGTCATCTTGACACGTGAGTCGGCGACGATCAAGACGCTCGACGGCGACGTGCTCGAGCGCGCGCCGTACACGGCCGAGATCGATGCGTCAGACATCGAGAAGGGCACGTACGCGCACTACATGTTGAAGGAGATGGACGAGCAACCGGCCGTCATCCGCAACATCATCCAACACTACCAGAACGACAATGGCGACATCGAGCTCACAGAAGGCGTCCGTTCGCTCGTCTCAGAAGCCGACCGCATCTACATCGTCGCTTGTGGAACGAGTTACCATGCTGGTCTCGTCGGCAAGCAATTGATCGAGCGTGTCGCTGGTGTGCCGACTGAAGTGCACGTCGCGTCAGAATTCGGTTACAACATGCCGCTCCTCACGGAGAAACCATTGTTCCTCTTCATCTCACAATCAGGTGAGACAGCCGACAGCCGTGCCGTCCTCGTCGAAGTGAAGAAGCGCGGCTACAAAGCGCTCACACTCACGAACGTTGCCGGTTCAACGCTGTCGCGTGAAGCGAATGAGACGATGCTCCTCCATGCTGGCCCTGAGATCGCGGTCGCATCGACGAAAGCTTACACGGCGCAAATCGCCGTGCTGGCGATCCTTGCTTACGACATCGCTCGTGCGAACGGGAAGAAGCTTCCGTTCGACCTCATGACGGAACTCGCTCGCATCGCGACGATCATGGATTCGGTCATGGCTCAAAAAGAAATCTTTGAGCAGTTGGCTGACAAGTTCTTGAAAGAATCACGTAACGCGTTCTTCCTCGGTCGTGGGATGGACTCATACGTTGGTCTTGAAGGCGCGCTCAAGCTGAAAGAGATCTCGTATATTCAAGCGGAAGGCTACCCAGGCGGTGAGCTCAAGCACGGACCGATCGCGTTGATCGAAGACGGCACACCGGTCATCACGCTCGTCTCGCAACCGAACACGCACCTCAACATCCGTGGAAACATCAAGGAAGTTGTCGCTCGTGGCGCCGTTGCCTGCACGATCTCGATGGAAGGCATGGAACACGAGAGTGATTCATTCGTCTTGCCACGTGTCGAGCCGTTGCTCACACCACTCGTAACAGTACTCCCGCTTCAACTCATCTCATATTACGCTGCACTCGCGCGTGACTGTGATGTCGACAAGCCACGTAACTTGGCGAAGTCAGTAACTGTAGAATAAAGAGTAGGCCAAGATCTTTCGAGATCTTGGCCTTTTTTTGTGATTTACGTTGCGTCAACCGGCTTGATATACTGAGTTTATAAACGACTAAGGAGAGAACGCCATGCGAATCCAAACATTTAAAACATTCATCCTGCCGGAGGAAGTGCGTTCATAAGTTGGCCCACCTCCTCCGATGATTCACCGTATTGGAACAATCATATCGGAGGACTACCCAATTGAAGATTCAACAACTGTATTACATGGTCACGAGTTCGCGCTCACTTGTCATCCAGATGGTATTCACGCTGAACGCCATCTATTACGTGACGACCGCCGAGCTTAACGCGTTGCAGCTCGTCTTGATTGGCACGATTTTAGAAGTATCGATTTTCCTGTTCGAACTGCCGACGGGACTCGTCGCGGATTTGTACGGCCGCAAACGGTCGATTGTCATCGGCACCGGTTTGATCGGGGCCGCCCACTTGTTAGAAGGCGGCATCCCAGAGTTTTGGGCCATCGCAATCGCCTCTTCACTGTGGGGAATCGGTTGGACGTTCATCAGCGGGGCCGAGCAGGCGTGGATTGCCGATGAGATGGGGAACAAGGCGTTAGAACAGGTGTTTTTACGAGGCGCTCAGTACAGTTCACTCGGTCGCTTTATCGGGATTGGGATAGCGGTGCTATTCGCAGAAATGACGTCCGTGCAAACGACGATTGTCGTCGCTGGAGGTTTGTTAATAGGACTCGCGCTCCTCATCTGGAAAGTAATCCCGGAAACGAGGTTTGAGCCGATCACCCGAGCTGGCACCTCAAATCTGCTTCAGGCGAAGCAGACGGTAGCAGAAGGCTACGCCCATATCCGCGGCAATACGATCCTCGTTGGGTTGGCCGCCATCACGCTCGTCTGGGGACTCGCGAGCGAAGGGTTCGACCGGTTGTGGGGCGCTCATTTGATCGATACGTTTCGGTTGTCAGAACAAGCGGCCATCTATTGGTTCGGCCTGTTTTATGCCGTTGCGTTTTTACTGAACATGCTCGTCCTCAAAGGTGTCGAGACGTACATCAAAGGACGCTACGCGACGACATTGTTTTGGTTCAACGTTTTGCTCATCCTCACGATGCTTGCGTTCGCATGGGTCGGACAATTCTTTGTGGCCGTCTTGTTGTATTGGACGATTGCCGCGCTTCGGAACGTGCATTATCCGCTCATGAGCGTCATGACGAACGAGCGGCTCCCGTCCAAGGGCCGGGCGACGATTTTGTCGATGTTCGGTCAAGTCGATGCGTTCGGCCAAGTCGCCGGCGGTCCACTCATCGGCCTCGTCGCCCTATATACGTCGATTCAAGGGGGGCTCGGGGTGTCAGCACTGTTGCTATTACCGATGCTCTATTTTTTAAAAAGGATTAAGCATCACTAATTCGAAGACCGTGCCTCGATTCGTTCGAGGACGGTTTTTTCAGTTAGATAACGAATCCGCTACAAATGTCTTGTCCGAGCGCAATCAGGGTACAGTAAATATGAGACGGCACAAATGAGGGGAGCGATTCGATGAAACAAAAGAAATGGGCGACGACACTTGGTGCCATGTTGCTCGCGACGTCACTCGCCGCCTGCGGTGATACGACAGAAGAAGACCAAGCGATTGACGTGACAGAAGAACAAATCGCAGAGCAAGAAGAGGAGCATGGCGCAATGGACCATTCGGGATCGGGTGAGGTGCCTGCCGAGTTAGAAGAAGCGGCAGACCCGACGTATCCGATTGATTCGATGGCCGTGTTGACTGCGGACCATATGCTTGAGATGGAAGGCGCGGAAGCGAAAATCGTCGGTGCTTATGAGACTACAGCTTACGCGGTCACGTATACACCGACAGATGGCGGGGAACCGGTCGAGAATCACAAATGGGTGATTCATGAAGAACTCGATACATCCGAACCGGCCCCGCTTGCTGATGGGACCGAGGTGACGCTTCAGGCCGATCATATGGAAGGCATGGACGGCGCGACCGCGACGATCGACTCCAGTGAACAAACGACCGTGTATATGGTCAACTTCATGTTGCAAGACGGAGAAGAAGTGACGAATCATAAATGGGTGACTGAAAATGAATTAGAACCGAAAGAGTGACGAGAAGACTAAAAACAGGGCGATGCCCTGTTTTTCTATGGAGTTTGAAACATTTCATGTCGCGTTACGTATAAGACAGGAAACACGAATGAAAAGAGGAAACAATATGGTTCACACATGGAATGAGCGAGCGCATACTGCGTTAAAAGGGAAGATGGGGATGTTACTCATCTGGTCGTTCGCGTGCTCGGTTCTATTAGAGATAGGATTGATGGTGGACACGACCTATTACGGCTTGGCGATAGAATCTGTTGCGCTGACCGTCCTTAGTCTTGGTGGTATCTTATTTTACATAGCCCTCTACCCAGTTATCGTCGGATACAACTGGATTATGTTAGAGACGGTACGAGGCCAGACAGTTCGATTGAGTGACGTCTTCGCTCCGTTTCGTCACCGCTACGGGAAGCACCTGCTTGCGACGCTTCTCGTCATGTTGTTCCAAGTCTTATGGACACTATTGTTGGTCGTACCTGGCATCGTGAAGTACTTCTCGTATGCATTCACGTATTTCATCTTGCGCGACGAGCCGGAACTGTCCATTACAGAGGCAATTACGAAATCAAGGGATTTGATGCGCGGACAAAAATGGGATGCGTTCAAACTAATTTTGCCGTTTATCCCGATGTATTTAGTCGGTTGGATTTTTTACATACAGCTCGAATTGGTCGTTCTCGGCTCATGGATTTTTCTTGTCGCGACGTCACTCATTCGTCCGTTCATCGTCAGTCGGTTTGCGGTCATGTATGAAGACGCACGTCGGGCGTATGACGAGCAGTGGAACCGCTCGGCATGAAGCGCATCGAGTCTGATGTGACACGCTGACTCGTGATACAATCTTCCTGAAAGAGGGGAATGCACATGAATATTGGAATCATTGGGGCAGGACTTAGTGGGATTGTCGCAGCACGGGAACTCGTCCGGCAAGGACATACGGTTGAACTGATTGAGAAGAGCCGGAGCGTCGGTGGACGCTTGGCGACCCGACGGATCGGGGCCGGGAAAACCGATCATGGGGCCGTCTATTTCACCGTACGCGGGGAAGCACTCAAACAGGCGGTCGCCGATTGGGTCGAGCGGGACTGGGTCCGCGTCTGGTACGCCGACCCGCATCCGCGTTACGTCGCCCGTGACGGCATGAACGCGCTCGCCAAACAGTTGGCCGACGGCTTGACCGTCCAATTGAACGAACGGGTCGAGGCGGTCAGTATGGAGAGTGGAACGGTCGTCGTCACGACAGACGTGGCGACGCGCCACTATGACCGTCTCCTCATCACGTCACCGCTCCCACAGACGTTCGAGCTGCTCGCTGACTTATCGAGTCAGGTGACTGAGTCGTTGCGTGAGCTGACTTACGCCCCGACGTTCGTCGGGTTGTTCGAGTTCGCGGGCGACACCCAAATCGGTGCGGACGGGATTATCGACACGGACTTGGCACCTGGTCTGTTGAAAATCATCAACAACCGGCAAAAAGGCATCTCGGCGACAGAACTCGTCAGCGTCTACATGGATGAGGCGTGGAGTGAAGCTTGGTATGAGCGGCCAAGTGAAGACACGCTTCAAGAAATCGAGCGGTTGCTAACAACTGTGACCGGAGACGTAGCGATTCAGTCGAGACAGTTGAAGCGGTGGCGCTACGCCCAGGCGACAGACGTTTGGCACGAGCCGTACTATAAATTGAACGACGCACCGATTTACTTGGCGGGTGACGTCTTCCTCGAGCCGGACGATGCTTCAGGGCGGACTCGGTTCGAAAGTGCGTACGTCTCGGGTCTCCGCGTTGCGGCAGCGATGCGGTCCTAAACCTTCTGCGGAAGGTTTTTTTGATCACGACGATACGATTTTGAGAAAGGAGGCGTTAATTACGTGAATCGGGTGAGTCTGAAACCGTTGCGCATACAGGACGAAATCGCATTGTACACGTTTGAATGTGAGAACCGACCCTATTTCGAACGTTACGTCCCAAGCCGTGGAGACGCGTACTATGAACCTGAAGCATTTCGTCAGACGTTAGAACATTTGTTGGCCGAACAAGTGAACGGGGATGGATATTATTATTTGATTTGGCATGGTGAGTCCATCGTGGGGCGTCTCAACGTCCATCATGTCAATTTCGAGACCGGGGAAATCGGCTATCGAATCGGTGGGGACTATGTAGGTCGTGGATATGCCACCGCAGCTCTTCAGCAATTACTTACGCTTAACCTTCCTCGATTCACACGATTGATTGCCAAGACGACGACAGATAACAAGGCGTCCCAACACGTCTTGATGCGTTCTGGCTTTTCTCGTGAAGATGAAATACATCAGATTGAATGGGAAGGACGATTCTTATCTTTTTACACATACGTTTACGAAATGGACCGATGAAGCGCCTACTTCATCGGTCTTTTTATTTGACCTCGTCTAGTTTAGGGCATAAACTATCTTTAACTAGTTTAGGGGGTAAACCAAAATGAAAGAATTGATGCGGGAGGCCGTCCAACTATTTGAAGAAGTCATGTTCCAAGGAGCGGAACATGTCATTGAGGCGATGGAAGGCGACGTCTGGCGGGAGTATTCGCGTGAACAGCTCCAACTATTAAAACTGCTCGAACAGTTCGGCCCGATTCAAGCGGGTCAGTTGGCGATGAAACAAGGTGTGCATAAAAGCGCCGTTTCAAACCGTTTAAAAAAACTCGTTGAGAAACAGCTCGTCGTCAGTCGGCGCGGGCAAGACCAACGCGAACGGTTGATCGAACTGACAGCGGCGGGACAACACGTCGTCGAACAGGCAGATACGGCCGTCTACCATTATGTCGAGTCACTACTCGACGGGAAAATAGATGAGGCAGAGATCGAACAGTTCGTCCGGACGTTCCGGAAAATCAAAGAGCTGCTTCGAATTGGGGAGGAATAACACGTGCGCAAAATTATTCAATGGCGCTTCGGCATCTTGATCGGTCTCGTCGTGTTGACGGCGGCCTTGTTCGTCGCGGCACCAAACTTGACCGAGCAGGCAGAACAGGCGGGAAGTTTCCAACTGTCTGAAGACATGGACTCGCAACGCGCGCAAGATATTTTAAACGCTGCGGGCAAAAGCGATAAGACGATTTCGCTCGTCTATGAATTTGAAGCGCTCGGAGATGCCGAACGGGCCGATATTGCCCGGGTGATCGATGAGCTGGAACAAAATGATACGGTCGTCAAAGATGTGCTCGATCCGTTCGAGAACGCCGAGACGGAGGCACAACTCGTCTCGGAAGATGAACGTATCGTCCTCGTCCCGATCACGGTCGAAGGATCGATGGAGGACATCAACGCTTTCGCGGACGATGTCCGTGAGAACATCCTCCCGACAGACGAGACCGTCTACATCACAGGTGAAGAAATCATCAACAACGATGTGAACTTGAGTGCGCAGGAAGGGTTGAAGAAGACCGAGATCATCACGGTCGTGTTGATCTTCGGACTGCTCTTGCTCGTGTTCCGTTCAATCGTGACCCCGTTCATTCCGTTGATCGCGGTCGGGTTCACCTATCTCCTCAGCCAATCGTTCGTCGCGTTCTTCGTCGACTGGTTCGGTTTCCCGGTCTCGAACTACACACAAATTTTCCTCGTGGCGATTTTGTTCGGGATTGGGACCGACTACTGCATCCTGCTTCTTAGCCGGTATAAAGAAGAACTCAGTGCCGGGCACGCGATCGAGGACGCCATCGTCAACACGTATAAGACGGCTGGACGGACGGTGCTCATTAGTGGTCTCGCCGTATTCGTCGGCTTCGCCGCGATCGGATTTGCCGATTTCCCGATCTTCAAGTCGGCCGTCGCGGTCGCGGTCGGGATTGCCGTCTTGTTGCTTATCTTGTTCACGGTTGTGCCGTTCTTTATGGCGACGCTCAAGAATCGCTTGTTCTGGCCGTCGAAAAAAGCAGGCGAGCATCACGACAGCAAGCTGTGGGCCGGATTCAGCCGCATCTCGGTCAATCGTCCGTTCGTCTCGATCCTTGTCGTCGCACTGATCACCGTGCCGGTGTTGTTCACGTACGACGATGCCCGGTCGTTCAATACGGTCGATGAGATCGGTGACGATTACGACTCGGTGCGCGGTCTCAATTTGATCTCGGAAGGGTTCGGGCAAGGCGAATCGCTCCCGGTTCAAATTATCTTGAAACAAGAGTCGGAACTGACCGAGTCGGATATTTCGTACATCGAGAAGTTCGCGAGCGAATTAGAAAAAGTCGATGGTGTGAGCGGTGTCCGTTCGATCACACGTCCGACCGGTGACGTCATCGATGATTTTTATGTCGATACGCAACTCGAACAAGTGAGTTCAGGGCTTGCCGAGGCAGAGACCGGGCTCGGTGATGTGCAAGACGGGCTCGCTCAAGTCGAGACCGGTCTAGACGCGGTCGTCAGTCAACTGCCGGCTGGTACGACGAACGCCGGGGCGCCGCTCGTAGAAGCGGCGACGGGACTCGGCCAACTGAACGCCCAGCTCGGTTTGATCGGACAAGGTCTCACGGCGACGCAAAACATCCCGGCGACTGTGGCGCAACTGCAACAAGTGTCTGGTGGTCTCAGTCAGATCGAGGCGGGTATCACTGAAGCAGCGTCTGTGTTGACGGCGCAAGGTGCGCAAGTCAGTGAGCTCGGATCGGGACTCGGCCAACTCGCGACTGGTGTCGGTGAAGCGAACGCTGGGCTCGCGCAAATCGAAACCGGTCTTGGCGACGCGGTGGCGTTCCTCTCGGCACTCAGTGAAGCGGACAGCCTGCGTGATACGGGCGTCTATTTACCGGAAGGAACGCTCACGTCAGATGAGTTCGCCCCGGCCGTCGAACGTTACGTGTTCGACGAGGGGACGGCGACACAACTCGAGGTCATCCTTGATATGGACCCGTACTCGCCGGAAGCGATCGATACGGTCGAAACGTTGAAACAGACGATGGAACGTGTCGTCACGGACACCCCATTTGATGACGCGACCATCGGTTACGCCGGGATTTCAAGCATTAACAGCGATTTAAACGAGACATCGACAAACGACTTCAATCGGACCGTCGCCATCATGCTCGTGACGCTGTTCGTCGTTTTGACGGTACTATTCCGTTCGATGATCATGCCGCTCTATATGATCGGGTCACTGTTGCTCACGTACTACACGTCAGCGGCGATCACGGAGCTCATCTTCGTTGAAGGGCTCGGTTATGACGGCATCAGCTGGGCCGTACCGTTCTTCGGGTTCGTCATGTTGATCGCGCTCGGCATTGACTACTCGATCTTCCTACTCGATCGGTTCCGTGAAGAATCGATTAACGGGATGACGGTACGTGACGCGCTCGTCCACGCCATGACGAAGATGGGGACGGTCATCATGACGGCGGCCGTCATCCTCGCCGGGACGTTCGGGGCGATGATTCCGTCTGGTGTACTCAGCCTCGTCCAGATCGCGACGATCGTCATCACCGGTCTGTTGTTGTACGGGTTGATCGTGCTGCCACTTCTCATCCCGGCGATCACCGTATCGTTCGGAGACGGTGTCTGGTGGCCGTTCAAACGAAAGAATAAATGACTAAACAAGACGTCATTCAATTAAACTGTCCCTCAATTGTTAAGTACAAATGACAATTTGAGGGACAGTTTTTATTTGTTTAGTCAATGTAAGAAAAATAGCGAAAAACAAACTTCATATTGGAAAAAATGCACCGAAGTATAGTGTAGATCTCTATTCTACTGAAAGAAGGCAACAATCATGGTGAATCATTTTGAGAAAATAAGTTCGTTGTTAGTATCGCGTATGTTGATCGTTTTATTTTTCCTCTCTTATCCGATTATGGGTGTTTTGTACTGGATCGGGGAGCTCGCCGGACAAGACGCAGTCAGTTTTATTGTGGTGGGGAGTGTCATTCAGATTGGATCATGGCTCGGCCATCGCTTCTATGTAGAGCATGCTTGGTTGAAGTATGGGCTCGTCACATTGATGTACATTTCGGCTTCAGCGATTATCTTGACGCTACCAGGTGTGGCGATTCAAAATGTCGTCTTTCTTTACATCGTATTGACGTTGATCTACTTGAATCGGCATCTTGTACTGTACGGTAGCATGCTCGCGCTGATCGTCTCGGTCGTAGCTGTGTTAACCGGGCGCTTTTCATTTGTAACGCCGCTCGACCTCGTCATTTGGTTCACGGTGCTCACAATGGCTTTGTCTGGCGCGTACTTTGTGTCATTCTTTGGCGCAAAGTTGTTGCATGAGACGTTCGCGCAGCAAGAGAAAGCAGAACAACATGCAGGGGAAATCGAGCTGACAATGGCGAAAACGACAGCGAGTGCGACTACGCTTCACGGAGCTGTCTTCACGATGAATGATTCAGTCGAGTCAGTCACAAATGCTTCAGAACAGGTGACGGAACAAATCAGTTCGATGACGAAACGGACATCTGAACAGGCAGGTCTTATTCAAACTGTCGCTTCACAAATCCATTCAACTGTACAGGCGTTTGAACGAATGCAGCAGCAGCTCCAGGAGACAACGTCTCAAGTAAGTGGCGTCTTGCAGGACGCTCACGTCTCGCATGAAAACATGGACTCGACAGAACGGTCGCTCGCTGAACTGAACTTAAGTATCGGTGAAGTCAATCATGCGTTTAAAGGGTTGGCGGAGCGCTTCCAAGAAGTACGGACCATCACGGGGACGATTCAGCAGATTTCATCTCAGACGAACCTCCTGTCGCTCAATGCCTCAATTGAAGCGGCGCGAGCGGGTGAGCACGGGAAAGGGTTTGCCGTCGTTGCGTCCGAGATTCGAAATTTGTCGGCTCAAACCGCCCAAGCCTCATCTCAAATCAATGATATTATCCAACTCGTCATGCAAGAGGTACAAGTGACGGAACGGGCAATCGATGGCAGTACAGAACGTTTGTCGACGCAGGAAGAACAAGTCCGTAAGAGCGGGACGTCGATTCTCTCCATGATTCAAACGACAGGGACGGTAGCGAGCACGGTAGATGAGACATCGACCCAGCTCCAAGTCGTCGCATCAGAACTGAACAAAGTCCATCAAGTAACGGGCCAAATGTCAGCACTGATGACAGCTCTCGAAGAGAACGGTCAAGACGTGCATGTGTTGACGACGTCGCAGCAACAGGCGTTGGCTTCGTTAAAGGATCAAATTGCAGAATTGAACGAGATTGCGAACGAACTCGTCTAAACGATGGACACGCCTTGAAAATAGGCGTGTCCATTTGCGTATACATCTCTTCTAAAACGGGAAAAGTTTTGCGTCAGTCCTAAGATGAGGAGGAACGATCAATGGAAATTACAATCACAGCTATCTTAAAGGCTCACCCGGGCAAAGAGAGTGAGTTGCGTCAAGCACTCGATCAGGTCATCTCGCCGTCGCGGCAGGAAGAAGGGTGTCTCGCCTACGTGTTACACGAGTCGATCGATGCGCCGGGTACGTTCGTGTTCTACGAGAAGTATCGGGACGAGACGGCGCTCGACCATCATATCAACTCAAGCCACTATCAAGCATATCGGCAAGCTGCCGAGACGTTACTCGCTGTCCGTGACGTGTACCGTTTGCAAGAGGTCTGAAAGGAGACAGTCCGATGATCACGCAACCGATTATTCCGTGTATTTGGTTCGAACAAGACGTCGAAGCGATTGCCGATTGGTACGCCTCGATATTTCCGGATTCATTCGTCGACTATACGACGAAACTTATCGACACTCCGCCTGGCGAGACGACGGTCGTCACGGTCTCACTCTTTGGTCAGTTCTTTCAACTGCTCGGTGCCGGTAACTTGAAGGAGCGGAATCCGTCCTTCTCCTATATGATCTCGCTCCCGACGTCAGAAGAAGTCGATACGTTGTGGGACAAGTTATCAGACGGTGCTGACGTCCTCACGCCGCTCGACACGTACGACTTTAGTGAACGTTACGGCTGGTTGAAAGACAAGCACGGCGTCTCTTGGCAAATCATGCACAACGGTGGCATGGACATCCAGACGGTGACGCCGTGTCTGTTGTTCGTCGGTGAGGCGTTCGGCCGGGCCGAGGCGGCGATGGACGATTGGGTCACAGTGTTCCCGGACTCGTACGTGCTCGACGATCAGCTGATCCGTTACGATAAAGACGATGGCCCAGAATTAGAAGGGAAGTTGAACTACGCCCGTTTCGTCTTATCTGGACGTGAGTTCATCGTCATGGACAGTGCCGAGCATCACCAGTTCGCTTTCAACGAGATGCAGTCGTTGATTGCGTTTTGTGAGACACAAGAACAGATTGATGCGTATTGGGATGAACTATCGTCTATACCTGAAGCCGAACAATGCGGGTGGCTACAGGACCGCTACGGCGTCTCCTGGCAAATCGTGCCGTGGGAAATGGAAGAGATGCTGACGACCGGCACGCCGGAACAGTTGGCACGGGTGACGGCAGCGTTCTTGCCGATGAAGAAGATCGATCTGACCGAGTTGCGGAAAGTATATTGAAACGAACCATGCCGCCCTTAGCGAATCAGGGCGGCATGGTTTTATTCGCGTTTCTTTTTAGAGAGTGCGTCTTTCTCGATGATCGTATCGGACAGACGCAGTTGTTCGGCCGCTTCGTCGATGAAAGGCTCACATTGACTGAGCGGTAGCTCATCTCCTGTCTCGACCGCGTAACACGTCCCGTTTCCGATGGGATCGGTCAAGTTTGGAACATAGTAGAGCGTGTCGTACCGGAACGACCCGTTACGGAACACGGTCAAGTTCGGTTCGTCGTCGAGCAGCGGGCTGCCGAGCATGTAGGCGGGCTCCATCCCGAGCAATTCTAGGATGGTCGGGGCGATGTCCGTTTGACCGCCGCTCGCTTCGATCGTTCGACCTCCGTTCAAGTTGGCTGGTTTGATGTAGAGCGGAACAGAACGGTCGAGCTGAAACAGTTCGACGGCCGAATCGGCGTTCGCTTGCTCGGCCATCTCGTCACCTGCTGAGGTCAGGCCGCTGTCATGATCGCCATAAAAGACGACTAACGAATTATTCCACGTCCCGTTCGCCTTCAATTGATCGACCATCAACCCGACGGCCGCGTCGACGTAATGGACGGTATGGTAATAGTTTTGAAGCAGCGGATCGTCATATCCGGTCAAGTCCAAACGCTTCTCTTCTTCCGGAATGTCGTACGGCGTATGGCTCGTCAAAGCGACCATGAACGCATAAAACGGTTCCGCTAACGTGTCCATCGCTTCGACGGAAGCGGTCAAGAAGTCTTTGTCGTTAAGTGCCATGCCGATCACGTCCTGAGCGGGATAATCGTCTTTGCTGAAAAAATGATTGAAGCCGATATTGTCGTAGACGTTGTCGCGGTTCCAAAACGTTTTATCGAACGCATGCATCGCGGCCGTATCATAGCCGGCTTGGCGCAAACGTTCAGGTAAGGCGTCAAACGTATGGTCACCGTACTGGGTGTACACTGAACCGGATTTAACGGGATAGAGCGAGGTGTTGACCGTGAATTCTGCGTCCGACGTCCGGCCTTCGTGCGTCTGATGATAGAAGTTCGGGAAGTACAACATCTCGTCACGAAGCGCGTTCAAGTTCGGTGTCAGTTCCTGTCCGTTGATCGTCTGTCCGATCACCGACGTCTGGAACGACTCGAGCTGCAGCATGATGACGTTCGTATCAGCCGTTGTCTCGACGTCGGTTGGAGCCGAGGTACCGAGCCGCGTCTCTTCTTGTGCGGTTAAGCCGTCTCCGAAGCCGAGTTGGTCGCCGATGCCACGGAACAAGTCGAGGCCGTGATACCCCCAAAAGCCGTACTCGTAATATTCACGCATGTTCGAAATCGGTGCTTGCTCATCACCATTCGGCTGACTGACGGTTAACGGAACGACGAAGGCGGTCAAGCCGACGACAAAACCGGAAGCGGCGATCCGGCGATTTTTTCCTGTGCCTTGCGCAGGTCTTTTTCTCATATAGACGAGGACAGCGGTATAAAGCACCAGGTCCACGAACAATAGAAAGTCGGTCGGTTGAATCAACGTCAGGAAGCCGCCGCCGACGTCGCCCATCTGACCAACGTCTGACAAAAGCGCGACCGACAACAGATTGCCGAAATAGCGATAATACCAGACGTCGGAGATGAGGAGTGTACTGTGTAGAAACAGCGAGGCGAATAAAATCCAGCGCCGTGTTTTCGTCTTCACGAGCAACGCCCAGCTCGTCATCATGAGAATCATCCCGATGTTGACGAGTAAAAAATGAACGTTGAACGCACTCGCGGTCAAGACGCTGAATAAAAATAGTTTGGCAAGTGATAGTGACAGATAACTCCAATAATCAAGATATTTCATAAATAGCCTCCAAACGGTACGTACACGTTGTATTCTTTTTCATGTACCTGTTCGCAAGTGGCGGGAAACATGGGGGTGTGCGATACGGACGAAAAAAAGCGAGGCGAGCGCCTCACTTGATCAAAAACGTGTCCCGAAGCTCGATGATCGTGCCTTCCGGGGCTTTTAGTTTGCTCAAATGTCCGTCGACGACGAAGTAGATGTTGCCGCCATGTTTCGGCAAGAACGTGACACCGAGCGCCTCGAGCCGACGGACTTCCGCTTCAAGGTCATCGACGTACAAGGCGAAGTGAACGGGTCCGGCCGCATGTTTCGAATACGGAGATAACGTCTCGTCGGTCTTCGCTGTCTGGAGTTCGATATAGAAGTCGCCGAGCTTGAGCCAACTGTTGAACGCCCGGGTATGGAAGTTGGGTGACTCTTGGACGAGCTCAAAACCGAGCGTTTCATAAAATTGCTTTGACGCCGCATAGTCGGGCGTTTGGATACAGAGATGGTGGATTTGTTTCATCGTGTCACTCCTTTGCTTTTATTTTAGCGAATAGGAGCCTGAAGCGGAACTTTTCTTGAACGAAGACGTATACGACACCGAGGAGGGATACATATGGAAATCCAATACGAATTGACGGAAGAAGACTACATTCACTTCAACTTGAGTCATATTAGACGTTCAAAGATAGGAAAGAGGATGCTATTCCTGCAGCGCATCATCGGGCCCGTCATCATTTTAAGCGGTGGCGCTTTGACGTTCGCGACATTGTTTCAAGATACGAGCTGGTGGTTGTTTGGGGTGTATGGCGTCATCAGCCTCATCTGGTTCCTGTATTATCCGAAGTATTTTGAACGGCATATCCGAAAACAGACGAAGCGGATGATTCAAGAACGAAGCAATGAAGGCATGATCGGCCCGCATACGATGGATCTGGATGAAGACGGTCTTCGTGACAAAAATGCGTTCGGGGAGACGAAAGTCTCATGGAGCGGCATCAAGGACGTCGTCGAGGAAGCCGATTATGTGTATTTATATAACTCGTCGGTCAGCGCCTATATCCTGCCGAAACGCGGACAAGACGTGGAAGAGGTGAGACAATGGCTACCGACGCGTTGACGATTCAACCGATTGATGAGACGAACTTGGATGCGGTCGTCGCCTTGACCGTCGCACCTGGTCAGGCCCGCTTTATCAAAAATAGGCGAGAATACGCCCACTTCTAAGCGATCGGGGCGAAGCCCTAGCGAAAGTGGGCGATGAATCGCCACGACCTTTTCTGGGTATAAATACCTAGAGGGGGTGGACGGCGTGTCGACACATAAAGGATACAGATTTCGGATCTATCCGACCAAGGAACAGGAGGTCCTGATCATCAAGACGCTCGGTTGCGCCCGCTTCGTCTTCAACCATTTCCTCGCGAGGTGGGACGAGACCTACCAGGCGAGCGGGGCCGGACTGTCCTACGGCGCGTGCTCCGAGGCATTGCCGGCCATGAAGGAGGAGCTCACGTGGCTGAAAGAGGTGGACAGCACGGCCCTGCAATGGTCGTTGAAGCACCTGGCCGACGGCTACGACCGTCTCTTCACGAAACAGAACAGGCACCCGCGCTTCAAGTCGAAGCGCAACCCGGCCCAGTCGTACACGACGAACATTCAGGGCAGGTCGCAACAGCCCGAGATGTCGATCGCCGGGAACCGGCTCAAACTGCCGAAGCTGAAGTGGGTCCGGTTCGCCAACTCGAGACGGGTCGAGGGCCGTATCCTCAGCGCCACGATCCGCCGGAACGCGACGGGCAAGTACTTCGTCTCCCTGAAGGTCGAACAGGACATCGAGCCGCTTCCCCAAACCGGCTCCTCGGTCGGGGTCGACGTCGGGCTGAAGCACTTCGCAATCTTGTCGGACGGGACGGTGTACCCGAACGACCGCCACTTCAAGTCGCTCGAGGAGAAACTCGCCCGCGAGCAGCGCAAGCTGTCCCGCCGTCAGCTCATCGCCTTGAACCGGAAGGTGAAGCTGTCCGAGGCGAAGAACTACCAGAAGCAGAAGCGCAAGGTCGCGCGCGTCCACGAGAAGATCGCCAACAAGCGCAACGACTTCCTGCACAAGGTGTCGACCGAGATCGTCAAAAACCACGACGTCATCGGGATCGAGACGCTGCAGGTGAAGGACCTGCAGCAAAATCGCCAATTGAGCAAGTCCATCGCCGACGTCGGTTGGGCAGAATTCCACCGCATGCTCGATTACAAAGCCGACTGGTACAGGAAGACCGTCGTCAAGGTATAAATGTCAACGTCTTTATGTACAATTTCGTTCGCTTAATAATGCTCACTATTGCTCACTTCATCAGCCACAGTTTGTTCTGACCG
>NZ_JACSMB010000024.1:0-27756 GCF_018618455.1 Exiguobacterium sp. s142 | reverse complement strand
GAAAAAGAGCGATTGTCCCGACTTGAGTCGGTCCAATCGCCCTTTTTTCTGTTCACGCTCGGATAGAGCGGAGGTTTTTCAGTGCCCTCGGTCAAGACCTAGGTCGTTCGCATCATTATCCTAAAATTTTCACGATTTCTTCCGCGACTTGCTCAGAAGACTGCGGGTTTTGTCCCGTGACAAGGCGATCATCGACGGCGACGTTGACAGCCCAATTGTCGGCTTTATCAAAATCTCCGCCCTTCTCACGAAGTGCCGTCTCTAACAAGAACGGTACAGCTGAATCGAGTTGCATCTCGACTTCTTCAGCATCCGTGAATCCAGTCACGCGCTTACCTTTCACGAGTGGTTCGCCGTTGCTCAACTTGACGTTGACGAGGCCGATCGGGCCGTGACAGACAGCTGCAACGATATTGCCGCTCTCGTATACGTCTCGAACGACACGCTGTAACGTCTCGCTTCCTGGGAAGTCGACGACTGTCCCGTGTCCGCCTGGAAGGAAGACAGCATCATATGTCTCATCCGCTACTTGATCAAGACGGACCGTATCTTTCAACAAGGTTTTCGTATTTAAGATCTCTTCCGGTAATCCGTCTTCTAGGCTGTTCGCATCGATTGGCACGTCTCCACCTTCGATACTAGCAATCGTTACTTTGTAGCCTTTCTTCTCGAACAAAAGGTACGGTTCAGCGAACTCCCCGAGCCATAACCCTGTTTCGTGGCCGTTCTCTAGTTTATTGGCAGATGTCGTGACGATCAGTACGTGTTTAGACATGTGATTTCCTCCTTCTGAAATTAAGCATACGAATTAAATGTTCCCGTTGTGGTTCGATTCAAACCATCGAACGCTCGACACGACGAGACGTCATTCTTTTTTTGACCTGGTCATTTTTTTGAAACAGGAACGGCGCCTGAACTCGTTATACTCGGATTATCAGTCATCAGGAGGGAACAATCGTGACCAAATCGATACTTGAATGGGGATTTCTTGCCGTTGCCGCTTTAATTGTCGTCCTCGTATTGCTCGGCGGAATGTGGACGAACATGTGACCTCGCTTCGCTGAGATGTCACATGATTGTTCGTTTGAAACACGCCTTAAATCGGGAACAGACACATGTTGTCCTATCGCCACATTCATTTGAGAAAGGATGTTGAATATGTCAGAACGCGTTTTCATCAGTCCCGCAAAGTATGTGCAAGGCAAGAATACGATTGACCGGATCGGGGATTATGTCGGGCATTTCGGCTCACAGGCACTTCTCATCGCCGACGATATCGTCTGGAGCTTGATCGGGGAACGGGTGACCGCCTCGTTGACGTCGAGCGGTGTGAACGCCGAGAAAGCCGACTTTGTCGGGGAAGCGTCGCGCCACGAAATCGAGCGGATCACCAAGGCGGCAGAAGCGAACGAGACGTCGTTCGTCATCGGTATGGGCGGCGGGAAAACGCTCGACACGGCCAAAGCCGTCGCCGATGCGCTTAATGCCCGCATCGTCATCGTGCCGACCATCGCCTCGACTGACGCCCCGACGAGTGCCCTCTCGGTCATCTATACGGATGAAGGTAATTTTGAGAGTTACCGGTTTTATAAGAAGAATCCCGATTTGGTCCTCGTTGACACGAAACTGATCGCCGAGGCCCCGGCCCGCTTCCTCGCCTCAGGGATCGCCGACGCGCTCGCGACGTGGGTCGAGGTCCGGAGTGTCCTCGCGTTCGGTGGCAAGACGATGGCAGGCGGCGTCCCGACGATCGCCGCCGAAGCGATCGCCAAGCGCTGTGAAGAAGTGTTGTTCGATTATGGGATTCCGGCCTATGAATCGGTAAAAGCAAAAGTCGTCACGCCGGCGCTTGAAGATGTCGTTGAAGCGAACACGCTATTGAGCGGTCTCGGTTTCGAGAGCGGTGGATTGGCGGCAGCCCATGCCATCCATAATGGCTTTACCGCCTTAGACGGGGAGATCCATCATTTGACGCACGGTGAGAAAGTCGCGTTCGGGACACTCGTCCAGCTCGCGCTTGAAGGACGGACGCAAGCCGAGTTCGAACGGTACGTCGCCCTTTACATGGCGCTCGATTTGCCGGTCACACTCGAAGACGTGAAACTAAAAGACGCGTCACGAGAAGATATCTTGAAAGTCGGTCAAGCAGCGACCGCTGAAGGGGAAACGATTCATAGCGGTTTCGACGTGTCGCCTGAAGATGTGGCCGACGCCATCATCGCCGCCGACCGTTACGCCCGCCTCTACCAAAGCAAACTGACCTAAAAAGACGAGGAACGGCTACTTGAGCTGTTCCTCGTCTTTAGTTGAAGTTACGAATGAGACGACGATGCCGAGCGCCATACAGCTGACTGTCAGCACGAAAAACGTCAGTTGATTCGCGTAAATGATGTTCGTGAACTGGTTCCAACCCGACGCGTACGTCGCATTTTCAGAAGCTCGTATCCCGTCCCGCAACGAACTTGCCTGCCCGAAGTTCACGTATAGACCGATCCCCGCCATCAATATGCTCCCGGCGAAGAGACCGACCCGCGCGAGACCGTTCACCGACGCGACCGTTCTCCTGGCGAGCCGGACGGTGATCCAAATGAACAACAAGACGAACGGCCAGCCAACCAACAAGACGAGCACGTACGGGTTTCCTTCGCCCGCTGGCTCCGTATAGGCGGCCGTCATCGTTTCACCGAGCTTGAATAACATAAATGTGATGAGCGTGATGATGAACCACGCCTTGATCAACTTCTCCATGACAACACCTCGTCCCCAGTATACCAAAAACACCATGCGCTTTCGCACACGGTGTCAAGTCACTCTTTCGGACGAACGGCGTAGTAGATCAAAATGACGAGCCACGTCCAAACCCCGGTAAAGATTCCGAGGATCGCGATGATGAAAAAACCGAGCGGGATCATCGATTTCGTCCGGTTGTAGTCTTTCCACATATTCGATAACCCTTTGATATTGAAATACAAAAAGGCAAAGAATAGGACGAGCAATAACAACGGTAAGCCAAAAATAAGTTCCATATGCGTCCACTCCTCTCTTCTGTTGCACAGTTCTTCTCTATACAATCAGTTTACTTCGTTTAAGCCCCCCGGCACATCGGGCTGGGGCAGTACATCTATCGGGTCACGAGACGGAGACTGTCGTTTGAGTATTCCCTAATCACTCGTCTTTTCATCATTTCAAAAAAAGGGAAAAGGAAACTATCCATGCATAAGGGGGTCGTCCTAATGAAACTCATCCGCCTGCTGCTCATCCTCGTACTCGTCTTCACCGCCTCGTCTACTTATGCCGCCACCCCGTCACCTCAGCCCGGCTACACGATCAAGACGACGAAACTATACTGGCGGGCCATGCAATCGTCACCGGTCGCCAAGACACTCCTCACAAACACACCCGTCCGTTACACAACGTACAATCGAAGCTGGTCGAACGTCTACATCGGGAGCACCCGCTACTTCACACCATCGAGCAATCTAAAGTCCGGTATCCCGAAACTCACGTCAACGGAGCGGTTGCGGCTCGTCAACAAGCAACATGGCCTGTCCGCGTCCTATCGGTCCAGTCAACTCGTCACGCTCACCATCCCGACCGTCTATGCAAAAGGAAGCGAACGGACGCTCATGGCTGCCGAGGCGGCGCACGCGCTCGCTCGTCTCTACTATGACGGCCGAAAACAAGGACACACGCTTTACGCATTGAGCGCGTACCGGTCCTACGCCACGCAAAAATCACTCTACAATTATTGGGTCAACGCTCGCGGCACGGCCTATGCCTCGATGTATGTCGCTCGTCCCGGCCACAGTGAGCACCAAACCGGGCTTGCCGTCGATATGACGAGTCAACAGATGCGGATGGGACTATACGCCTCGTTCGATCAGACACCTGAAGGCAAATGGATGATCCAGAACGCTCACCGCTATGGTTACATCGTTCGCTATCCAAAAGGGAAAGAAAAGATCACCGGCTACAACTATGAGCCGTGGCATCTCCGCTATGTCGGTGTGAAGGAAGCGACGACGATGAAGCAAAACAACTGGACGTTCGAGGAGTGGTGGAGCAAACGCTAAGTCCGAGCATCTAGTCGCTAGGAAGCGAGGTGCCCCATGTATACTAGACGTGTACGAATTTGCAGAGGAGGACATCTCGATGTGGATTGTGATGAACAAACTAGATGTTGAAAAAGGGAAAGTCGATGCGGTCAAAGCCCGGTTCCAAACGACAAAAGGAATCGAGACGATGGACGGATTTATCCGCATGCAAGTGTTGACCGATACGTCTGACGAAACGAAAGATCAAGTCGTGATCATGACGACGTGGCGCGACGCTGCGAGCTTTGAAAACTGGCGCGACAGCGGTGCCTATAAACACGCCCATAAAAAACGGGACGACGGCACGTCTGAAGTGAAGCCCGTCGTCCTCGGAAATACCGTCACCCAATACGAGGTCGCGATCGAGCACATGGCCTCAACCGATCACGTATAAAATATCTTGCGGTCGGATGATACCGAGAAGCGGTTCACTCTCTTCCCCGGTCTCGGTGATCAAGAGCGCGTCGAGGCGCACACCGTCTTTCATGTTGATGAAATGTTGATGCGCCTCGATGACAGACGTCTCCTTCGCAACGAAACGGTAACGACGAAGGTGCGGATCGTGATGAAGTACGTCTTTAACTTGAACGCCCTCGAGTGACACGTGCGGGCCGTCGATTGTCTCGGCGAGCCAGCTGGTCACTCCTTTTTTTGTCAATAACCCGCGCCACGAGCCGTCAGTGTTATAGACCGGGAACTGGGAATAGTTTTTATCCCGAATCTCACCGAGCACCTCGACTAACGCGTCATCGGCATTAAACGTCGTCACGAGTTTACGAAACAGCGGGATGACTTGACGCGGGTGCAACAGCTCCCGCTCCACTTCGAGCATCAACTCGACGATCGAGTCGTGCGGTTCGGCGATAATGAAATCAGGCTCTCGTCGTTCGTGGACAATCGCATTGCGTAGCTGACTCATTTGGTGCAAATCTTCTTTATACCGCTCGATGATCGGATTATGCTTGGCGAGACGGTTGACCATGTTGCTGAAGCTAAAATGTTGTCCGTCTCCCATCTCACGGCTCAAATAATCTTCAATCCGGTGGTACGATGCGATAAATTCTTCGGCTCGACTCATATGTTCACTCTCCTTATCGCCTATCTATACCCTATTTTTTAATCGTTTGAGCAGGAAACCATTCCTTCGTCTCGAATGAATGGACATCACCTATTTTGAAAGGAGGAGAGCCGATGGCGACTCCGATCCAGCAAGCTACGCCCTTATCCAATCAAGACGCGTTCCGCTCCGGGATGCGTGCCGGCATCCCGGTTGCGGTCGGTTATATTCCGATCGCGATCGCGTTTGGCCTCCTCGCCAAATCGTTCGATATGCCAAACGTCATCACGTTGGCCATGTCGTTATTCATCTTTGCCGGTGCGAGCCAATTTATCGGTATTCAATTGATCATGGCCGGCTCGATGTATTGGGAGATCGTCTTGACGACGTTCATTTTGAACTTGCGCCATTTCCTCATGTCGGCCTCGCTGTCGCAACGGATCGAGACAACCTCGAACCGTTTCCTGGCAGCCATCGCATTCGGAGTGACCGATGAAACGTTCAGTGTCGCCTCGACTCGAAACGAAGCGACACGTGGCCACTTTGTCCTCGGTTTGAACTTGATCGCCTTTTTCGCTTGGAACGTCGGGACATGGATCGGCGTATTTCTCGCCTTCGGTCTCCCCCAGTCGGTCCAGGCGAGCATGGGCATCGCCTTGTACGCCATGTTCATCGGATTGCTCGTCCCATCGCTCACGCGAAAACCGGTCATCGTCGTCGCGGCGCTTGCCGTCGTGACCCAAGTCGTGCTCTATTGGGGTGTCGCCCCGTTCATCCCGCTATCATCGGGTTTGAGTATCATCATCGCGACAATCGTCGCCGCCGGGGTCGGCGCCCTGCTTTATGAACAGGAGGGCGTAACATGATCAGTCTGTTCTTGCTCGTCCTCGCTATGGCGCTCGTCACGTACGTCCCGCGGCTCGTGCCGCTCCTTTGGCTGCGCGACTTGAAGTTACCGCCGCTCTTGAAGCGCTTCTTGTTGTTCACACCGTATGCCGTGCTCGCGAGCTTGATTTTCCCGGGTATCCTCTATTCGACGAGCAGCCTGTCGTCAGCCTTGGCCGGAGGCGTCTTCGCCACGATGCTCGCCTTGTTGCGCGTCAACTTGATGCTCGTCGTGCTCGGCGGCATCCTCGGGGTGTACGTCGTCGAAACGTTCATCTGACAAACAGGTCTGTCTCCGCGGAGACAGACCTGTTATCGTTTAGGCGGACAACGCCTCACGGCGCAGCTGAACGAACACATCGACGAACGCCGCGTCCCATTGGGTGCCACGCCCGCTCTCTAAAATCGACAGCGCCTTCTCGACAGGCATCCCTTGCCGATACGGACGGTCTGACGTCATCGCGTCGTAGGCGTCAGCGATCGCCATGATGCGGCCGAAGAGCGGGATAGCTTCACCGGACAATCCGTCTGGATAGCCGTTCCCGTCGATTCGTTCATGGTGTGACCGTACACCCGCCATGAGCGGCTGAAGTGAGACCGGCAACGTGATCTGATTCAAAATATGAATCCCGATTGTCGGATGCTCTTGAATTTGGGCGAACTCGTGGTCTGTCAGTTTTCCTTCTTTCAACAAAACGTCGTCACGAATCCCAATCTTCCCGATATCATGAAGCAACGCCGATTTGCGGAGTAGCTCAATCTGCGCCTGCGGCCAACCTAACGCACATGCCAGTTCGACAGAATAGGCGGCAACCCGTTCCGAATGGCCAGCCGTGTAGGAATCACGGGCGTCGAGCGTAGCCGCGAACAAGACGAACAAGCTGTTCAGCAGTTGATCGTTTTCTTCCTCACGTTCATTGACGTTCTTCACCATCTGATTGAATCCGTTCACCAGCTGCGAAAACTCATCAGCGTACGGGTTGTCGATCGGTTTCAGCTCGCCGGCATCGAGCTGTTCGATCCCTTGTGTCAACGTGGCAAGCGGACGCTTGATGTTGTCGTATAGGAGCAGGCTACTGAACGTCGCGACACCGACGATCACGACCAAGATCAACCCGGCCCAACGCCAATATGCGTCGACTTGCTCGACGGTCGACAGTTGGACGCCCGAAGCGAGAATGAACAACATGACCGGAAACACCCCGATGACGAGCATACTGATCAAAAGCTTCGTCCGGACGCTAATTGACTGGTACGACGCCTGGAGCGGTGTATCGTACAGTTGCTCACTTTGATCTTGTAAATGAAGCAACAACGGCTCGACCGACCGATACGTCAAGAAAAACTCGATGAGCGCATGTAAAATCGCGATCAATACCGCCCCAAAAGCCGCCATTCCAATCAAACGGTACGGCAAATTGATCCAGTTTTGTTGAATCGCCAATGCGGTCAAGCTCATGGCCGGCACTGAAAGACCAAATAAATGAGGTCCTAGTATGCGCTTCACCGTCAACGTCGGAAAGTGACTCGTCTGATCGAACGCCTGTTGAAGCGCTTCGTAACTAGGCGCCTCACTTCGAAAGACATTCCGAATCGGCCGGATGTGACGCCGATATATCAGTAATTCGAGACTGATCATGACCATACCTGACACCGCCATGATGGCAAATAAAGATATCACTTCAGCACGGGACAGTTCGAGCGTTTGGAAGATGAACAGACCCCCGACACCGAACACCGCGATCCCTGAACCGATGATATAATTCATAATTAACGTATTTTGAAAGCGTTCAAACACTTTGACCCCTCCTATTCTTCACCGACTTCTCTCATTCTGTTTATCGACCAAAAATCACCCTTTTTCACAACACAAAAAACGAGCCTCTCACTAGAGAGACTCGCTCAGTTCACTGATTATGGACGACGTGGACCTTCGTTGTCGTCGGGTGAACGGTTATCTTCTGGCGTGATGTTTTCATGGAACGGGTTCGGTTCTGGACCGTCCACGTTCGTCACATCCGTTGTCCGATTCGTTTCACGTTTCAACTCTTGGTTCGTTTGATCCGCTTCACGTTTCGACTGATCGATACCTTGCTTCGCCTGTCGCTTCGCAGCTTCGGCTTCTTGATTCATTTGTGCTTTCTCTTGTTCGAGACCTTCTTTCGATACTTCCGTCTCGTCGATGCTCTTCTCAGCTTTTTTCAAGTAGCGAGCTGCTGTTTCACGTCCACCGAGACCGAAGGCAAGGCCGAACGCAAGGGCGACAGCACCTAGGATAAGCAGGAACGCCGTATTGACGATCATCGGTGCGATGCCGAGCTGACTGATGGCCATGAAGAAGGCGATCCCGAGAATCGCATACTTCGCGACGTGGCGTAGTACGCTCGGTTGACCTGACGCATCGACGAGCACGCTGCCGACGAGACGCTCTGCCATATTGGCGAGCCAGAAACCGACCGCCAAGACGATGATGGCTGCAATGACCATCGGCAAGTAAGCAAAGATTGCAGTTGCGAGCGAGGCCATGAAGTCGAGGTTAGCGACTTGCAGGGCTTCCGACACGAACAACAAGATGATGATGATTTGAACGATCGTACCGATTACTTGAGCAATCGACGTCGATGATGTCGAACGTCCACCGAGACCCATCTTGCTTGCGAGCGAGTTGACGCCCAAATTCTCAAGAAGTGATACGACCACCCCTTTGAGCCATTTGGCAACGAACACACCAGCGAGAATCAAGACGATTGCGACGATGATGTTCGGGATCATGGCCAAGACGTTGTTCAACATGGAGATGGCAGGGTCTGAGATGCCTCGAATGTCGAGTGCCTCAAGTGCTGAGATTGTGACCGGGATCATGATCAAGATGAAGACGACCGTACCGACCGCTTTCGCCAGGCTTGACCCTTTCACGTAATCTGCCAAGTGAAGTTTCTCGGCAAACTTGTTGAGTCCTGCCGCTTCCAAGAACTTCGTCAAAATATCGCGGACAATTTTCGCGACGATATAACCGATCGCAAAGATGAGTGCCGCTGCGACGAGTTTCGGAATGAAGGCGAGGAAGCTGTTCAACAAGTCTTCAAACGGTCCACTGATGCCTCGGAGACCGAGCGCGTCAAGGACGGCAGGAAGTGCTAGCAACAACACCAAGTAGAAGACGATGTTTGCGACCGTGTCGACCCATTTCGTCTGGTTGACACTTGTCGACTCCTGACCTGTCTTCTCCATCAACTTGCTCAAGTTGAGGCGATGACCAGCCATTTGAATCGCTTTTTTCAAGAGCGTCGCGATGATCCAGGCGACGAGTAGAATGAGACCTGCTTTGACGACTCCGGTAATTAAACCTGAGAAGCCTTCGTAGATTTGGCTAAACGGCTGCGTGATCGCTGGCACGTTCATAAATTCGAAGATGATTAAGAATGCGAGAAGCAATACTCCAAAGAAGACGACTTTCGCGATGATCCGTTCAGGTGTCCACCGCTTTTCTTCTCTTCCAGGTTTACCCGGCTCCCCTTCTTGCTTGACACCAACACGATCGTCGAGGCGTGCTTTACGCAGCGCTTTACGCGTCACGTTTTCCAGAACTTTCGCCACAGTAAAACCGACGACAAGGACAAGCAGTGCAAGCAAGAGCTCTGGCAACCAAGACATGAACGTGTTGAAATTATACGTTGTATCGTTCATCCGACATCTTCCTCCAATCTCTTTTTAAAATGATTATTATTTCATACGACTCTCTGTATAAATACCAACATTTTCATCTACCTAAACATAGACAATTCGCATCCTTGAATAAATATTAACTGGAAAAATGATTTTTTAGGAAAATTTTACCTCAATAAACAAGGCGTGTCTTTCTAGTTCAAATATGATACGAATTAAGAAGAAGTATTTTTAAGGAGGAGTCAAGATGAACATCGCTCTGATTGCCCATGATAAGAAAAAAGATGATTTAATCGTACTCGTCAAAGCCTATTCTCACGTACTAGAGAAACATCATTTGTTTGCGACGGGGACGACCGGAAAACGTGTCGCCGAAGCGACGGGACTTCCGGTCCATTGCTTTAAGTCGGGACCGCTCGGTGGTGACCAAGAAATCGGCGCCTCGGTCGCCCGTGGAGAGATGGATATGGTCATCTTCTTCCGTGACCCGTTGACCGCCCAGCCCCACGAGCCGGACGTGAGTGCATTGATGCGCCTCTGTGACGTCTACTCGATTCCGCTCGCCACAAACATGGGTGGAAGTGAAATCTTGATTCGCAGCATCGAACAAGGCGACTTTGAATCGCTCAAACTTTCCCATAACGACGAACCGCCTGTATGACCAATTTATATAGAAGAGAGGAATTGTCCTGAACCCACATGTATCGAACGACCCGACCGTACAGCAATTTTACGAACAAGTGCGAACACATCTGTCTGAACTGTTAGACGACAACTCAACAGCGGAGCGCTTGCTCAACAGTTTGGCCGGGTATATTCAACAAGCAGAAAGAAGCGGTCAATCCCTCGACGGCCTGACGAGTCAAGACCCACGCGCCTATGCAATGTTCTTGATCGAAAAACCAAAAACGAACGACGAGTATCGTCGTCGTTACCGCTCCATCATCGAGCAGTCGGGCGAACTTAAAATGCATGAGAAGGTACAGGCGAACCGTGAGTTCGACTGGGCCGTCGAGCGATTGAACGAGACGCAGCTCGAACTCCAAGACATCGAAAAGCGTGACGTCTCGTTTCTCGCCTACACAAAAATCGAGGCGATCAAATCGTCTCGCCGCATTTGGAACCAGTTCGGCTGGTTACTCGGCATGGTGCTCGCGTTCGCTTACGCCAACCTGTTGCTCGTCATGGACGACTTGTTCAGTCTACGGCTGTTCAGTGCACCGACGACCTCGTATCCGCTCGATTACTTCGCCTTCGTGCTGCCGGTCTTACTGACCGGTGCCGTCTTCGGCTTACTGACGCGCTTCCGTCACCACTTTCAGACAATTGGACGCCGCGTCTTGTTCGCACTGCTCATCATTCTCGTGTATGTCGGCTTCGTGATCCTGATCCAACCGCTCCTGTTCACGCTCGGATGGTCGTTTTTGATTCAATTGACGCCCATCTACGCGTTAGTGTTGTTAGCAATCAGCGGCTTCATGGCGCTGTGGACACTCGCCGAGTTTGTCTGGAAGAGCACGCGTTGCCATCTCGGGAACGATACGATGACCATTTATTATTAATGACGCCAGTCTCAGGTGAGATGGCGTTTTTTGTTTGAACATTCGCCAGAACGGAAATTACTAATACCGTGACGTCAATTTAATCGTAAGACGAGATGATAAAGGGGGCAGACCATGTCAGACCGCAAAATGATCGGGTTATTTCATAGCGAGCAAGAAGTGATGGACAAAGTGAATGAACTCAAAAAGGCCGGGGAAGCGGAGAAAAATATGCATGTCGTAGCCAAGCGGGACGGGGAAATTTCCGCATTGCGCGATCACACCGATGTGAACGCCGAGGCTGGGATTCGAGATGTCAATTGGTTAGACCGCGTCAAAGCATTCCTGCACGGCAGCGACCGGATTCGCGATGAGCTGCGTAATATGGGTCTTAGCGATGCCGAGGCAGAGGAATACTATTCAGCCATCGACGACGGCAAACTGTTGCTTTACGTTGATAAACATTCGTACGAGCGCTATCCGAATATGTATAAAAAAGACAGTGAACTCGACCACGATCAAGGGGAAAAGGCAGACGGGATTGCATTCGATGCCAAACCGTTCAATGATCATGATGAAAAACCACGCGGTACGAAAGAAGATCCGATTGTACGGGGACATTCCGGCTTAGAGGACCATCGCCGATTATAAGGAGGAGACAACCATGAGTGAGAAACGATTTATTAGCATGTACGACACGCAAGAATCGGCTCTAGGAAAGATTGAGGAGCTACGCGCCAAAGGATACAAAGACTCAGACATTTACGTCGTCGCCAAACATGAGGACAGCGTCTCGATTTTGCGCCGTAAAACGGACGTGCACACCGAGGCCTCACACGATACAGGTTGGTTCGACAAAGTCCGTTCGTTCTTGAGCGGCCACGAAGACGTTCACGCCGGGCTCCGCAACATGGGACTAAGCGAAGAAGAAGTCAATCGCCATTACAGCGACGTCGAGGCCGGCAAGATTTTGATCTATGTCGATGAAGACTATGAACGCCGTCACAATGAAAGTTTGACAATCGATTCGGCGCCTTACAACGAGTCGAAGCACGATACAGGCCATCAAGGACATCATACCGCTGACGGTTTGGAAGTTGACTCGAAGCCGTTCAACGAATCCGCACCAGACAACCCGAACCGGGCCGTCGATCAAGAACAAGACACGCTTGATGAAAAATCCAAACTGAACGATAAAGAAGCGAAACTTCGCGGGCTCGATGACCGAGCGTTACGCAACGATGTTGAAGATCCAGACAACATTCGCCGCTTTTAATGGACAGAAAAGAGGAACCTGACACATGACGTCAGGTTCCTCTTTTTTTACGTCAATCGATTTTTTGGTTCTTTCCCTTCAAGTACGTTGACGATGGCTTCTCGGTTGAGCGCCATCATCGAGAGGCGCGTCTTGATCGTGGCGCTGCCGATATGCGGGAGCGTCGTGACGTTCGGAAGCGTCAAGAGCGGATGGTCCATCGCCACCGGTTCTTTCGCGAACACGTCGAGCCCCGCTGCCCAAATCTTGTTTGCTTTCAATGCCTCGTACAGTGCCGACTCATCAATGATCTCGCCGCGGGCGACGTTGATGAAGACGGCCGTGTCTTTCATTTTGGCGAACTGTTCGGTGCCGATCATGCCGCGCGTCTGTTCGGTGAGCGGTGCGAGCACGACGACGAAATCCGACTGCTCGAGCAAGTCATCGAGTTCGGCGTAGACGAATCCGTACATCGACTCCGATTCATGACGACGCGTCCGATTATGGTACAAGACGTCCATGTCAAAACCGCGGGCCCGCCGTGCGACCGCCTCGCCGATGCGTCCCATCCCGATAATCCCGAGCTTCGCCTGATGCAGGTCCATCCCGACGTAGCCCATCGGTGTCCACGATTTCCATTCCCCCGCCCGCAAGTCACGTTCTGCTTCTCCGAGCCGGCGCCCGGTCATCATCATGAGTCCGAACGCGAGGTCCGCTGTCGTCTCGGTCAAAACGTCCGGCGTGTTCGTCACGACGATGCCGTGCTGTTTTGCCGCTTCGATGTCGATGTTGTTATAACCGACGGCCAAGTTCGAGATGACTGCGAGGTCAGGCGCCTGTTCGATCAACTCGCGGTCGATCGTGTCGCTGAGCATCGTCCATAGCGCATGAGCCGATGCTGCTTCTTTCAACAAGACGTCACGCGGTACGCTCACCGCCTCTTCGTCCCACATGCGGACGTCATACTTGTCTCGCAGCGGCTCCACTGCTTCTTCTGGCAGACGTCGTGTGATGTAAATTCGTTTCTTCATATCCATTCCCCCTGTTCTCTCTCATCGTAACAAACTTCGAATCACGATTTGTCTTTCGACATCGGATTCTCTTTTATGAACTGATCGAACAATGAACTAAAGTCACTGTTGAGCAGTTGCTCGATCGTCTTCGAAGAATCCATCGCATTGCGATACGCGACTTCATTGATGGCAAGGCCGATTGCCCAGGTGATCCCGGATGCCACTGTCGCATTGATCACGCTCGCCGCCGCGTTCGCACCCGGGAAGAACTTCATGACGTTCAACAACAGCGTCTTCGAAAGCGTCCGTCCGATTTGCGGGATGATCGTGCTGCCAATCAACGTTTTCAACATATCATCGCTCGCTTTGACGCCCCAATAACGGAACAAGTGGACGCTCATCGTCACTTGGATCGGTGTCAACGCGATGGCATCCGCGAACGGGAGTGGCACGGCAGCGGCAGTCCCAGCACTCGCGACATAGCCCGAGATGATCCGGTTCGCCTTCTTACGTTTCAGCTTGAGCATCGCTTCGCTCTCCGCATGAATCTCCATGAGCAATCCTTCTTGAAGTGACTGGTCGAGCTGGTCGACCGACCATGTGACGAGACGTTCCCAGTCAAGGTGGTCCCGAAGTTCAGCATCGTTCAATAACTCACCGGCGACACTTACCTGAAAAATTGCGTCTTCCGGTACGACTCCAGCCAATTCGTTTCGCAGCGCCGTCAATTCATCCATGTCGACTTGATCGATTTGCGTCAATAAGACTGCGACCGAAGTGACGTCGTTCAACTGTTTGATCAGCGTCCGATCGAGCGGTGTGACCCGTTTCATCGAGGCGTTGATAGCGTACCAGACGAGGTGCATCTGCTCGGCCGCAGGTTTTGTCTGTGCCCGTTCGACAAAGCCGATGACTTCGTCGGCATACGCCTGTTGGCGCTCACTTCCGATCTCATACCCTTCACTATCATAGAGGACAATCGCGATGTCATCACTCATGAACTGGTGGATTCCACGCGTCACCGGCTCGCCGGCCGCCACTTTCGTCAAATCGCGACCGAACACATGGTTGACGACCGAGCTCTTCCCAGAACCGGTCGCACCGGCGATTAAAATGTTCGGCTTCTTGACTTCGCCTCGCAGACGACCCAACTCTTCTTTCAAATCGTACGTATCTAAATTAAATGGCGCTTTTTTCTCCATATGACTTCCTCCTCATTGATTGAGCGTACGCCCAAGCTGCTTCATCTCGTTCTCGAATCCACGTTGCACGTCCTGAACAATCGCTTCCCTGACCGTCTCATACTGTTGGTCGATGGCTTTTTTGATGCCCCGCTCCGCTGTCCGGCGCTTGAACGCCCAGTAAATGAAATGAATACCCGGAATCATCCCGAGCACCATCTTTCGAATCGTCCGCTTAAATGAATAATCAAAGCCGAGTTCGACCCGGCGCGTCTTGAAGCCGACGTCCGCTTGTTTGCCGACGAGCGGATAGCGCTCCATCAGTTGAATGTAATGACGGACCCCCTGCGCCATCGCTTCTTCTGTCGTGAGCGCGGCCTGTTCGAGCGTGCTCTCCAAATCTTTTTCGATTTGACGCGCTTTCCAGCTGATCATCGCTTGCGGGGTGATCATCCGAATTTTTTCAGCCAAACGGTAACTCCGGTCGCGCCACGCTTCGAGCTCGTCCAATAAATGCCGGGTCAAGTTGAGCGGTAATTTCCGCTCGACATCCTGCCAGAGGTTCGTTCGGTTCCGCTGCCAGACCGCCTCATAACCGAGCGTCGGTACGACTTGTCCGCTCAGCAGCTTTTTCTCGACACTGTTCACCCGGATCATGGCGTCACGATTGATGCCAAGTTCTCGCATCAAGACGTCTTCCATCGCCTCGGCTTTCTCCACGTTCATCGCGCTGTCCGGATTATAGTTCGTCAAGATGATGGTGACGTTGCTCTCTTTCGCGTAAAGTGGCTTCAAAATCGACTCGAGCTCATACGTTTCGACACGACCTGAGTTGATCGACAGCAAATAATAAATCGTGTGGAACCAGTCAGCGATGTCGAGTGCCCCTTCCCGCTTATTGACGACGGCGATGACCGCTTCATGCCATTCTTCAGACCGGTCGGCTTCAAGTCCCCACGTATCAAAAAAGCGGAACAAGATCCCGCGTTCAAGATCGTAATACTCGTATTCGTGCAGGCCTTCTGCCGTCACCGGGCTGCCCGCCCGTGACTCGGCCACGTCACGTCCGTAAATATAGTTCAAGAAGGCGCTCTTGCCGACGCCTGTTTTTCCCGCGATCAATATGTTCGAGACAAGCCCCGTGTTGTCCATATGGTTCCCCCTGCAGTCGTTGTATAATACCATTATACTAAACGGCCGCTTTTGAAACGTCCGACGGAAGGATGAGACGCATGCTTCACCACGTAGAGCTCTATGTTTCTGACCTGAACAAAAGTTTAATCGCTTGGGACTGGCTCCTCACAGAGCTTGGGTATACGGTATACCAACAATGGGAACACGGAAAAAGTTATCGTCATGGTGAGACGTACCTCGTCTTCGTTCAAACCGAACCGGCATATCTCGAACCCTCGTACCATCGGAAGCGAACAGGACTGAACCACCTCGCCTTTCACGCTGAATCGGTGGAGCAACTCGAATCTTTTCGCAGCCGCTTGTCCCGTTACGGCTTCAATGAGCTGTACGCCGACCGTTTTCCGTATGCGGGCGGTCCGAACTACGTCGCGCTCTATTTCGAAGACCCGGATCGCATCAAAGTCGAACTCGTGGCGACGATGTGAACGGATACAAATCCCCTTATCGAAAGTTTGTGAAAACAATTGCAAACTTTTTTAAGACCTCCTAGACTTAAGTTGTCTAAAGGAGGTCTTATTCAAATGGAAAAACAAGTTATCGATTATATGGAAGAAGCCGCCCATAAAAAAGCGACGCTCCTTCATCACTCGTTCGGTCAATACGCACTTCGCTCGCTCGTCGCCGGTTTTTTGATCGGGATCGGAGTCGTCTTCGCATTTACGGTCGGAAACATGTTCATCGACGTACCAGGGACGATGCTGTTTGCCGGCATGAGTTTCTCGGTCGCACTCGTCTTCATCGTCTGGATGGGCGGAGAGCTGTTCACGAGCAACACGATGTACTTGTATACCGGTGCGAAGCGTGGACGTGTCGCATGGAGCGATCTTGTCAAAGTGTGGGGCATCAGCTGGATCGGCAACTTGGTCGGCGCGCTGTTGCTCACGATCCTCGTCATCGGCGCCCACAGCATGGGTGACATGAATAGTGACCACTTGCTCGCAGTCGTAGCTGCTAAAAAGATGGGCGGTGACGCACTCGCCATTTTCTTAAAAGGAATTCTTTGTAACGTACTCGTCTGTATCGCCATTTTCATGCCGCTCAAGACGCAAAACGACGTCGCCAAAATCATGTTGACGATGCTCCCGGTCGTCGTCTTTTTCGCCGCCGGTTTCGAGCACTCGATCGCCAACATGGGTATCTTCGGGCTGGCCCTCTATTATGTGCCGTCTGAAGCCATCAACATCGGGCTCGCACTCTATAATCTACTGTTTGCCACACTCGGTAATATCGTCGGGGGCGCCTTGTTCGTCGCCGGCACGTACCTCCATTTGAACGCAAAACCTGGGACGGCGAACGTGGAAACGCTCCGCCAGAACGCATAAAAAGACAGGGGCCCCGATGCAGGGCCCCTGTTGTTGCGTAAATGATTATTTTGACGAATCGGCAGCGGCGATTTGAACCGCACCTTCTGCGACTTCGTCCTCGTCGACGTCCCAACATTCCGTGTTCTCGATGCCGAGCTTACGGGCCGAGAAGCGTGGGTTGAGACCTTGGGCTCGTTGCTCTTCGTAGTCACGAAGTACTTTGAAGGCAACACCGCCGAGAAGCGAGATGGCGACCAAGTTGATGAGTGTCATACCGGCCATGAACAAGTCGGCGAGACTCCAAACGAAGCCAAGGCTCGCGACCGAACCGAGGAAGACAAAGCCCATTGTGAGAAGGCGGAAACCGAAGACAGCGCCTTTGCTCTTCTTGATGAACTCGATGTTCGTCTCACCGTAGTAGTAGCTACCGACGATCGAACTGAATGCGAACAAGAGGACACTGACGGCGATGAAGCCAGGTGCCCAAGCACCGATTTGCTCAGCCAACGCGTTTTGAAGGAGTGCGATCCCTTCACCGTTACCAGCCGCGTAGCTGTCCGAAAGGAGGACGATAGCCGCTGTCGCCGTACAGACGATCAACGTATCCAAGAACACACCGAGCGTCTGCATGAAACCTTGTTTCGCCGGGTGTGACACTTCTGCTGCCGCTGCTGCGTTCGGTGCCGAACCCATACCAGCTTCGTTCGAGAAGAGACCACGACGGACACCCATCATGATAGCCGCACCGACCGAACCGCCAAACGCTTGCTCGATTCCGAACGCGCTCTTGAAGATCATGCCGAGGACGGCTGGCATTTCTGTGATGTTCACGACGACGACATAAAGAGCGACGATCAAGTAAAGGACAGCCATGATCGGTACGACGATTGCCGAGAAGTTCGCGACACGTCGGACGCCACCGAAGATGACGAGACCCGTCAAGACGACGAGGATAGCGCCACCGACTGCAGCTTCGAGACCGAACGCGTTATCAAACGCTGCTGCGATCGTGTTCGATTGTACCGAGTTGAAGATAAGACCGAACGTGAATGCGATCAATACTGCAAAGATGATACCAAGGACGCGGTTGTTGAGCCCTTTTTCAATGTAGTAAGCTGGACCGCCGCGGTATGCGACGTCGTCTTTTACTTTATACACTTGAGCGAGCGTGCTCTCGATCATCGCGGTAGCGCCACCGACGAGGGCGACGATCCACATCCAGAACACTGCTCCCGGTCCACCGAGTGTGATCGCGACCGTGACCCCTGCCAAGTTACCAGTTCCGATTCGCGTTGCCGCTCCGATGAAGAACGACTTCGCCGAGCTGATGCTCTTACTATCTGTGGCATCTGATTTTTCTGTGACGACACGGAACATCTCTTTTAAGTAGCGGAACTGCATAAACCTTGTCTTGACCGTAAAGTAAATCCCGGCCCCAATCAATCCGACGATAAGCACGTACGACCATAAGATGTTGTTTAAAAAGTCGACGCTTCCTTGTAACAAGTTTTGTACAGCTTCCATGAATAAGTTCCTCCCTGTTGTGGAAATCTAAGTTGAAGATTTTTTATGATGTCTTAGTTCTGAATTATACAAAGATTCTGACAATTAGCAACAATTTTTTTATAGGTGAGTTCACAAAAAATTCACATGACACACGACAAAAAGACTGAAAAACCGACACTTAAAGCGCTTACATACTATTTTGGAAGAATGAATAAATCATCATTTTTATTTCGTTATTTGATTTAAGGTTTCACTTTTTTTAAAGAAGCTTCATCTGCATGACTTCAACGATCGCCATTTCATTGACGCGTCGTCTGATTGACCCCAACAAAAAAACAGTCGCTCGCATGAGCAACTGCTTGGTTTATACGCCGGTCCGTTTCTTCTGGTTGTTCGGCTTTTTCGTCAACTGGTTCGTCAACGGTTTTTGCTTCGTCCCACGAAGTCCTGTCGGCACTTTCGTTTCGTTCTGTTTCTTCTCGGCGAGTTTTTGCTTCATTGCCTCTTGGAAACTCAATTTCTTTTCACTCATATTATTCACCTCCAGCTTCGATCACTTTTACCCGACCGACCTGTCCATCGTTTAAGCGTACTTTAATGCCGTGCGGGTGACTTGGCGAGTTCGTCAAAATGTCTTTGACGACGCCTTTCGTCAACTTCCCGCTCCGCTGATCTTGTTTCAGGACGATCTGGACGTGGAGTCCTGGGCGAATGTCCGCGCGTTTCTTACCATCCATACCCGACACCCCTTTCCGTATAGTCAACCTCTATCATATGCTCTTTTCCCGCATTTGTCACAGTCTATTCAAACGGACCGAGCTGACCAAGCGTTTTCGTCAAATAACTTTGATCGGTCGCAAACGTCGTCTCGCCTTGTCCCCACGCGATTGAGACATCGACCCGTCCCCTGTTGAACGCAATCCTTAAAATCGTCCGGCCGCTCTCATTTTGAAGTTGGGCCTTACCACTCAATTGCTCATACACCTCGGTAAGGTCTCGTCCAAACGAGACATAGTCAGCTGTCCGGACCATTTCTGCGTCTCGAGCGAGGACGAGTTTTAGCGTCGTACGATTAGCCTCAGCAATGATGAATCGAACCGTGACGTCGTCGTTCCCGAGTTCGATCTGATGCATACTGATCCCCTCCTAAAAGACACCTCCCGAATGGAAGGTGTCTCGTCATTATAAGCGATATAACCGGGCTTCAAACGGCTTCAGCATGAACGTGTCTTGCTCGATCGGTTCCGGGTCCACCTCATTCGTCAAGACGAGTGTCGCCTCGTCAAGACCAGGCAGCGTCGTCTCGGCCGGATTCGCCGTCAAGTTGACGAGCACATAAAAGCATTGTTGCTCGAACTTGCGCTCATACGCGAATACTTGCAGATGTTCCGGCAAGAGATCACGGTAACTTCCATACGTGAACGTCTCCTCGGCTCGGCGTAGACGGATCATCGCCTTGTAGAACGACAGAATCGAGTTCACGTCTTTAGACTGTGCTTCCACGTTCAACGTCTCATATTCGGCATGGATCGGCATCCACGGGGTGGCTGACGAGAAGCCGCCGTGCGGCGAGGCGTCCCATTGCAACGGCGTCCGGACGTTGTCGCGCGACGTCCCCCAAACGTGTTGCATCGAGTCGATTTCACTCATCCCGTTCGCGATCCGTTCGAAGTACTCGTTCTTTGTCGCGACGTCATCGTAGTCGTGAATCGATGGCAACGGCACGTTCTTCATACCGATTTCTTGCCCTTGATAGATGAACGGCGTCCCGTGCATGAAGAAGTACATCATCCCGAGCGCGGTCGCACTCTCACGCCAATAGTGGTTCTCATCCCCGACGAGCGAGACGGCACGCACCATGTCATGGTTCTCGATATAGAGGGCGTTCCACCCTGTTTCAAGCAACCCTTGTTGCCACTTGTCAAAAATACGCTTCAGTTCGACGACGTCAAGCGGGGCGAGCCGGGACTTGCGCATAATATCGACGTGGTCGAAATGGAACGCCATGTTCATCGCCCCGTTTCCAGGTCCCATCCACAGGTCGGCCGCTTTCGGCTCGATCCCGTTCGTCTCCCCGACCGTCATGATATCGTACTTGGCGAACGTCTCTCGCTTCATCTCTTGGAGGTACTCGTGGATCCCCTCGATATTTGAATACATCGAGAACGCCGTGACGTGACGTTTGCCATCCGGGGAAGGCAACATCGTCTCGGTCGGCATCTTTTTAATGTGGCTGATCGCATCGACCCGGAACCCATCGATTCCTTTATCGAGCCACCAGTTGATCATATCGTAGACCGCACCGCGCACTTCTTCATTCTCCCAATTCAAGTCAGGCTGTTTTTTAGAGAACACGTGAAGGTAGTGCTGCTCGGTCGCCGCGTCATATTCCCAGGCCGAGCCGCCGAAAATGCTGGCCCAGTTGTTCGGTGGCTCGTCTTCTGATCCGTCTCGCCATATATACCAATCCCGCTTCGGGTTGTCTTTCGAACTTTTCGATTCGACGAACCATGGATGTTCGTCTGACGTATGGTTGACGACGAGGTCTAGCAATAGCTTCATCCCTCGCGCGTGGACCGCGCTCAGCAACGCATCGAAATCTTCCATCGTCCCGAACTCTTCCATAATGTCTTCGTAATCGCTGATGTCATAGCCGTTGTCATCGTTCGGTGATTTGTACATCGGACAGAGCCAGATCACATCGATGCCGAGGTCTTCCAAGTAATCAAGCTTTTCGATAATGCCACGGAGGTCGCCGATGCCGTCCCCGTTCGAATCTTTGAAACTGCGTGGGTATATTTGATAGGCGATGGCTTCTTTCCACCATGCCCGGGCGATGCCTTGCTTCTCACTTTGTCTGAACGCCGTCTCCATACGCCAAATTCCTCCTAAGCCTACGATTAGTATCAATGAAGGTACATACCACTGTTTGGGTAAATCTAATCTTACAATATCATTAGTGCAAGCGTTTGCAAAGAAGTACAAATAAAAATGCAGTCTTAGAGACTACATTTGTTCAACCGTCGTCACTTGTTCACAGAACGTACCGATCGCGTCGGCTAATCGACCGCGATCATGGTCCATCGTCGCCACATGGTACGATTGCTTCAAAACGATACGCTGCTTCGGCGCCTGAATCTTGTCATACAACCACATCGAATCTTCCGGCGGGACGACGTGGTCGACAGCGGAATGGATGACGCACGTCGGAACTTCTACGTCCGACACACGAGGCCGAACTTCCTCGATCAAAGCGAGCAATTCGCGAATGGCCGACGTCGGTACTTTGTCGTAGACGATCTCATACACGTCATTTGCCTTGATATCCGGCTCGTCCTCGTCGATGAAGCGACAGACGTCGTCAGCCGCATGACACGCGTAGCCCGGTACAGACAACGCCGCGTTGATCGTGATGACGGCGTCGGCAAGGCCAGCGAGCGCGGCTTTCAAGGCGAGCGTCCCGCCCATCGATTGTCCGACGACGATGACGTGGCGACATCGCTCGCGCAAGAAGCGGATACCTGCTTCCATGCTCTCATACCAGCACTTGCTCGTCGAACATCTAAAGTCCTCGGGGTCGGTCCCGTGCCCCGTCAAGCGAGGGGCATACACCGTGAAGCCTTTTTCCATCAAGTCGATCCCGACATCGCGCACGCTTTGTGGCGTCCCATTAAAACCGTGACATAATAATATCCCGGTTTGATTCCCTTCATAATAAAACGTCCCCGCTCCCGGGATGACCGGATAAGTAGTCGTCGTCATTCGTTTCCTCCCTATCAATTCACAGTTAACCGATACACTTAATTTGTATTAATGAATTGTAAGAGTTCATGGCCTTGTCGTCAACCTAAAAGGGAAAATCCATAAACTCATTACCTTGTCATCAAAATGTAATATGAACTTCGTGAAAAGAAGATTGAGTTCTGACGTCTGCTTGGTTATGTTTAACATGTAGTTGCAAAGTTGGTAAATGATAGTCAAATACACCAATCGATGGAGTCGTAACGAGCCATTTTCATAGACACCAGTCGAATAATGTAAGCGCTATCATTTCTCGTATTGACTAGGAGGGGGCTAAACGCTCAACAAGTGACCAAACGAATTGGGAAATCGTATCGGCCATCTACATACCAAAGGGAGACTACAACATGGGGAAACCAAAAGCACGTTCACTCAAACAAATGACCGGCCTCGCTTTATCAGCCGGACTGATCGTCAGCAGCATGACGCCAATCGCGGCAAACGTACAAGCCGAAACGTTGAACGCAGCAGACTTATTCATCTCGGAGTATATTGAAGGCTCAAGCAACAACAAAGCGATTGAATTGTTCAACGGAACCGATTCAGCCATCGACCTCTCTGCCTACAAGCTCGAACTGTATTCAAACGGCGGGACGGCTCCTGGCACGACGCTCAACTTGACGGGGACCCTCCAACCGGGTGGCACGTATGTCATCGTCAACGGCAGTGCGAGTGAAGCGCTCAAGGCAAAATCAAATGCGACAAGCGGCGTGACTAATTTTAACGGTGATGACACGCTCGTCTTGAAAAAAGGTGACACTGTGCTCGACGTCTTCGGTCAAATCGGTGTCGACCCGGGCACAAAATGGGGAACAAGCGTCGCGACCGCTGACCAAACGTTGGTTCGAAAAGACACAGTCACGACAGGTGACGTGAATGGTAGTGATGCGTTCGAACCCGCTACGGAATGGAATGCTCTCCCGATCGATACGTTCACGAACCTCGGGTCGCACACGTTCCAAGGTGTCGTATACGGCGATGGCGGAACGGTAGAACCACCGGCACCGGTCACTCCGATTTCAATCAGTGATGCCCGCACGAAGGCAGAAGGTGAAACGGTCACGATCAAAGGCGTCGTTACGGCCAAACTTGCGAACACGATCTCGATTCAAGACGCGACAGGCGGCCTCTCGGTCCGTCCGACATCACTCGCGGTCAACGTCGGCGATGAAGTCGTCGTCACAGGTGCAATCGGTTCATACCGTGAGCTCCTTCAATTAAACAACGCCGTCGTCGTCTCGAAACAAACGGCGAGCGTTCCTGCTCCACAAGTGTTGACGGGCGAGCAGATCAATGAGGACGTCGAGTCTGAACTCGTGACGGTGAAGAACGTCACGCTCTCGGGTAGCGGTCAGAACTTGACGGCGACAGACGGAACGAAGGAATTTGTCGTCCGTGACGAACGCGGCATTCTCGATTTGCAGACGGGCATCAACTATTCGTCGATTACAGGAATCGTCCAACAGTTCGACAACACGTATCAAATCATCCCGCGTGACGTGTCGGACACAGTCATTGACCCATCTGTCCTCCGTCCGGCGACAGCGAAGCCAGGTGCAGGAACGTTCGTCGGGCCACAAGATGTGACGCTCTCGACGACGACTGCGGGCGCTGAAATCTATTACACGCTCGATGGGTCAGACCCGAAAGTGAACGGGACGCGTTATACAGGTCCAGTCCGTGTCGAAGAGACGAAGACGCTCAAAGTCGCCGTCAAGTCAGGCGATGCGTTCAGCGCCGTGACAACGTACGACTATAAGATCACGGACAAGATCCGCATCCACGACATCCAAGGCGCGAGCCACACGTCACCGCTGAACGGCCAAACGGTCGAAGGCGTCGAAGGAATCGTCACGTACACGTTCGTCTCGATGGGTACGACTTATTACTACATTCAAACACCGGACATGGAAGCCGACCAAGACGCACGCACGTCAGAAGGCATCATCCTGTACGGCGGACGTTCGATCGCCGGCATTCAAGTCGGAGACCTCGTCAACGTGAAAGGTGTCGTCAGCGAGTATGCGATCGAAGGCTATAGCGATCGCCAACGGACAGATATGTTGATGACACAAATCGATACACGCAACGGACAAGTCGATGTCGTGAAGAGTGGCGTCACACTCCCGACGCCAGTGAAGATTGACGAGTCGAACTTGCCGACCGAGTTTATCGACAGTGACGCCCTCGCCGTCTTCAATCCAGACAAAGACGCCATCGATTTCTGGGAAAGCTTAGAAGGGATGCGTGTCGAGACCGCTAACCTCAAGTCAGTATCGCCGCAACAAAACGGTGACCTCGTGACCGTACTCGAAAGCACGCCTACCGAGACGTTCAACGGAGGAATCCTTTTGAAGAAAGATGACGCAAACCCGGAACGGATCCAGTTCCGTCTCGAACCGAACGCAGAAGCGCGTGAGTTCGATGTCGCGACCGGTGACCGTTTCAACGGACCAATCGTCGGTGTCGTCGGTTATTCATATGGCAACTACAAAATTCAAGCAGGTCTCGATGAGATGAAAGCTGCCTTCGTCAAAGGTGATGCTAAGCGTGAGACGACATTCATCGAGGCAGAAGAAGACAAGTTGACGATCGCTTCTTACAACCTCGAGAACTTCTCGAACAACGTGAAGGAGACGTCGGACGAGAAGGCACTCAAACTGGCGAAAGCGTTCGTCGAAGAGTTGAACAGTCCGGACATCATCGGCGTGACCGAAGTTCAAGACAACAACGGGCAAAGCACAGGAGATGCTGCAGCTGACCAAAGCTATCAGCGCTTGATTGACAACATCGTCGCCGTCGGCGGCAAGACGTACAAGTACGTCAACATCGATCCTGAGAACAATAAAGACGGCGGTGCACCGAACGCCAACATTCGTGTCGGCTTCTTGTATAACCCGGAGCGCGTCTCGCTCACAGAGGGCATCCCTGCCGGTGACGCGACGACGGCTGTCGGCTACGAGAACGGGAAATTGACGCATAACCCGGGCCGGATCGAGCCACTCGACCCAGCCTTCAACAGCTCACGCAAGCCGCTCGCAGCCCAGTTCGACTTCCAAGGCGAGAACGTCGTCGTCATCGCCAACCATTGGAACTCAAAAGGTGGCGATACTGGTTTCTTCGGTTCACAGCAACCGGTCGTCCTCGGCAGTGAAGTGCAACGGAAAAAAATCGCACAACTCGTCCACAACTTCGTAGCGGACGTGAAAGCCGATAACCCGGATGCGAACGTCGTCGCCCTCGGTGACTTCAACGACTTCGAGTTTTCGGACGCGCTTCAAATCTTCAAAGGTGACTTGATGACGAACATGGTCGAGAAAGTCCCTGCCGTCGATCGTTACTCTTACGTCTACCAAGGCAACTCGCAAGTGCTCGATCACATCCTCGTGTCGAACCGTTTGGCCGCTACGACCGAGATCGATATGATTCACGTCAACGCCGACTTCACAGAGATGTCAGGTCGGGCCAGTGACCACGATCCGGTCCTCGCGCAAATCGATCTCACGCCAACACCGGAAGTACCAGAAGTAGAAGTGAAGCGGTACACAGTCGAGAACAATAAGGCTGCCCGTCTTGTCCTTCAAGACGACTTCATCGGTGTGACGATTGGCAAAGGCACGAACTTCAAGAACGGTATCCTCGTTCGCGGTGTATACACTGAGTTAACAGGTGATCCACTCAAAAACGTCGTCGTTCAAGTGAAACCAGAAGAAGCCGGTGCCATCATCGACTTCAAAGGTGCAACCGTCAAAGAAGTGATCGTCGACGGAACGAACCTTGCGGAAATCCGTGGTGCCGAAAATGTGAAAAAAATCAGCTATACAAAAGGCGCTTCTGCTAAAACAGTAGTCGTCACGAAATAAAGAACCTGACCGCAGACACTTCGTCTGCGGTTTTTTGCGTTTTCAATCTCAAAATTCGGGGATTAAGTAGAAGATGCTGATTATCGGAGGATGACGTCATGGAGATGCACAACGGGAACTTATATTGGCCGATCACGGAATCGGAACAGATTGTCTTACAAAAGCCGGTCCAAAAACAACAGTACGACGTCCTCGTCATCGGAGCTGGCATGTCCGGCACGTTGACGGCCTACACACTGCACAAGGAAGGCGTCGATTTCGCCGTTCTCGATAAAGGAAAAGTCGGAGCCGGAAGTACGGCGGCGAACACTGGGCTCATCCAATATTCAAACGACATCATGTTACATGAACTCGCCGATCAAATCGGAGAGACCGATGCCGTGCGTTTCTATAACTTATGCTTGGAGGCGGTCGATGCGCTCGACGAGGTCGCACAAACCGTCGACGCAAAAGACGTCTACATACGACGGGACAGCCTCTGCTTCGCGAGCGAGGAGGCAGATGTCTCCAAATTGAAACGCGAGTATGAGATGCTCACCAAGCATGGGTTTGACGCCGAATGGCTTGACCGTGAAGCGCTTGCCGAACGGTTTCCGTTCGACAAGTCTGCGGCATTGATCACGAAAGGTGACGCCGAAGTCAACCCGCTCACGCTCAGCCGCCAAGTCGTTCGCCACCTATCGATGAACGACGTTCCGATTTTTGAGGAGACGAGCGTGACGGAAGTCGTTCCTGACGGTGACGGCTGGCTCGTGTTGACGCCTGAAACAACGTTCAAGGCTAAGCATGTCATCTTTGCGACCGGTTACGGGAAGGCCCCGTTGCTCGACACCCATCGCATCGAGCTCAACCGTTCTTACGCCATCGCGACGAACCCGATCAAGGATTTCAAGGATTGGGACGGCCAGGCGCTCATTTGGGAGACGAAACGCCCTTATCTCTATTTACGGACGACGGTCGATGGCCGGATCATCGCCGGTGGCCTCGACGAGGAAAAGCCGGAAACGCCTCATAGTGAGGCGCTCATCCGTAATCGGGCCGAGCGGATTCGAGAAGAAGTCGAAGCGCTATTCCCAATGTACGATTTGACAGTCGAATACGCTTGGGCAGCTCTGTTCGGTGAATCGATCGACCACCTGCCCTTCATCGGGGAACACCCGGACCGGAAAAACCTGTTCTACCTGCTCGGGTATGGCGGCAACGGTACGGTTTACAGCATGTTAGGTTCTAAAATCTTGAGTGATTTAGTGCGCGGCATCGACAATTCGGATGCCCGGCTCGTACGATTAGATCGGACGCGTTAATCCCTGAACTGAACCCCGAATGATGGACACTTGAAAAAGTGCCTCACTCGGGGTTTTTCGTGTGCGTACGAATCGCTATAATGAACCTATTC
>NZ_JACSMB010000023.1:0-33160 GCF_018618455.1 Exiguobacterium sp. s142 | reverse complement strand
CACCTCGTGAACAAGTATGCGAGAAGGAGACGAAATTGTACATTGTTATCCCAACGTTTTAGGACATCTTAAAACTATCATTTATAGTCAAGGTCGGGAAGACGTTCGCCTCGAGCCAGCTCTGTTCAGGTTGCGGCCATCAACACAAAGACGTGAAACATCTCGGCTTGCGTGAATGGACGTGCCCGAACTGCGGCGCCCACCACGACCGCGACGTGAACGCAGGACTCAATCTCAAACGAGAGGCCGAACGCATCCTGGCCTCTTCAACCGTCGGGACGACGGGGTTAGCCTGATCAGGTTTCGGTCGTTCGACCGGATGACTCAGGAATCCCTCACCTCCAAGCGCAGCGTAGGTGGGGGTAGTTCAACGAAACGAACGCGGAATCGCTCCGGGAGATGGACGTCGACGTCAAGCACGCGTGGGCATGCTACGCGCTCTGTCGAAACAATCAACCGGTCGGCTTTATGATGATTGGGGCCGAGAATAAGGCGGAGCGTTACGTCTGGCTCGACCGGTTTATGATTGATCTGGATGAGCAAGGGAAAGGCATCGGGTCAACATTTTTGCAACTTGCGATTGAGTGGATGCAAGATCGATTTGATGTCGATGACATCGTCCTCAGCCTGCATGCGACGAACGAACCGGCGAAACGATTTTACGCGAAAGGCGGATTCGTCGACAGCGGCTTGATTGATGAAGCGAACGGAGAAGAAATCTGGGTGTATCACGTAAAACAGGGATAACCGTCACAAGTCGGCTGTCCCTGTTTTTGTGATTCTTGTTCAATTATCGCTTCACCGTAAGTGGACGCAACTGTTTGACGCGGGCGAGGACGATCCAGCCGAGGATGGCTCCGGTCACACTCGAGGCGAGGAAGGCCGGGAAGAAGAACAATGCCCCGAACTCGGAGCCCATTAAGATTTTCGCATACGGGACGGCGATGAGCGAGGCAATGACGCCCGTCCCGATGACTTCACCGAGCGCAGCGAAAGCGACCCGGTTCGTCCGCACGTAAAATAGTCCGGCAAGCAAGGCGCCGATCATACCACCTGGGAAGGCGAGCAACGACCCGGTCCCGGTCATGACACGGACGAGTCCGGTCACGAACGCGACGAGGACGGCACCAATCGGACCGACGGTGACGGCGGCGATGACGTTCACCATATGTTGCACCGGATAGGCCCGGGCGACACCGGTCGGGATGGAGATGAACAGGGAGCCGATGATGGCGATGGCGATGAGCATCGCCATCCAAGTGAGTTGTTGAATACGCATGTAGTGTCTCCTTTCAAAATGAAAACGCCACTTCTCCAAGTGGAAAAGTGGCGTGGACAGACAGACGTATCCAAGCCACTTCCCTACGCTGGTATGAGCCAGATCAGGTTCGAAGGGTCCGGCAGTTGCCGTCTCAGCCCGAAGGCTCCCCTAGTGGTCGTTTATTGGTTTGAGTATAGCATAACGTTATTTTGTTGCCTCAATTTTTCGCGGTCGGAAGATGAAATAAATGATAACGCTATACAGGGCGTATAAAAACAGGGAAAACACGAGATTGATGACCCACGGGAGTGTACCCATAAATACGGTGACCGAGGCGTTACGGAACCAGCCGAGTGAAAGACATAGTCCGACAAAGCTGAGCACGATCGTCGTCCAAAAGCTGATATCTGGACGCCTCGACACGCGGCGAACGACTAGACCAATTATGAAGCTGAAGACAGCCGTCGCACCTAAATACATATAGAGTAGCGCATCGACCGGGTATGAATAATAGACAACGTCCATATTATTTCCTCCTAAACGAAGTGTGGTGAAAGGAAGTGAGGTCAGTGAGAGATGCGATCCCATGGCGTGACGAGTCTTACCGTGAACAGTTCGAGCACTGGCTCGATGGCCATGTGCCAGGCGTGACGTGGCGGGTTGTGAAAGATACCGACTTGACATACTTGATGTATGGAGAGTACGGAGCAGACCGTTACTACGCCAAGGCGGTGACAGCAATCAGTGGTGGCGAGGCTGAACTGTCGATGCATCTAGCCGAACGGCATCCGGGACTCGTCCCGGAGGTCATCGCCATTGCCGCGACACGCAACTGGCTACTTATGCGAGACATCGGCGGGGATGCACTTCGTGAATACCCCAAGCACAGTCGGTACAAAGCGGCTGTGCGTCAATATGCGAAACTACAGAGAAAAGAAGCGAATTACATGGATACGCTTTTGGCCTACGGCATCCCGGACCGGCGTCCGGCTCGTCTAAAAGAAGAGATACGGACGTATTTACCCGAGTTATGTACGGGGTTAGATCGAGATAAGGCAGAGGCGGTGCTGGCGCTCCAAGACGAACTCCTCACCATGTGCGACGAGCTCGCGACTGGGCTGCCGATGAGTCTCGAGCACGGCGACTTACATGGCGGCAACATCTTTTGGCGCGAACAGAAGGATGACTTATGTATTCTCGATTGGGGCGATGCGACCGTCACCCATCCGTTCTTCAGCGTCCGTGTGTTTTGGAACGCGCTCTACGACTTGTTGCCAGAAGACGATGAAGTCGCATGGTATGAACAGATTCAGAAGATGCGTACCGTCTACTTGGCTGAGTGGGAAGGTGTGGCGCCTCGGGACGTGCTATGGCGCCATTTGTTGATCGCTGAAGAGCTCGGTTGCGTGTATCGGGCACTGTCGTGGCATGTATATGTTACCAACTATCGGTATGATCCGTCCGAGTCAGCCGATAAACCGGCCCAATGGCTTAACTTGTTCCTCGAGTATCGGGACTTGAAACGTCGCGGTACGTGATCACTCGTTCTTCTCGAGCAGGTTTTCATAATCCGTCTCGTTCCAAAACAGCTGGGCGATCGACTCCGGTGCTTTCAAAATCTCACCGTCTTGGTCGTAGACGATAGCGTAGCCGTTTTCGATCTCAAAGACGATCAAGTCGGCCGTCACTTCCTTGACGCCGTTCCCGGCAATGATGACGTTCTCGATTGGGTCGCGTGCGACTTGAACTCCCCATTCGTCGAGCTCGACGATGAGCGCTGACGTGTAGGCATGGCGGTCGTAAATCGATTGAAACTCGTCTTGCGTCAATGTGACGTCGGTCGGGGGGGCACTCGTCCCGTATTTGCGCTTCTCAATCTCCTCAACGAATTGCGTGAACGACTCTTCTTGCCAAAAGAGTGGTGCGACCGACTCGGGACCGTTGGCGATCTCACCGTCTTCATTCTCATAGACGGTCGCGTACGTGCCGTCGTCGAGCTTGAACGGATAAATATCGGCGTATGTATGATGGATCCCGTCCCCGGCGATGACGACGCGTTCGAACGTCTCACGGAACGGTGTTAGCCCTTGGTTTTCGAGCGCTGCTAACAAGTCTTGGGCAGTCTCGTGTTGGTCAAAGACGTCTTTGAAATCTTCTCGTGTCCATTCGATCGTCGCTTCTTCATCTTGTTCGTTCATATCAGGAGAGACGATTGGTTGCTCGGCTTGATCGGTACAACCTGTCAGCAAGAACGCGCTTAAGCCAAGTAGTCCTAATCGTTTCATAAAACAACCCCCTAGTAAGTTACATTATTTCCCTATTTTACATTAGCGTAGCATGTATGAAATAGGATGAGAACCTGGATACTTTCTCATCTAGGGCAAATGGAATCGCTACCTCGTCTGGTTCAATCCACACAATCTGTACGATTGAACAGGGGAATGTCGACTTTTGGCGAACACATTTAGGAAACTGATTTAAAGGAGAGAGAGAGATGCCAAAACGAAAATTTGCCAATCGTCGTGATTGGGAACGCATATTAAAAAATCGATACGCACAAATGGAGGTGCGGGACGATCGCTTCTCGGGCACCGTCGCCCTCTTTCAAATTGACGCCGTCCGAGCCCCACAATATAAGATGCATCAAGGAAAGGAGTTCATCGTCGCCGACGCAGGTTACGCGTGGCTCCAGTACTTCTCAGAACATGAACCGTTCGGGGTGACCGTCATGTTCGATGACCGGGGCAACATCGTCCAATGGTACATCGATATCGTCGAGGGGATCGGGTATGAGGATGGGATTCCGTACATGGATGACCTCCTGCTCGACATCCTCATCTTCCCGAACGGTGACGTCGTCCGTAAAGACGAGGATGAGTTCGAAGCGGCAGCCAAGTCAGGTGAGCTCACGCCGGAGATGGTCGACCGTGGCTGGCGTGATTTCAAGGCGACGCTCGATCGGATCGAACGCCGCGACTTCGTCTATTTTGATTTAGCGAACGAGCATTACGAGCAGTTGAAGCAAAAGCTTTGAGTCTTCCCGTACTGCTTTTGGTACAGTGAAAGAACAGGGGGGAAGATAGATGAAACAAATTGATCTCGAGAAGTGGCCGCGTAAAAAGCATTATGAGTTTTTCAAGGCGTTTGACGCCCCGCATTTCAACGTGACGGCGAACGTCGACGTGACGAAGCTACATACGTTCGCGAAGACGCGCGGACAGTCATTTTTCAAGCTGTTCTTATACGGCGTGGTGAAGACGGCGAACGCCATCCCTGAACTTAGGTACCGGATGCGCGGTGACGTGGTCGTCGAGCATGATGTCGTCCATCCATCGTTCACCGTCATGATGGATGATGACGTCTTCAATTTCTGTACGGCGACGTATAAAGACGCGTTTCCCGACTTCATGGAGGAAGTGGCCGTGCGGATGAGCGGGGCGAAACGAGAAGTCGTCGTCGGAGATGACGAGCCGGACAGCCTGCTCTATATTACGAGCGTGCCTTGGCTCACGTTCACGAGCATCAGTCACCCGACGAATGACCAACAGCACGATAGCGTTCCGCGGATCGCCTGGGGCAAATTCACGAAAGTTGGCGACCGGATGATGATGCCGCTCTCGGTTCAAGCGCACCACGCGCTCGTCGACGGCGTCCATGTCGGGAAATATTATGAGAAACTGCAGGCGTGGCTCGATGATTTGAGCGACCTTCACGTCAAACAGCCTGAAGAGGTCGGACTCGACGAGGCGATCCGCCTGCGCGAGAACGGAGAGCTCGAGCGGGCGAAGCAGCTGTTGCTCATGCTGTTGCGTCAAGATGAGAAGAATCCACGACTCCACGCGCAATGTGCCTGGTGTTATGACTCGCTCGGCGAAGAGCGTCAAGCCGTCCCGCACTATGAGCGGGCCATCCGACTCGGTCTGAGCGGTCACGAGCTCAGTGAGACGTATATCGGGCTCGGCAGCACGTACCGTGCGCTCGGTCGTTACGAGGATGCCGAACAACTATTTGCTAAGGCGATCGAACAGTTCCCTGACATCGCTGCCTTGAAAGTGTTCCAAGCGATGACGCGTTACAACCTCGGACAGCATCAGGAAGCGACCGGTGCGTTGCTCGAGCTGCTCGCGAGTCCGCAGCCGGATGACAGCATTCAGCGTTATCGTCGCGCCATCGCGTTTTATGCGCGCAATCTCGACGAGACGTACGATTGATCCGGAAGACAAGGCTTGTGGAAGCGGCCTTGTCTTTTTATTGAATCAAATTGATTGACCGATCCAAATTACCGTGTTATATTTATCTCGAATTAAAGATAATTAAATTTAAAGTATTGTTTTCTCTCAACAAAGGAGGGGAACAGATGAAACAATCAGACGCCTTAAAAGCAATCACCGTCTTATTTCGGGCTTCACAATCGATCCAGGACATGGTCAAACACGAAGTCGCCGCATATGGACTGAACGCGACCGAATTCTCGGTACTCGAACTGCTCTATCATAAAGGTGACCAACCGATTCAAATCATCGGCAAAAAAGTCTTGCTCTCAAGCGGCAGCATGACGTATATCGTCGACCGACTCGAGGCAAAAGGCTATTTGGTCCGGAAAGCTTGTCCGAGCGACCGCCGTGTGACGTATGCCGCATTAACCGAAGCGGGAACCGACTTGATGGATCAAATTTTTCCGACACACACGAAACGGATGAACGAGTTGTTCGACGGAATCGATTTAGATGACACAATCACACAATTGAAGACGGTCGGCAAACGTGCCGAGGCGTCAAAATTTTTTAACTAATTATCTCGAAATCAAGATTTTGAAGGAGCGATTTAGATGAACCATGTAAAAGGGATTCACCACGTGACGGCGATCACGAGCAGCGCCGAAAAGAACTACGACTTCTTTACGAACGTCTTAGGGATGCGTCTCGTCAAAAAGACGGTCAACCAAGACGACATTCAGACGTATCACTTGTTCTTTGCGGACGATAAAGGTAGCGCCGGGACGGACATGACGTTTTTCGACTTCCCAGGCATCCCAAAAGGCGTGCACGGGACGAATGAGATTTCAAAGACGTCGTTCCGTGTCCCGACGGATCAGGCACTCGACTACTGGGTCCGCCGTTTTGATCGGTTAAAGGTAAAACATGAAGGCATCACCGAGCAGTTCGGCAAGAAGACGCTGTCGTTCGTCGACTTCGACGACCAAGCGTATCAGCTCATCTCGGACGAGTTCAATCAAGGTGTCGCTTCTGGTGAGCCGTGGCCAAACGGTCCGATTCCACTCGAGTATGCCATTACTGGACTCGGGCCAATCTTTATCCGTATTTCTGACTTCACGTACTTCAAGCAAGTGATGGAGGAAGTCATGTTGTTCGAAGAAATCGGGCAAGAAGGTGACAATCATCTCTTTGAAGGAGGTGAGGGTGGAAACGGAGCGCAAGTCGTCGTCATCCATGACGAGACGTCTCAGCAAGCACGTCAAGGGTTTGGAACGGTGCATCACGTCGCGTTCCGCGTCGATGACCGCAGCGTCCTCGACGAATGGACAGCACGGCTGCAACAGTTCGGGTTACCGACGTCAGGTTACGTTGATCGTTTCTTCTTTGAATCGTCGTATGCACGCGTCGCACCGCAAATCTTGTTCGAATGGGCGACCGACGGACCAGGATTTATGGGTGACGAACCATATGAGACGGTAGGTGAGAAATTGTCGCTCCCACCGTTCTTAGAGTCGAAGCGTGAGCAGATCGAAGCGATGGTCCGGCCGATTGATACAGTCAGGAGCACAAAAACGTTCGAGAAAGAGTATGAGGGTATGCCATCATGAGTTTTTTCAATCGTTTGTTCGGTAAACAAGAAGCATCAACCAACTCACAAGGAGGAACTACTATGTTGAAAATTGGAATCGTACTCGGATCGACTCGTGAAGGACGCGTTAGCCCGCAAGTCGGAGAATGGGTAAAAGAACTCGCCGACAAGCGCGGTGACGCGAACTATGAAATCATCGATATTGCGGACTACAGCTTACCGCTTCTCGGCGAGGCTGGCGGTGACGCGACAGGTGCTGCGGCATGGTCAGAGAAAATTGCAGAGATGGACGGTTTCGTCTTCATCGTACAAGAGTACAACCACTCGATGACAGGCGCGCTCAAAAACGCCCTCGACTACTTACGTAACGAATGGCATAACAAGGCGGCAGGGATCGTCTCGTACGGTTCGGTCGGCGGCGCTCGGGCAACTGAGCATGTGCGCGGTGTCTTGAGCGAACTCTTGATTGCCCACGTCCGGGTCCACCCAGCGCTCTCGCTCTTCACAGATTTCGAGAACGGCACGCACTTCGCACCGAAAGACGTACAAGTCCAATCGGTGAATGATATGCTCGACCAGCTCGTCCTATGGACAGAAGCGATGCAGACGGTTCGTACGAAAGCGGCGGAAGCAACGAACAACTGAGTATTCGGCCAGCCCTTAAACAGGCTGGCTTTTTTGTGCGTTTCTCGGACGAGTAGTGTAAATTTTAAAAGAGTGGGGGGATAAAAATGTGGGAGCGGAAAATTGTTACGGCTTCAATGACGGCACTGATTTATGCGTTCTTATTGGCCGCTTTTGTTGTCCTATCGCTAGAATCGGATAGCGGAGGACTATGGGATAACGTGAACGGGTTGCTACTGTTGACGGCCGTTTATTTAGCGTATAGCTTCCCGGCTATCGTCACTTACGGCGTTTTGACGTCAATATTCAGTGACTGGTTGGCGCGCCGTGTACCGAAGCGGTTTGAGACAATCGTCTCGTTTGGATTACATATCGGATTCGGGCTCGTTTTACTTTGGCTCAGCCTAGGGGCGGCCGTTCTGTTCTGGACGATTGATCGCTGGTTGAAACATAAAGGCCGTCGATTTGAAAGCAGACAGGCGTTGTCTAGTCTGGTCGTGCCTGCCGGTGTCTTATTAGCGGTCGTTGGGATTGTTTACTTTGTCGGCATGGTGCAAGATGTCGTGCGTCATCTGTACGGGTGAAAATCGGACGAATAGGGAACAGGGAAAGGAAGTTTATCGACATGGAGGAGGAATCGTGATGAAATGGATGATCTATGGCGCGAACGGCTATACGGGTGAACTGATTGCCCGGCAAGCAGTAAAAGAAGGGATGACACCGGTGCTCGCAGGGCGGCGTGCGGACGCGATCGAGCGGCTCGGCGATGAGCTCGGATGCGAGACGCGTGTCTTTAGTCTGTCGCTCGACAAAGCGAAGCAGGAACTCGCTGACATCGACCTCGTCTTGCACTGTGCTGGACCGTTCGCCGATACGAGTCAGCCGATGGTCGAGGCGTGCCTTGCGTCACAGACTCATTACCTCGATATTACCGGGGAAATTGAAGTATTCGAATACATTCATTCGAAGAAACGGGCCAAACTCGCGCAAGAAGCCGGGGTATTGCTGTGCTCGGGTGTCGGCTTTGACGTCATCCCGACCGACTGTGTGGCCCGCAAGTTGAAGGAACTCATGCCGGACGCGACGAATCTCGCCCTCGGCTTCTCGGCCGCTGCCGGTATTTCGCGCGGAACGATGAAAACAGCAATCCGTGGGCTCGGCTCGAGCAGTGCCGAGCGGAAAGACGGAAAACTGTCGCCGTTCCCGCTTGGGGCCAAGCGTCGACAAATCGACTTTGGGCGCGGCAAGAAAACAGCGCTCGCGATTCCGTGGGGTGACGTCTCGACCGCGTATTATACGACGGGAATCCCAAACATCACGACATGGATCCCAGTTCCCCCAGTGGCCGGATATGCGTCTCGTCTCATGTCGTTCTTTAGTCCGATTCTTGGTAGTGACGCTGTCCAAGGACGTCTCTTACGCTATGTCGATGAACATATTAGCGGACCGGATGAGGCGGAGCGGGACGGGTCGTCGACGTATGTTTGGGGCGAAGCAACGAATGCAGACGGACACAAATATATCGTTCGCATTCAGACGGCGAGCACGTACGCCTTCACCGTCTATGGCGCGCTCGAGGTCGTGAAACGTCTCGTCGGTTCAAGCCGGGTCATTCCTGGAAGCTTCACACCAGCGATGTTGTTCGGCTCGCATTTTATCGAAGAAATCGAAGGGTCATCCTCGTTCGTGATTGATGAAGTCCGCCTTTAAAGCGTTGCCTTGTAACGGAATCACAACATGTTCGTAATTGAAGTGTGGTAAACTCAGGGAAGATTAGAGGGAGGGAATGAGATGAAACGCTTAGAACTAGCCAGGCGCATCGAACGCATCAAAGCGGAAGGGACGTCTGCCTACATCAGGCATCGAAAACAGACCCCTCCCTATGAAGGCTCGGAGTTAATCGTTGAAAATAAAGGTCATGTGTTCCGGATGGGGAATACGAGTTTTGCGGTCGGGTTCGGCTTGAACCGTCCGACGAGCTTTTACGATCTGCACCAAATGGAGAAGTGGGTCCGTGGTAAGAACGTGTCCCGCCTACATATTGAGGTGTGTCCACTCGCGGACATGTCGCTCATTCGCCTGCTGCAGGAACGAAACTATACGCTCGATCACTTTCTCGACGTCTGGTTGCTCGATGTGAACACGTTTGAGTTGCCAGAGAGTGAAGCGACACGTGTCGAACGTGTGCACGCCGATAACGTGAACGAATGGGCTCGGGCGATCGCGACAGGATTCGCCGAGACGGGGAGCGTCCTGCAAGAGACGATTGATACGGCGAAAGGGTTTTATGCGTTACCGGAAAACCAGGCGTTTCTCGTCCGTGAAGACGAGACAGCGGTCGCCGGCGGTATTCTCGCCGTTCAGGATGGGATGGGGGAACTGTTTTTGACGAGCACGATTCCCGATTATCGGGGAAAAGGGTATCAGACCCAACTCATTTTAGAGCGAGTTGCCGCGGCAAAAGCGATAGGTTGCGAGTACGTGACGGTGACGACGAAAGTCGATACCGCCTCGGGACGCAACATGGAGCGCCTTGGTTTTACACCGTTTTATCAAAAAGCAGTCATGAAAAGTCCGATCCTCAAATAAACAGGTCGCCCCGCGGGGCGACCTGTTGTCGTTAGAGTAGTGATTCGGCACCGTCGACGTAAACTTCTGATCCGGTGACGTGGCTCGACATATTGCTCGCAAAGAACAAGACGACGTCGGCCACTTGCTTCGCCGTACCTGATTTTCCGGCGAGCGGTTGGTTGCCTTCTGGATATTCGATCGGGATGACGATTTCTTCAAGTAACGCGTCGTCCCGGTTCGTCGAATCATCGATGTTCGTATCGATTGCACCCGGACAAATCGTGTTGACCCGAATACCGAACTGGGCGAGCTCGGCCGCGGCCATTTTCGCAAAACCGGTCTGGCCGGCTTTCGTCGTCGCATAGCCGCTGAAGCCAAAGTTTTTAAAGAAACGGTTCCCGTTGATCGACGACGTGATGATGATGCTGCCGCCTTTCTCTTTCAAGTAAGGGATTGCATGTTTCACGGTCAAGAACGTGCCCGTCAAGTTCGTCTCGACGACCCCGTTCCAATCTTCGAGTGACAAGTGCTCGATTGGTGTGATCGTCCCGTTCCGTCCCGCGTTCGCAAACACGATATCGACATGTCCGAACCGTTCGACCGTCTGTTCATAAGCACGTTTCATCTCGTCTTCGTTTGAGACGTCAGCACTAATTCCGATGGCGCGGTCCTCGCCGATTAAGCTCGCGAGCTTCTCGGAGTCCTCTTGGTTCAAGTCGACGATGGCGACTTTTGCCCCTGCTTGGACGAACCGGATGACAGCGGCGCGTCCGATTCCTGACGCCGCTCCTGTGATAAACGCGACTTTACCCGACAACAATGTATTTGAAATCATGTATTTATCTCCTTTCAGCTACCTGTTGTCATATTCCACTGTTCTATAAAAATTAAGCCCGTTTTCTTGAAAAAAGATGATTCTTCGTTCAATCAGACGTTACATGAATCGATAGCGCGATGTTGAGCGTCGCATCTGGGTCAAGCTCGATAGTCACATGTTGACCGGCGCGAAGTTCTTGCACGTCGCTAGCAAGACCCGTCACTTCCGTCTGGTCATTAACTAGAATCGTATGCAATTTGATTTCATCCATATCCGTCTCGGCTGGACCAATCATCAGTTGAGGGATTTCAATCCGTTCGATGCGTCCGTCGAGCGTGTGATCGTTCCACGTGCTCACCCAATAGACTGCTAACAAAAAAAGACCGATGAACGCGAAGGCAAAGATGAGTCTAGCTCTCATGGTGATCCTCCTCTGCGGTACCCCGGTGCGATGGTTTCCATTAGTTATTTACCCGGAATCAGGAATTTATGTAGGCTGATTTTTACAGGGATTTGAATGACAGATGCGGAATATAGTAAAACAATTTGCGGAGTGGAGGCGCTGACGATGGTTCTAGTCGGGATGGTTGGGTTAATCATTTTAGGATTGATTGCTTTCGGGTGGTGGACGATTGGGTTTCCCAGACGGAGGGTGTGGGGTGGGCTGATCATGCTAGTGGTTTCCTTCCTCTTTTCGCCGCTACTGCTCGTCGCGAGCGGCGAGCGCTACGGATTTGATGGCATCGTGGCCGGATTGGTCGCGCTGTTCTGTATGGTCGGGGGCGGTTTTTTCTTCACGACACTTGGCTGGACCGGTCGTCACCGAAAAGTCAGGAAAGTCCGGACATTGTCGGAAGACCCTGATCTGTTTTAGTTTAGGTTGTCGTTGCCCCTTCGAAACCCGTACAGTAAACGTATGGAACAAAATGGAGGGATACATGTGTCGACACTGATTAAACCGACCGCGTTACGGCCGGGCGATACGATTGGGATTATCACGCCGTCGTTTCCGGCGCCAAACCGCTTTCCCGAACGTTACGAGCGGGGGATTGCTCAACTGAGACGAATGGGCTTTACCGTTCGTGAAGGCAGCTGCACATATCGTACAGAAGGCTATCGGTCTGCTTCAATCAAGGACCGAGCCACGGAATTCAATGACTTGTTGCGTGATCCTGACGTCAAAGCGATCATCAGCACGATTGGGGGAACGAACTCGAACTCGCTTCTGTTATATATTGATTACGAAGCGCTGCGTCGACATCCGAAAATTATTATGGGTTACAGCGACGTCACGGCGCTCTTGCTCGCCTGCTACGCGAAGACGGGCGTGACGACGTTTTACGGCCCGGCGATTGTTCCGTCGTTTGGAGAGTATGAGACGATGTTAGCGGATGGGGAGCGCTACGTCCGAAACGTGCTCTGTCTAGAGCGCGAGGCACCTTATTCACTCGACGTGCCACGGGAGTGGACTGAAGAGATGCTTGACTGGATGACGCAAGATCGGCCAAAGATGCTTCGTCCGAATGACGGATGGCTGTCGCTACGAGATGGCCGGGCACAGGGTAAATTGGTAGGTGGTAATTTGAACACGATGTCGGGCTTTTTGAAGTCAGAGTTCTTCCCGGACATGGAGGGCGCCATTTTGTTTCTCGAAGATTCGTTCAAGACGATGGCGGACGAGGAACGGTCACTCAGTATGCTCAAGCTGGCCGGTGTCTTTGATCAAATCAATGGCCTGATCATCGGAAAACATGAGCATTTTGATACGCTAGGGGCACCGTTTTCGTTCGAAGCGCTCTTGCTTGAAGTGCTCGGTGACGTCGACTTCCCGATTTTGACGAATGTCGATATCGGGCATACGTTTCCGTCACACGTCTTCCCGATTGGCATCGACGTCGAGCTCGATGCGACCGCCGGGACGATCACCTTTTTAGAGAATGGAGTGACGATATGATTGAATTCATTACCGTGGTCGACCGGACACGTAAAAGAATCGGGTTGAAGTCCCGGGCCGACGTCCATCGTGACGGCGATTGGCATGAGACGTTTCACTGCTGGATGATTGACCCGACGCATCTTTACTTACAGCTCCGCAGCGAGACGAAACAAGATTTTCCAGGACTGTTCGACATCACGGCAGCAGGGCATCTGGCTGCCGGAGAAACCGTTCGCGACGGAGTCCGTGAGATACAAGAAGAGCTCGGGATTGAACTGTCACTTGAGCAACTCCACCCGCTCGGCGTCTTTGAGGACGTGATTGAGACGGGAGCGTTTCTAGACCGGGAGTTCGCCCATACATATGTCTATCCGTACGCTGGGGAGGCGTTCACGTTAGACGTTGACGAAGTAGCAGACGTCGGCAAAGTTGACTTCGAGGCGTTCGTCGCCTTGCTCGACGGTTCGCGCGAACAGATTGAGGCAACTTCGGTCGTAACCGGAAAGACGTTACGCGTGACGAAAGAGACGCTCGTTCCACATCCAGACACATACTGGAACCAAGTTGTTGAAGGGGTTCGGACATTTTGGGAGAAAGCAGAAGGCCATGATGATTGATATCATCTGGCGACTGTTGAACGGATTGCTCGTGCTAGGTTTAGGAGGAGTTCTAGTTTGGTGTTTTCGCAAGTGAAGAGGGGGAAGTGACGAGATGGAAGTTGTACATCCAGTAACACCGCTCGAGATCGAGTCGGCGCGCTTACGATTGCGGGCACCACGGCTGAGTGGAGACGAGCATGTCGTGAATGCGGCGATTCGGGATTCGCATGAGGAGTTCCGGCAGTGGTTGCCGTTCGCTCAAACGGTCCCGACGTTAGAAGAGACCGAGATCAATTTACGACGTGCCCACGAACTCTATGTAACAGGGGAGAGTTTTCGCTATCTCATCTTTTTACGAGACACGGGAACGTTCGTCGGCACGGTCAGTCTGCAAGGCATCGACTGGGACGTCCCGAAGGCAGAAATCGGGTACTGGCTGCATTCAATACATACCGGACACGGATACATGAGCGAAGCGGTCGAGGCGGTCACGCGGTTCGGGTTTACACATTTCGGATTCAAACGGATTGAGATACGTTGTGAGTCGACGAACCGGGGCAGCCGGATGATACCAGAACGTCTAGGGTTTCAACTCGAAGGCATACTGAGGAACGACGACTTGTCCGCCGATGGCAACCGCCTGACCGACACGGCCGTCTATGCGATGCTGCCCGGTGAACTCAAACCGTCAGCGACATGATTCGTTGTTCGCCGACGGGTCCGGTCATACGACGTCCCGTATCCTTAAATCCGACAGTTTGATAGAGTGCGAACGCCGCTTCATTTTTCAAATTGACGGACAGCACGACTTGTCGCTTGTCAGAAAAATGGTGACGGACGTACTCCGGTAGTTGCTGAAGCGCCGACTTGGCGTACCCGTTGTTTTGCGCCGGATGATTGATGGAAAAAATCGATAAGAGCAAGGCGTTCGGATTGTCCGTGTACGATTGGACGCGCTCGGTGTCGTGCAACAAAAAGAAGCCGACGGGTATGTCGTTCACAATGACGACGGGGTGCACACCGTCCGGGATTATCGAGTCGATATCTTTTGGCAACGTCGTATATTTCTCTTGATCGAGCGGCAGCGTGAACGTCTCGAGGACGGGCCAGTGTTTGTCTTGAAGCGGTTCGAGTGTGACGGATGACATCGTTATTCCTCCCTCATTAGAAGTAGCGCACTTTCAGTATACAAAAAATGAATGGGAAAGGACCAACTATGGACCAACAGATCTCGTATCAACAAAATGCACCACTATCCGACATGTATCAAGCTTTCATGGACGGGTTTTCTGATTACATAATTCGCTTTGACATGGATGCGGCAGGATTCGAATCGACCTTCCTCGTCCGGGATCAAAATCAATCGTCACGCTCCATCGTCGCGTATGCGGACGGACGTCCGGTCGGTGTCGTCTTGAGTGGGGTGGCCCATTTAGAGACAGGTTGGGTCACGCGTTGTGGTGGTCTGGCGGTCTCCCCTGCGTTTCGAAAAATAGGGATTGCCCGCGAGTTGATGCGCCGTTTTGACGAGCAGGCAACGGGGACACGTCTACTTGAAGTCATCCAAGGCAACGACGCGGCACTCGCTTTGTACGAGCGGCTCGGGTACGAGACGGTGCGCGAAATCTTTTATTTCGACTCCGTTCCGACCGAAACGGAAGCGACACGCGCGATCGAACCGATCGTGACGCTGTTCGATCGCTATTACCCGTCGGCATCACACCGGCCGATCTGGCAAACGGACGCCCGGACGACCCAGCAACGAGCCGAGCTCGTCCGGATCACAGAAGGCGACAAAACAGGGGCGCTCTTGTTCCGGTCAGGCGTCCTCCTCGACATTTTCGGCCGGGATGAGGATGCGGAATGGCTCCTACGGGCGGCCGCAGCGAATGGACCGATCAAGTTGACGCTCACGTCGGATCGTCCTGAATTGATCGAGGCGGCGCGAACGCTCGGGTTCAAGCAAGATACCATCGCCCAGTTTGAGATGGTGAAGCGCGAGACAGGTGTCTGATGAGACGTCTTCTTCCCATGTTGATGGTCGGTCTCATCGTCGGAAACTTGTTCACGATTCTCGGATTGACGACGAACTTGTCTCCGTCAATCGACCGTGTCTTTCTGTTCGGGGGCCCGGCGGTGACGTTTATAACTGCTGTGGGTATTGTCTTTGTCGTCCTAAAAATGAAGCGAGACAAACGGTGATGAACTATTCGTGAAGTTTGTGAGAGTGCTTGCTCACCGTTTTGAAATGTTAGACATATAAATGAAATGCTTCATATATTGAACTTTTCAGGTAGGGATGCTATATTCGCACTTGTAGCTTTTTATATAGCTAGCGAATCATCCTATTTGGAGGTTTTATCAATATATGTGGAAACAACTTTTACTAACTGTCGGTGTCGGCGTACTCGTTTTGAATGGGCCAGCGTCGGCCTCAGCAGATCAACTTACCCCGCAAGAGCTCGTCAAGACGACGAAGTCTCTTCAGAAGATAGAGCGTGATGTTCGCGCATCAAAGCAAGCGGTTGAAAAGGCGGAACGTCACGTGCAGGCGGTCGATGAACGGGCGGATGCGCTTCAAGCTAAACTAGATCAAGTAAGCACTCAGCTCGAAGCGTATGAAACGGCTTCGACCCCTGAAGAGACGTCTTTGTTTAAACAAGTACTGTCGTCTGTCCTTCCTAGCGCGAAGGCGGAAGCGGCGGAATCCGAAAAAGCCGAGACAGATTTAAAAGCGAGAGAAGCCGAAGCTGCTCGAGCGTTAGACGAATTGAGTGATCAACAGGCCGAAGTGAAGGCCGAGCGGGAACAGGCGAAGGCTTCACATGCGGCAGCGTATAAGCAGTTGAAGGCACAAGCTGCGCAATTAACAGATTTGAAGAAGCAAAAAGCAGCCATCGCACCAGATCAGTTTATGATTCCGGCGACGGGACGTCTGTCACAAGGGTTCGGCCCTGCTAGTGGACAATTCGGTTATACGTTCCACAACGGGATCGATATCGCCGCCAAAGTCGGGACACCGATTCACGCAGCGGCTGACGGTAAGGTCATCGACGTCAAGACGAGCGGTCCTTACGGCAAGCACGTCTTCATCGAGCATGACTTGAACGGACAGAAGTGGACGACCGTCTACGCTCATATGCATAAAATCGAAGTGAAGAAAGGCCAAGCGTTGCTTCAAGGTGAAGGCATCGGCCAAATCGGCAACACGGGCAACTCTTCGGGTCCTCACTTACATTTCGAGGTGCATCAAGGAAAATACGGTTACTCGTCAAGTTCGGCCGGCAATACTGTCAATCCGATGGACGTAGCAGAAGTACTCGGCGGCACATCACCAATCAAAGCTGTTTATTGACACGACGCGGCGTAGCGTCGTGTTTTTTTGCGCAAAAAAAGCCGCATTGCAGCGGCTCTCGTTCATTCGCGGGTTGGATCGTGATTGCCTTTGGTGTCGGCGATTGTATCCGAGCTTCCGAAGTCTTCGACTTGGCTGAAGGCGTCAGTACTTTGCCCGGCGTCATCTGTTCCGTCGAGCTGTTTATGGGCAGCCGTCTCAGACGCATTGAGGACATCTTCTTCGACCGGACGATCGAGGTTTGTTTGATGCTCTTGTTCTTCCTGCTCACGTGCATGTTCGATGCAAAGCGTCGCTTCTGGGAGGATCTCGAGCCGATCGAGTTCAATTTCTTTCCCGCACACTTCACATTTTCCGTACGTCCCGTTTTTGATGGCGAGAAGCGCCTTATCGACGTCCGTTAAAAATTCTTCGTCGAGTTCAGTGAGTGCGTGGTCACGTTCGCGTAAAAACAGCTCTTCTCCCGAATCGGCGGGATGGTTGTCATAGTGCGACAACTCTCCTTCGTCGTAAACTTCTTCACGATTTTCCAGATACCCTTCGGTCTTGGCTTTCTCTTTTAGTAGACGTTCTTTGAACGTATCGATTTGTTTTTGTGTCAACATACGGTCCACTCTCCAGTTCTGATTTCATTAGTATAAGCATTTCCCATTTTGCGACGCGACAAACCTTTCTGTCGGCAAAGCGGATTTCTAAAGACTTGAGAAAACGGGTATGATGACAATGAGTGTCAATTGTCGTGGAATAAGGAGGAAGCAACATGAGAAAAGTTGAGGTTGTGGAATACGATACAGCATGGACGGAAAAGTTTGAGGACGAGTCGAGCAGGCTCGAACGATTGCTCGACGGTGAACTGATTGTGATTCATCATATCGGCAGCACGTCTGTCCCGGGTCTTGACGCCAAACCGATCATCGATATCATGCCGGTCGTTCGCCAAATCGAACGCGTCGATGGATTGATCGGCCACATGGAGGCCCTCGGTTATCGCAGTTTCGGCGAGCACGGTATTCCGAGACGGCGCTTCTTCGCCAAAGGTGAGGACGTGCGGACGGTCCATGTCCACGTCTTCGAGGAAGGGGACGAAGGGGTCGTCCGGCATTTGGCCTTTCGGGACTACTTGATGGCGTTTCCGGACGTACGTGCCGAATATGCCGCTCTCAAACAACAGCTCGCGAGCCAACATCCGGAAGATATCGAAAGCTACATCCAAGGAAAACAAGAATGGGTGTCCGAAACGGAGCGAGTGGCGACGCTTTGGTATTTGTCCCAGCAACAGAAATGAAACTTTTTCTCGCTTCATCTCGTAACGATAGATAACAAGTTGAGGGGGAAACAGGATGAAGCAATTTCTTGGGAAATGTATCGAGTACGCGTTTGTCGCGCTCGTATTCATCGGATTATTCGTCGGTCTGCGCTATGGGGTCCATCAGTTCGTCCCGGCAACGGAAGAGATTCAACGTTATACTTATCTCGTCTTAGGGACAGCCGTTCTCGTGTTTCCGGCTTCGTTGTTCGGCGGCTATTTTCTCGCCCGTCCGATTCAGCGCCGGTTGAACGGAACAGAGACGGTCAGTTCGAACCACGTGTTGCGTGGTGATGAAAAGCCACACGGAATCACGGAAGATCGAAACGACACGCACACTGGGGGCGGTTAATGATGCGCTTGCGCCCCACTAGGTCGGCTTTCGAGCGAAACGTCAAATCGTCGTGAAGCACCTTTAGAAAGGGGAGACGGGTCATGACGCGGCGCCTCGTGCTATTTATCGTGTTGACGTTCGCGTGGTCATGGTCATGGTGGGGTCTGAACATCTGGCTCGTCCGCTCGACCGGTGCTTCGTCTTCGCTGCTGCATTTCGCTGGGGCGTTCGGACCGCTCGTCGCGGCATGGCTGACGACGGCTTGGACGGATGGGTGGTCAGGGTGTCGTCGATTGTTTGAGCGCGCCTATGGCCGCTTGACGATTCGCTGGACGTTACTCGCCATGTCTCTACCCGTTTTGTTTTTCGCAATCGGTGTCCTCGTCGTCAGTATGATGCCGGAAGTCTCAAATAGTTCGAATTGGTTTGCCAACGACAAGCTTCCGGACTGGTCGCCGTTTGTGTTATGGCTCATTTGGGTGGCGACATACGGGTTTGGTGAGGAGAGCGGGTGGCGTGGGTATTTGCTGCCGACACTATCAGAACGGATGGCGGTCCGACCGGCGACGCTCGTGGTCGCGCTCGTTTGGGCGCTTTGGCATGTGCCCGTCTTTTTATACGACCCAGATTTTCAAGACATGTCGGTGTTCATGATTGCCGGTTGGACGATTGGACTTATCTTCGGCTCCTTCTTTTTAGGCTGGTTGACCGTTCAGGCTGACTTCAGCATCTGGCCGGCCATCCTATTTCACGGAACGTTCGATTTTTTGAGCGCCGGAGATGCGTTGCCGGACTTCATTCCGGCGATCTCATCGGTACTTTTGATTGGACTCGTGCTCGTATTGGCCCGTCGTTACGACGAGCAATTTCATAAACGTTGAAAGTAGGGATTGGATGGAAACGGTTATTTTAGTGATTGGGATCATCGGAGTGATTTCTTTAATGTTTTTCATGTCGAACCAGTGGATGGGATACAGCAAAGGCAATATCGTCATGACGCTCGATGATCATCACACGGACTTGAATCAATACGTGCCGGCGATTTTGACGAAACTCTATGAGGACGGCAAGTCGGCCCATTATCTCGGCGACCGGAAGTTTGAGGTGGACGGGAAACGATACGTCCTCGTCGAACGGACCGTACCAATCGGTCGGGTTCCGACCCAGCAGACGGTACTCATGCCGGATAAAACGAAGTAAAGCCACGCTGCTGCGTGGCTTTTTGTTATTGTGCCGGGGGTCCAAAACTACCGGCATGATAATCGCGGAACGCTTGGCGAATCTCGTCCTCGGTATTCATGACGAACGGACCATGGGCGATGTAGTCCTCACGGATCGGCTGTCCTGAGTAGACGAGCAAGCGGGCCCGTGACGTCGCTTTGACGCGGATTGCGCTCATGCTGTCTGCTGTTTCGTCGTACGTGAGCGTCGCCACGTGCGTTTTTGCGAGCGGGGTCGCCGACGTGCCGAGCTCGACTGAACCGGCGAGCACGTAGACGAATCCGTTATGGTTTGTCGGCAAGACGTGCTCGTAGACGGCACCGGCTTTCAGACTGATTTCGCTCATCGTGATCGGCACGAGGCTGTTCATCGGCCCCGTTACCCCGGCGACGTCGCCGGAGTAGACGCGCATCTGCCCGCCGTCGATTGGTACGACCGGGGCGTCTTCGACATATACGTTCTGATAGGATGTCGTCGTCGATTTGAGCGATTTTGGCAAGTTGAGCCATAGTTGCAGCGTATGGATCAAGTCGTCATCGACGGCTTCCTCGGCATGCCGGGCTCCCCAACCGGCGTTCATATATTGAACGTCACCGGCGTCTAAAACCGAATGGCCGCCATGGTTGTCAATATGCTCGAGCCGACCGTCGATGACGTACGTGATCGTCTGAAACCCGCGGTGCGGATGGTCAGAGAACGTGCCACGCTTGAACCAATCCTCGGCCATTAAAATAAACGGGTCGAACTCGTCTTTTCGTTCCGGGGGTAACACCCACCCTTGTTGGACGTGCGGATAGCCGTTCTGTTTATACGCGACTTGCCAGTGTGCGGCGACATCGCGGTCAAATCGTTTCGTCATCAGACCATCTCCTTCGAAAGCGTTTGGCTCCATTGTCGCACATGGTCGATCTAGAAACGGGTGATTTTGCTCTCTGAACGTGCAAAGACAGACGGCCAGGAGACCGTCTGTCAATAAGGGGCGAGCGACAGCCAGGTGGCGCTGTCCTCGGAACTGAGTTTGTAGTGGTTACCTTTGGTCGTGACATAGACGTCCGTCTTTTTGGAACGTTCATGGAGCGTCACGTCGAACGTTTGGGACTTAACGCCTTCGGCCAAGGTGAATAGCGGATATGCGGCCGCCTCACCGTTCCGCTTGACGCGTTCGGCCCGCTGCAGCATCTGTTTAAGCGTTTCTCCGTCGGCAGTGGTCGTCTGGATGGCGTCCAAATGATGAAGTTCGGTCTTACCGGAGAGCGACGTCTTATGGAAATAACCGATGGTCGCTTCCTCGACTTCTTCTGTTGTTGCTGCGTCGACTTCTGACTGTGTCATCATCACCGGCGGTTCATAGGAGAGCGAGATCGTTTGTTTCACCGTTTCCCCGCCAACATCATAAGACAGTTCCCAAAGCGGGTATGTTTCTCCGAACTTGAGTTCGTCAGGCAACGGATAGACGGTTGAAAGTGTCGGGATGCCGCCATCTGGAACAGAATCGAGCGACCCGTATGCCATGTTGTTTTCAGAAGATCGAATCAAGAGCGGTTGGACAACCCCGTCCATCTTGACGAGATAAAGCGACAGCGTCATCGTCTTCATGTTCGGGTCAAATGGGTGAAAAGATGTCGTCGACGAGTCCTGCGTCTTCACTTCTAGAGCGAGTGAGGCGAAGAGGGGAGAATGCAGCGCAACAAACGGTGAATCGAATGGGATCAATTCGAAAAACGGATCGTCTTCAAGCTTGGTTTCGGTCGTTTGACGCATTGCATCGGACACGCCCACTGAACGCGGTCGGAGCGGTTCGGGCTCCGCTTCATGCCGAGCGGCCGGGAGGAGATCGGCATCGATCAGTTTCACATATTGGCTAACGTCAGTTTGACAGTAAGCGTATGTCGCCTCGTCGTCATGGAACACGGACATCGTCGTGAAGTTTGACGAAAAACGTGAGAAACTGCGATACGTCGCGTCATAGACGAACGGTCGGTCCGAGATGGAAGCGGCGCCGGTGTCGTCACAAATCGTATGCACGGCAATCTGTTCCGTTTCGTCGAGCTGCATCGACTGTTGGTCCGGTTCATAATGATAGCCGTCGAATAGGATGGGGCGAACTTTGAGGTCGAGCGCGGACTCTTGTTCTGTGCAACCGGTCAAGATGATTGTCGCCATGAGCAACGTTGTGATGCCGATGGTTCGCACGCCATTTGCCCCCTTTACTCCATGAATTGGGCCTGCCACTTGGCCGCATCGTCGCGGAGTAGCTGGAAATGAGACCCAGTCTTCGTATTCGTCAAAAACACGTCATTTCCTTCATAGCTGACGTCGAACGTTTGTGCACATATGCCTTCGAAGACGGTCAAATAAGGGGTCGAGGCAGGTGTGCCGGCTTTCGAGACGGCTTTCGCGCGCTCGATCGCATTGAAGATGAATTGCGTATCGTCAGCTGTGGCGTGGCTTAAAAACGGCTCGTCTTTCGATTCCGTACCGATCAAGGCGAGCTCGTGAAAGATGACGTGCCGGCGGTGGTCGAATTGTTGGCGCATTTTGTTCTTCAAGCTATCCCCGCGCAACAAGGTTTCTTCTTTATAGGTGATCGACACGACTTGTTTATGGGCTTTTCCATCGCGGGTGAACGAGAAGCTGAACAACGGATAGCGTTCGTTCGCTACGAGTGTCGATGGGAGCGCACTTGCTTGCCGGACTCCTAGAAAACGGTCGAACGTCGCGTCAGGTGGTCGGATCACGTCGTGATAGAGCTCTTGGTTCGACGAGGTGTAAATGCCGTAGCGCTTTTCGCCATCAGCCGACTCGGTACCAAATCCAATCGAGAGAAACGGCTGTCTAGAAGATAAATCAATAGGGACCACGAGGGTCTCGGCCGTGTCTGTTGACTCGAAAGTGAACTCATATGAACCGTTGAACGGCATCGTCACGTGGACTAGCGTTTGCTCGAGAGCAGTCCGGAGAGGATACGGTTCGTTGCCGACCGGTTTGTCCATCTCGTTTAGAAATTGAAGCCGTTCGTGCGGTTGAGCGTTTCGCAGTTTCGAGATGGACGGATAAGTGACAGACAAGTCTTGAAAAGCGGTGAGACTGTCGGGAACGGATGCGACTTGTTTGATATAAGTGATTGTGCCTGCCTGACATTGCACATAAGACTGATTCTCCACTTCAAAGAATGTAGCGGTCGGGAACGCTTCGGTTGACGTTGTCGTCGTCAACGGCTGCGTCAACGTGACCTTTCCGACTAAACGGCGATCGCCGGCGGGAACGTTCGTGATCGCATCTTCTGGATAACAAGCATCGAGCACGTTCGTCCGGTCGGACTCGGTCATCTCGATCTGTTGCCCCGAAGGAAGCGTGGCGCGACCTTGATAATACTCTGGAGCTGTATGTAAACGAAAAGCATGTTCTTCCTCACATCCAAATAGGAATGACAAAATGGCAAGCGTACAGAAAAGCAGGTACTTTTTCACAGCGGTGCACTCCTTCGATGAATAACTTTCATCATTTTAGCACCAATTTTTTGTGACTTTAGTCTTAGGAAAACTAATGTGTTTTTTTAATAAAAAAGCGAAAAACCCGCTCGACTTGAACTGAGCGGGTCCGGTTTACACTTATGGATAAGAAATGGAATTTCTCGATTTAAACGTTGTCGATTTTTGATGAATGAACCTTTATATAGCGTCATTGCTAAAAAACGAACGGAAAACGTTGAAATAGAGTATGGGTTTTGTAGGTATTTATTGGTTTTTATATTCCTTTAGTCGACGTCGCGACCGCGTGAAGCTTTCAAAATTTCGAACCATTCTTCACGGCTGAGCTCAATTTCAAGTGCGTCGACGCCAGTGCGGACTCGTTCAATTTTCCCAGAGCCGATGATCGGCATGATATTGACCGGATGTTTGAGCAACCAAGCATAGACGATTGAATCGATACCGCTAGCGTCATGACGGATGCGGATCTCTTCAAGCTTTTCACGAAGTGGCGCGTAGTCGTCTGCAGAGAACAACTGGCCTCCGGCGAGCGGGCTCCAGGCCATGAGCGGCATCCGCTTTTCGTGACATAGGTCGACAGAACCATCTTCGAAATGTTTCAACTGCATCGGCGAGAGCTCGAGCTGGTTCGTCACGAGTTTGAACGGTAACCGTGACTGCAGCAGTTGCTGTGTCGACGGTGCGTGGTTCGAGACGCCGAACGTCCGAACTTTTCCGCTCTGTTGCAACGTGATGAACGCCTCGGCGACTTCATCTGGATCCATGAGCGGATCGGGACGATGGATCAAAAGTGTATCAATCTGGTCAATCCCGAGCTCGCTCAAAGAACGTTCGGTTTGGCTGATGATATGCGCTTTCGTCGTATCGTAATGATTGAGCGTTTGGCCGGGGTTGAATGAGCCGGTCAATTTGATGCCCGTCTTCGTCACGATTTCGATTTGGTCACGAAGCGAAGGTTTGAGGCGCAACGCCTCTCCGAATAATCCTTCACACGTATACCCGCCATAAATGTCGGCGTGATCGAACGTCGTGATGCCGAGCTCGATACATTGCTCGATGAACGTGAGACGCTCCTGTGGGCTCATCTCCCATTCGGCGAGACGCCACATTCCGTGGATGATGCGTGAGAACGATAAGTCTTCCGTTAGTGCGATTCGTTGCATAATCGATTCCTCCTAATTGTCTGTCGCTTTCATTATACGGGTATTGTCCAACAGCGTCACTTTCTGCGCGCGAGCAGGGATGCTGAAACAGGGTCAATCGTGACGGAATCCGTTATGATAGACGAGAGACAAACAGAAAGAGGAGTTCTTCATGAATCGTTATGAAATTTATGCGGACGTGTCGTTCGAACAAGACGTTCACGAGACGCGTGTCACCGCTTATCACCAAGACCTCGAGCTGCATGGGATCGGACGGAGCGCCGCCGTATTTCGCGTGAAAGACACGCGACTCGTCATCAAAGTGTTCTTCCCGGGCTATACTCAAATCGCGGCGGAAGAAGCCGTGATTTATCGTACGCTCGAAGGGCTGCCCCAGTTCCCATATTTGTACGAAGTCGGGCCGAACTATATCGTCATCGATTATATCGAAGGTAAGACGCTGTTCGAGTGTTTGACCGAAGGGATTTGGATTGACGCGGCGTACATCGAGCAAGTCGACGAGGCGCTGATTAAAGCGCGGCAGCTTGGACTGACCCCGTCAGACGTACATTTGCGCAACATCATCCTCAGTCCGCAAGGCCGCATCTATTTGATCGATTTGGCCCGATTCCGGCAAGGGCAACATATCGACCATCAATGGGAAGACTTGAAACGGATGTATCGGCTCTACCGGCTCCGCTTCGTGCCGAAACGATATTCCGAGCGGCTGTTGAACGGCATCGCCTATTTATACCGCACGTTTGTCAACGATCCGAGACGTTAGTCGAAGGTCGTTTTTCTTTTGGCGATTAGGGAACAACAGTAACGTATCGTTGTCGTGTCACTAAAAAAGGAGGACGTCCGAATGGCTCACCGAATTTATGCGAATGAACTCGAAACGTTGCATGACTGTGTGGAGACGTGTAACTACTGTCTTGAATCGTGTCTTGAAGAGCGCGATGTGAAGATGATGGTCGATTGCATCCGGCTCGACCGCGAATGTGCCGCTATGTGCTCGTTCCTCGCCGAGGCGATGACACGGGATTCGGCGTTCGTGCCCGAACTCGCACGGGCTTGTGCGGTCATGTGTAAGGCGTGCGCCCAAGAGTGCGAAAAACATAAGCACGAGCACTGCCAAGAGTGTGCGCGCGTTTGCTTCGAATGCGCTTCGATGTGCGACCGCTTAGCAGCTTGAGCGGAATACGGTCAGTCGACGCGGCTGACCTTTTTTTGTGGAAAATGCGTCGCGACGTGTGTTTTGAGAGCGAGATACGTATAATGAAGAAAACTCATGAAAGTGGTGTATGTATGATCCGTAATTGCCGTCGTGACGACCTTCAAGCCATCTTACATATTTACAATGACGCCATCGTCAACAGTACTGCCGTCTATCACTATGAACCGGTGACGCTTCAAAATCGAGTCGCCTGGTATGAAGATAAAAAAGCGTCTGGACACCCCGTCATCGTCTGGCAAGACGGCGACGTCGTCATGGGTTTCGCCACGTTTGGCCCGTTCCGTCCATGGCCAGCTTATCATTACACGATCGAACATTCTGTCTACGTCCATCCGGGCTATCGCGGCAAAGGTGTCGGCAACAAGTTGCTTCGTGAAATCATCCGCATCGCGGAAGCGCGTAACTATAAGACGATGATTGGCGGAATCGATACTGCCAACATCGCGAGTATCAAAGCGCATGAAAAATTGGGCTTCGTTCATTCAGGGACGATCAAACGAGCCGGCTACAAATTTGGAAAATGGCTCGACTTGTCATTTTATCAATTGGATTTGACAGGTCCAGAAACACCGCAAGAAGGCTAAATGTTGTCTATCGACATTTCTGAAATACGGTATACTGGCAACAGTGAATCGAATGGAGGAATCAAGATGACAGAACTACCGAATTGCCCAAAATGTCAGTCGGCCTACGTCTATGAAGATGGCGCTTTGCTCGTCTGCCCGGAATGTGCTTACGAGTGGTCACCGAGCGAGGCGGCCGAGGCCGAGGCCGACGCTGAGGTTAAAGACGCGAACGGGAACGTGCTCCAAGATGGAGATGCGGTCACGGTCATCAAAGACTTGAAAGTGAAAGGTACGTCACTCGTCGTCAAACAAGGGACGAAAGTGAAAAGTATCCGCCTCGTCGACGGTGATCACGATATCGATTGCAAAATCGATGGGTTCGGCGCGATGAAGCTCAAGTCAGAATTTGTCAAGAAACTATGAAAAAACTGTTTCGGTCCACGGACCGAAACAGTTTTTTGTATTACGAGAAGAACGGCTTGTATTCACGGCGTTCATGCATGACAGATACCCATTGGAGCGTCGTGAACTCCTCGAGCACCCATTCGCCGTTGAAGCGGCCGAGCCCTGAGTCTTTCTCACCGCCGAACGGTAAGTGCGGCTCGTCATTCACCGATTGGTCGTTGATGTGGATCATCCCGGTCTCGACGCGGCGAGCAAACTCGGTCGCCCGGTAAATCGAACCGTGGACGGCGCCGCTAAGACCATATGGGAGTTCGTTCGAGATATGGAGCGCTTCTTCGTCGTCTTTGAATGACAAGATGACGGCGACCGGTCCGAAGATCTCATTTTTGGCGAGCGGCATGTCGTTCGTGACACCGCTAAGGACCGTCGGCTCGAGCACGTTGCCGTTCGCTTTGCCACCGACGTGGAGCGTCGCCCCGGCGTCGACCGTCTGATCGATTTGGTCGAGGATACGATCGATTTGATCATGGTCGATGAGTGGTCCGACCTGTGTATCGGCTTCATTCGGATTTCCGAATTTAAGACCGCGGACGCGTTCGTTAAACCGTTCGAGGAACGTGTCATGAATCGATTCGGCGACGAGAATCCGGTTCGTCGACATACAGATCTGACCTTGATGGAAGAACTTGCTGTAGACGGCCGACTCGACAGCGCGGTCGATATCAGCATCGTCTAGGACGACGAAGACGTTGTTGCCACCAAGTTCAAGCGCGGTCTTCTTCAACAGACGTCCGGCCTTCTCGGCAATGCCTTTCCCGACCTCGGTCGATCCCGTGAACGAGATGAGTTTTGGGATCGGGTGTTCGACGATGGCATCGCCAATCTCAGAGCCGCGACCGACGACGATATTCAAGACGCCTTTCGGAAGCCCGGCTTCTTCAAACAATGAAGCGAACAGGAGCCCGCCTGTGACCGGTGTCGCCGTCGCTGGTTTGACGACGACGGTGTTGCCGGTCGCGAGCGCCGAGACGATCGAACGGACCGCGAGATGGAACGGGAAGTTCCATGGGCTGATGACGCCGATGACGCCGAGCGGCTTCCGGTAGACCCGATTCTCTTTGTTCGGTACGATCGATGGTTTGATCAGACCGTCCATCCGGAACGGGAACGTCGACGCCTCTTTAATGATTGCCATCGAGGCAGCGAATTCACCTTCTGCCTTGATGCGGGTGCTGCCTGACTCTTTCACGAGCCAGTCGATGATGTCGTCTTTGTAGTGTAACGTCAGTTCAGCGAACCGCTCGATCAGGGCGCGGCGCTCTTGCGGCAGCATGACCGCCCATTCGCCTTGCGCTTCCTTAGCTACCTGATACGCCTTGTCGAGATCGGACTCGTCTGCTGACCGAATCGAGAACAGCCTCTCGTCCGTGAACGGGTTGACGTTGTCGATCGACTTGTCGCTCGAACCGTCTACCCACTGGCCATTAATGTACATCTTTGTAAAATCGGTATGCATAACAACACTCCTTTATTTTTTCTTCACCTTAAGAAGTATTCACCTGATTTAAAAAATTAAACCTTTCGATGCGCAACTATCTTGTTTTACAAAGTAGTTGCAATTGAAATCACCTTCCATTACTATTATGTATAACAAGATAGTTTGGAGAAAGTGAGGTCACGCCATGGCGATGAGTCAAATGTTGAAAGGTCTGCTCGAAGGGTGTCTGCTCGCCATCATCGCAAAAGGGGAGACGTACGGCTATGAGATGTCGGAGAAACTTCAAGCGTACGGTTTCACGATGGTGAGCGAAGGCAGTATCTACCCGGTTCTGTTACGGATGAAGAAAGAGGGGTGGGTCGAGACGGTTCAAAAACCTCTGCCTTCAGGAGGTCCGAAACGAAAGTATTACGTATTGACGGAAGCTGGGGAACAGGAATTAATGGTGTTCCGGAAGCGTTGGGCAGATGTGTCGAGCGGTGTCGACCGCGTACTAGGAGAGGGGAATGAACGTGGAACTTTCGAAAAAGAGTCGTGATTTTTTAGATGATTTGGCGGTCTATCTCATGTCGAGTGGGAAATCAGAACGTGAAGTGAAGGACGTGACCGAAGAATTGAAAGACCATTTAGAAGAAGCGGAGCGAGCAGGGAAAAGCGTAGACGATGTCGTCGGACAGAGCCCTGAGGCGTATATGCGCCAACTCGGGAGCGAGATGGCGTTTGACGTGAAAGGGGTAGTGAAAGTTGTCGGCATGATCATTCCGAGCGTATTCGCCTACATCATCATCGGAAACTTTATTCAAGGAGAGATGACGTTCTCGACGGTCCAACTGATCGGCTTCCCACTCGTCGCCGTCATACTTTTACTCGCCGTGACACAAGTGTTCCGTAAGATGTCGACCGGTTCGTCTCGCGGCAAGATGAAAACTGGGTTGACGTATGCCGCGCTCGGTGCATTGCCGATGACGCTATTCCTAGGCTTGATGACTTTCGACCTGCTCGTTGAGACACCGAAGATCACGTTTGGGACGGTCGGGCAGTTCGTGTTGTTCGGGCTAGCAGTGCTCACACTCGTCATCGTGTCGGTGTGGACGAAGACGTGGATCAATCTGATTATTCCACTTCTACTGTTTGTGCCGCAATATGTGTTCGCGCAAACGAGCCTGCCGCTTGAACAACAGTTGATTTTCTCAATGATGGTTCTGTTCGTCGGCATGGGAATCGTTATGTTCGTCTGGTGGAAAAAGAATCAACAGGAGGAAGTCTAAGACGTTTGTCATAGATGCTAGCTCGATTGTTAGGCATCGCTTGGACGGTCTTGTTCGTTATCGGTGTCGTCTTGGCATTCTTTTATCATTCTAAATTTCGAAAAGTGTGCGAGTCTGCTTAATGACGGGTTCAGCTGGGAATAGGAAACTGTACGCCAATAGAGAAAGAAGGGGTTCCCATTGCCAGTCAATCCAACGATTCAATTTTATTTGGATCAATTTTAAAATCAGATGTCACCCACATATGAGCAAATGAACCCACTCGAGTTAAGACGACAGGAAGATGCAGTGCTGACGAGGTTCCAGCATAAAGAGCACGTTCACGAAGTCGAGGACTTGGATCTCTCGCTCCCAGGGCGTACGCTCCCGATTCGGATTTATCGGTCAGGAGCAACGACCGCCCCGGCACTTGTCTACTATCACGGCGGCGGTTACGTCACCGGCAGCATCGAGACACACGATGCGATTTGCCGCACCCTCGCGAACGAGGCGGACTGTACCGTCATCTCGGTCGGGTATCGCCTCGCGCCGGAACATAAATTTCCAGCCCCGGTCGAAGACGCTTACGATGCACTCGTTTGGATCGGGGAACACGCTTCGGAATTAAACGTAGATGCGTCACGACTCGCCGTCGGCGGCGACAGTGCCGGCGGGACGCTCGCCACGGTCAGCGCATTGATTACGAGTGAGCGCGGGGGGCCGTCACTCGTTCATCAGCTCCTGTTTTACCCGGTGACCGGGACCGAAGAGAACTTGCCGTTATCTTTGATTGATTACGCTACCGGCTACTTGCTTGACGAAGGGTTGATCCGTTGGTTCCAGCAGCAATATTTTAATGACGAAAATGAGTTGACACATCCGTATGCGTCGCCAATTTTGTCCGATCGCTTAGAACAACTGCCTGCGACGACACTACTGACGGCCGAGTACGACCCGCTCCGTGACGTCGGGCGGGCTTATGCGAACAAATTGATCAGCCTCGGTGTCCCGGTGACGTATAAAAATTACGGGGGGCTGATCCACGGCTTCACGAACTACTATGCGTTCGTCCCAGAGGCGAAACGGGCGGTGAAAGAGGCGGCTCATTGTTTAAAAACAGCGTTTGAGAACCAAAAAAATATTCTTGGATAAGAGAAGAGGACCATTCTGACCTATTGTCGGAACGGTCCTCTTCTCTTATGAGTACGCTCGCACCATCAGACTCTGTTGCAAGGCGCGTTATTTCATGCTTTCGATAAACTCGGGAAGCGACAGCCTTCCGGGAAAAGGTGGCCGTCACTCATACGGATCATCCATTGTCCGTCACGTGCACGTGACGCACGTCGTTCGACATCGGCCAAGTCAGGTGTGAATTCAAAGACGATTTCCGCGATCCCATCAAAGGAGAGCCGTGCCACGACGTCACGCATATCGACAGGCCGAGGCGACAGCACCGCGAACAAATGCAGACGCGTGCGCTCAATAAAATAGATGACATGCATGTCGTCGAAGCGATAGACGTCCTCGTTCAGGCCTTGATAGAAACTGAACATCCAAATATGCATGTCGTCCGTCGTATAGAGCCGGGGTGAGTACGGGAGCGACTCCAGTTTGAACCGACGCCACCGTTCGGCGTCGACGTCGACGTGTTCGAGAGGGGGCGCCGAGCCCGACACGGAGACAAATAGCTCCGGTTCGCGTTGGACAGTGAACCCTTGCTTCTCATAAAACGTTTCGAGGCCCTCGTTACAAGCTAAAATATAAGGCAATCCATCGGCGTCATGTTGTTTGAAGAGGTGCTTGAAGACGCGGGTGGCGAGTCCTTGTCCTTGTCGGTCCTCGTCCGTCATGACCGTCCCGATTTGATACATCTCACGAGCGGTTCCGTCCGTCACGAGGGTCATCCGGCTCATGCTGACGTTCGAGATGATGTTCCGGTAGAACGTCAACGAATAACAGCGATAGCGGTCGGTCCATTCTCCATCCAAATACCATCCGCGAAAATCGATGCCGAACATTTCATCGGTCAAGTAGAAAAATGATTCACGTTCTTTATCTGAATACTCGAGATTGGTGATCGGTCGTTTAGCCATGGGACTCACTCCTTGTTTTGAACTTCTCGGCCTGTTCCTGTACATTAGAGGCAGAGAGGGGTAATTCAAATTATGAAACGGTATGAAGCTATTTTATTTGATGTCGACGATACGTTGCTAGACTTTAAACGGAGCGAGCACGTCGCCTTGGAGCAATTGCTCGCCTCACATAACGTCCGGATGACCGATGCGTTAAAACAACAATACGTGACGATCAACAACGGGCTATGGCGCGCGTTTGAACGCGGTGAGGTCGGACGGGAAGACGTCTTGATGGGCCGCCACACGCAACTGTTCGACACGCTCGGCATCACGATCGATGCGCATGAAGTCGAACAGCGCTATCGAGACCATTTGCACGACGGGGTGCACATCATCGACGGGGCACTCGAACTCGTGCAAACGCTCAGTGAACAGTATCCGCTCTATATCGTCACGAACGGTGTGACAGAGACACAGTTCAAGCGGCTTGAGGCGTCGGGGTTGCTCCCGTATTTCAAGGACGTGTTCGTCTCCGACGCGACGGGATCGCAAAAGCCGATGAAACCGTTCTTCGATTACGTGTTCGAACGTGTCCCGAACGTGTCACCCGAGCGCGGACTCATCGTCGGTGACTCGCTGACGGCGGACATCGCCGGAGGACGCATGTACGGCCTCGATACGTGCTGGTACAACCCGCATGAGGTTGCGGCGACGGTCGAGACGACGTATGAGATTCAAGATTTGAACGAGTTGAAATCGATTTTATAAGGCTCAGCGGTCGATAAAGTGTGGTGGGAGCGACTGCGGCAACGCATAGAGCGTCTCCGGAAAGAGTCTCAGTTCACGGAGTGACTCGAGCGGCTGCCAACGATAGATGAGGTGATCTCCTTCTGGTCCGTGAAAGTCCCCGGTCCGGAGCGGGAGGTCACCCGATACATAAAAATACATGCCGATCTCGTGAACCGTGCGTTCTAAGTACGTGAAGAAATTTTCGGAGACGAAAGCGAACGTCGTTCCCGTCAGTGTCGCGTTGAGCTCTTCTTGCAGTTCGCGCATCAAAGCGAGTTCGGCTTCTTCGCCGATGCCGACGCGGCCGCCCGGCAACGCCCAAAAGTCATCATTTGCGTTCCGATGAATGAGCAAACGACCATCTTGGACCCAGATGCCGGCGACGCGGTAGTTGAACGTGCGCTGATCGGTCGGAAATACGATATCCATCTTTCATCACTCCATTCCTTTAGCTACAATTAGTATACGCCAAGGAGGCAGGACATGTTTCAATTAAATGAGTCTTACGAAGGACAAGATTTTCGCGAGTCCTCGTTCCGTGACCTTCAACTTTCACACGTGACGTTCGAGAACTGTCGGTTCACATACATCGACGCGACCGAGTTCGAGACCGAGCAGTGCCGCTTCATCAACTGTGACTTTACCGACTCGAAATGGAACGCATCGCGCCACGTCGGCAGTTCGTTTTTAAACTGTCAATTCAATGGGGCGAATTTGTTTTTAACATAATTAAGCGAGAATTCTCCCACCTCTAAGCGTCTGGGGCGAGGCCCGGCGTAGGTGGGAGATGAATCGCCCGTACATAAACCTCTTGGCCACCCCTGTGACAGATATGACGAACAGAAGTTCGTGATTCCGTCAGATTTCCCTTCCCCCGCCGC
>NZ_JACSMB010000022.1:0-33637 GCF_018618455.1 Exiguobacterium sp. s142 | reverse complement strand
ACTAATCTATCGGAGTTCTGTTCTGATTTTTCGGCAATAGTGTAAAATCGTATCGAGCAAAAACTGTCAATTTTATTCTAGCGTTCACATCAAGAGGGTTGGGAAAATGTACAAGTAAAATAAATCATCCTTAAAATGAACTGCACCTTTGATTGTTAGATGTGTCTAACAATCAAAGGTGCAGTTCGCATGCGTTCGGAGTGTTTTTATGCTTTCATCCGCGTGACTGTTCGCGTCTTCGTATCATACAGACACCATTCCCGGTCGAAGATGACGGCGCCGACGTTGATGACGTAGCGCTTCTTCTTCAACTTGAACGGTGTCCCGATTTCCCAGGGAATCGAGCGGCCTTTCCGGTAGATGCCCGGAATATGACTATGCCCGATGAAGACGAGCGGGTACTTGCCTTTTTCGACGATCGGCTCCCAGTCGGCGCTCCACTCGATTTGGTGACCGTGCAAGAACAGCGCCTCATCGAGTGTCGTCTGTTCAGGCAATAATGAGATGCGGGTCTTGACAGGGTGCGACACGATGAGCACTTCGTCAATCCGTTCTTCTTGGTTGCCGCGCAGGCTCGGGAACGTCAAGAGCGCCTCGTACTGCTCGTCAAACGTCATGACGTCGGAGACGTCATGAAACCGTTCGTTGCGCCGTTTTTTGCCGATATGGCACTCGTACAAGTCGCCGAGGCAGAGGATGTGCTCGGTCTCGCGCCTGACCGCCTTGAGGACGGCTTTCAAATCATCAAACGAACCGTGCGGGTCACTGATGATGGCGAGTTTCATCGGTAGTTCGTGAACTGGGCATCGACCGATAACTCGAGCTCACGGACGAGTTGCATGACCGCTTGTAGGTCATCCCGTGACTTGGCCGTCACACGAATTTGATCGTCTTGAATTTGCGATTTCACTTTCAACTTCGACTCTTTGATGGCGTTGTTGATCTTCTTGGCATCGTCTTTGTCGATTCCGCTCTTCAACTTGACACGTTGACGGACGGTACCGCCGAGTGCGCGTTCGATTTTTTGATAGTCGAGGTTTTTCGTCGGCACGCCGCGCTTGATCAACTTCGAGATCATGACGTCTTTTAATTGTTCGAGTTTGTAATCGTCATCTGAGACGAGGACGAGGTCACCGTTATCGAGTGACATCTCACTCTTCGACCCTTTAAAGTCGTAACGGTTCAAAATTTCTTTTTCGGCGATTTGGATCGCGTTTTTCACTTCTTCGAGGTTCATTTCTGACACGATATCAAAAGAATTGTCTTTTGCCATGTTTCATCCATCCTTTGTATGGGTTTTGTTATAATGATAGCAGATTTGAAGCAGTGAAGGAGTGAAACGATGGAACATACAATCGATAGACAGACAAATGTAGACTTGGATCACGTTGCATATCATGGAAAAGACCTTGGGGTGACGTTTAAAAGTGAACTCATCCGTCTGCGGGTGTGGTCGCCGGTAGCCGAGCAAATGACAGTGAAGCTTTATCGTACGGCGCGGGCGCGTAAGTTTGATCGCATCGAGCTCGAACGGGCCGAAAAAGGGACATGGATGGTCGAGCTTGACCGGGCACAATTCGAAGGTCAGTTTTACGTGTTCGAGGCAATCGTTGACGGCAAACGCATCGAATCCCTCGATCCGTATGCGAAAGTCGTCGGCGTCAACGGGAAGCGGGGCTGCCTGCTCGACCCGTCTTCAATCAACCCGGACCATTGGGTCAAAGAACGTCCGCTCTTCCACTCTTCGCAAGAAGCGGTCATTTATGAAGCACATGTGAGAGATTTGACGAGCCATCCGGATGGCGGTGTCATGCACCGTGGTAAATTCCTCGGGATGACCGAGGCCGGCACGAAGACGAAAAACGGATACCCGACAGCGCTCGACTACATCACAGCGCTCGGCGTGACCCACCTTCAACTTATGCCGTTCTTTGACTACGGTTCGGTCAACGAGTCGCGGGAAAGCGAGTCGAACTATAACTGGGGCTATGACCCGGTCCATTATTTCGCGGTCGAAGGTTCGTACGCCTCGACAGCGGATGACCCGGCCGCCCGTATCCTCGAATTGAAGGCGATGATTCAAGCGCTCCATGACCGCGGGATCCGCGTCATCATGGACGTCGTGTTCAACCATACGTATGACGCTTTGACGACACCGCTCGGCCAGTTCGTGCCGGACTACTACTATCGGTTGAACGAGGACGGGACGCTTGCCGACGGCTCGGCGTGCGGCAACGATACAGCGTCGGAGCGGTTGATGATGCGCAAACTGATCGTCGAATGTGTCTCGTATTGGGCCAAAGAGTTCATGATCGACGGCTTCCGCTTTGATTTGATGGGGCTGCATGACGTCAAGACGATGAACCAGGTCCGCAAAGCACTCGATCGGATTGATCCATCGATCCTCATCACCGGAGAAGGCTGGGATCTCGATACACCACTGGCAGTTCGTAAGAAGGCAAACCAACACAACGCCCGTAAAATGCCACGTATCGCTCAGTTCAACGATGCGATCCGGGACGGAATCCGTGGTGACGTATTCATCGAAGACTTGCCGGGCTGGATCAGCGGCAACGCCGAGCTGACGGCTGACGTGAAGCGCGGGATCACCGGTGCGGTCACGAGTCAAAGCTTCGCCGATGAGCCGAACCAAGTCGTCAACTACGTCGAATGCCATGACAACTTGACGCTTTGGGACAAACTTGCCGCCGCTAGTCCTGACGACAATGAGACGACGCGCCGCCGCCGTCATCGTCTTGCGACGACGATCGTCCTGCTCAGTCAAGGCATTCCGTTCCTTCATAGCGGGCAAGAGTTTTTCCGCACGAAAGACGGGGATGAGAACAGTTTCAAATCGGGCGAGGTCATCAACCGATTGGACTGGACCCGGGCCGAGCAAGAGACGCCGAGCGTCGAATATGTGAAAGGCTTGATCAACTTACGCAAACAGTATCCGTTGTTCCGTCTCGAGAACACCGAACAGATTCGAAAGCACTTACGTTTCTTTGACGAAGAAGAAGGGATAATCGCCTACGAACTTCATCGTCACGTCGAAGGTTATGTCGAGCGTCATCTCGTCTACCATAACGGACTCGAAGTACCGGTCGACGTGAAGCTGCCAGCAGGCAAGTTCGAAGTTCATGTCGAGGACCATACCGTCAACTTGACGGCGCCACGCCTCGTCGAAGACCGGCACCTCACCGTCGCGCCGCTGTCGACGCTCGTCGTGACAGAACGCCGTCCGGATTACAGCAAGTACGCCGTCGCCGGTGGAGCTGCGCTTGCCATCCTTGGACTTTGGTACGTCGCGAAAAAGCGGAAGAATAAACAAGGGTAACAAAAAAAGGAGACGTCATTCCGTCTCCTTTTCTTCGTTCGGCTCGGTCTTAGATGCTTCAAGCTCCATCATCTTCCGAACGAGGATATGTTTTGGCATATGCATGAGTTCTTCAAGCGGTACGTTCAACTTTTTGGCAAGCTCGACCGCCGTCTCGGGAGACAGTTGTAGTGGGCGCATGTGGTTTCTCCTTTCTAAATTCAGGTTTGCTACAGCCAGTATACAGCAAAAACGGACCGAGCGAGAATGTGTCGTGTGAACACATTCAAAATCGATAAACCGTTCGGTCGTTGCTAAGCTGAAACTAGGAAGTGATCAAATGTACAAACAAGTAGCAGACTATCAGTTTCATCAGACGGTTGAATGGTTAGAGCGCGTCGGTGGAGGATGGATGTTGTATTTGGCGCAAACTGGATTTGTCTTTTTCGACGAAACGTTCCAAATCAGATGGGAACTCGAGTGGAAATGGGCACCGTGCGCACTATATATTGAACCACATGGAAAAAAAGCCGTCGCGCTGTTCCGAGACATGCAAACGTATGGAGTCATTGATTTAAAGCAAGGCATGATGGAGTGTCACCCAATCCCAAAAACGTTTCATGACGATTGGTTCAGCAATTTATGTCATTGGCGAGGAGACGATTTATTTCTCTACTCGGCGGAATCTGACATCGTGGCGTTAAACATGACCGACCACACGTTCCGCTATAGCCGCTATGAGGAGACGCCGGAGTTTGGCGCCATCATCGAGTTAGCCTATCATCCGATTTATGATTTTGAGCGGTTCACGGCCCCAGGCCTCGTCACGCTTTACGATGAATTGAATCAGCAATTCATGGTCGAGCAGGTCGAAGCGGGTGAACGATGGACGATTCCTTACGGCGGCGATTATGATACGGTTATCGTCGACCAGGTCGGTGCGACGACAGCGATTACGTCGATGACTTCGTTCCAGCTGTTCAAGCGTGACCGTCTGCTGTTTGCTTCTGAAGTATGTGCCGAAAGTGAATTATTGAAAGTGATGTTGCTTGATGAGTCGGGAGACCGCCTCGTCGTATTATCGACGCCTCGACGATTTTGCCATAGTTGGCTACAAGTGTTCGAGCGTTGACGTTCCTGGACCGAACTCACGGTTCAGGATTTTTTTGCGAAGACTTGATGAAACTCGTGCGAAACGGGAACAGTCTTCTTAGATGGAGAGGGGTGGACTTGGATGGAACGGTTAGGTAAAAATTTGGTGCGGTGGCGCTTTTGGGTGGTCGCCGTGTGGACTGTGTTATTAGCGGTCTCGATTTACTTCGGATTGCAGTTGCCTGGGGAATTGCGAGGAAACGGGTTTGCGGTTCAAGATGGCCGCTTCGCGCAAGTGGAGGACACGTTGAACGATCGGTTCGACCGGGCCGGCGCTTCGATGATCGTCTTGCTTGAAGGCGGTGACTTAGAGACGGTCATGGCCGAACAAAAAACACGGCTCGAATCTGTTTCAGGCGTCGATGGCGTCATCACGCCAGCGGAGAACCCGGACGCGCGTTCAGGTGACGCCGCGTACTTCGTGCTCGAGTTCGAGGACCAGGAAGCGGCCGAGGCGGCGATTGCCGACGTTCGTGCTGAATTGATTCGAGATACGGACACGGAAGTCCGGTTGACCGGGGAGCCGGTCTTTGCCCAAGATTTGAACGAGGCATCGAAAAATGACTTGATCCGGGCCGAATTGATCGGGATCCCGGTCGCGCTCGTCGTCCTCCTGCTCGTCTTCGGGACACCGCTCGCCGCTTTCATGCCCTTATTCGTTGGACTGATCACGTTCATCGTTGCGGCGGGATCGCTCTTCTTCTTCACGCAGACGATGGAGCTATCGATTTTCGTATTGAATGCCGTCGCGATGATCGCGATTGCGCTCGGGATCGACTTCTCGCTCCTGCTCGTCAACCGTTACCGTGAAGAGCTCGCCAAAGGACTGTCACGGGAAGCGGCCATCGTCCGGACGGTCGCGACGGCAGGTCGCTCGATCCTGTTCTCAGGACTGTGCGTCTTCGTCGGGCTCGCCGGACTGTTGTTCATTCAAGTCGATGTGTTTCAAGCGATCGCGCTCGGTGCCTTGATTGCGGTCGCGGGTGCCGTCTTATCGGCGCTCACGCTCTTGCCGTCGGCGCTCTATATCGTCGGCGATGCCATCAATAAAGGACGTCTCATCAGAACGAACGAGACGCGCTCTGAAGTGCGCTGGCAAAAGTTGGCCCGGTTCGTCATGAAGCGTCCGGTCGTGATGACGCTCGTCGCGTTGCTCCTTTTGTTGCCGAGCCTTTGGTTCGTCCGCGACTTAGAACTGAACATCCCGGACGCCGATGCGCTCCCGACGTCGTACGAATCCCGGGCCGCCCTCGAGCGGTGGGACGATGTGTTCGGCGAGACGTCGACCGATGCGGTGCTGTTGTTTGAGACGAACGATTTGACCGACTCGATGATTCTTGACGAGTTGACAACCCTTACAGACGAGTTGAATGAAGACCCGATCGTCGACAACGTCACGACGTTCTTGACCGCATCAAATCTGACAGCTGCGGAATTCCAACAGCTCGTTCAAGTCGCCCCGGAACAGCTCGAGGCGTTTGAACGTCTCGTCACGCTCGAAGGCAATACCGATCTCGCACTCGTCAACGTCAGCTTCGACGTGCCGCCGAGTGATAAAGCGGCGCAGGCGTTCGTCCGCGATTGGCGCGACCAAGGCTTCGACGTCGGCGGACCGGCCGCCTTCAACGAAGAAATCTATGAAGAGATTTACGACAGCATCCCCTATGCGGTCGTGACCGTGATTTTAGCGACGATGGTCATCCTCATGTGGGCGTTCCGCTCGATCTTGATTCCGATCAAGGCGATCATCATGAACGTGCTCGGACTCGGGGCGACGTTTGGGTTATTGGTCATCATCTTTGAGTCGGGCTACGTCTACGACGCCGAGACGATCAGTATTTTGACGCCGGTGTTCATCTTCTCGCTCGTTTTCGGCCTGTCGATGGACTACGAGGTGTTCCTCGTCTCACGGATCGAGGAGTATTACCGCGAGACCGGGGATAACGACTATGCGACCGAGATGGGGCTCGCTAAGACGAGCAAGATTATCACGTCGGCCGCGATTATCATGATCGTCGTCACGGGCGCGTTCGCTTTCACCGGTGTCAGCCCGATCAAACAGCTCGGGGTCGGTATCGCGCTCGCCATCTTCATCGATGCGACGATCATCCGGATGTTGCTCGTCCCGTCCTTGATGAAACTGTTCGGCGACTGGAACTGGTGGTGGTTCGGGAAGAAGGATTTACCGAAACGTAATCTACACTAAATGTACATTTAATGAAATAGTCGCGAGAGTATGTTAAAATAGTCTCATGATTACGCGCAATTTGGGAAAGGAAGGTCTTTATGGACACCGAGAGGACATGGCCTCTGTTTCAATTGCCGGACTTCTAGCGTTGAGTTTTTACAGACGAACATCGATGTAAAAAATCAACAAACGGAAGATCGGAGATGGAACAGATGGAACCGCGGCTACGACTGAGGATCCTCCTCTCCGTTGAAAACGGGGAGGACAATCGGAATGAAACGAGTTGCTACCATAGTGCTCGGAACGCTGATCATGGCGTTCGGTTATTATTATTTGAATGAACAGTTTGGTTTGGCAGAAGGGGGCTTTGTCGGGTTAGCATTACTCGGCCGCTATTTATTTGATATCGATCCGGCGATCTCGATGATCGTACTCGACATCCCCTTCTTTTTAATCGCTCTTTGGTGGAAAGGCTGGCGCTTCGTCGGACAAGCCGTGCTTGCCGCGGCGTCACTTTCGCTCAGCTATGCGATGTGGGATCGACTCGACCTGTTGACGTTTGACATCCAGGTCTGGCCGGCGACACTGTTTGCTGCGATTGCGAGTGGGATTGTGACCGGCTACGGTCTCGGTCTCGTCTTGAAGTCAGGTGGAGCGACCGGAGGCGACGATTTATTCGCACTCGGTCTGTCAAAGTGGTCCGGCGTATCGGTCGGAACGATTCTCATCGCCTTCGATGTGGTTGTTCTTGCGATCTCGCTCATCTACTTGCCGCTCTCGAACGCGCTTTACACGCTCATCGCGGTCTCAATCGCGGGTCGTGTCGTCACGAAGATGTTGACGGAAGACGCTGTCGAAGTAGCCATACCAAGTGTGACCAAACTAACACCAAAAAACGATCTCGCGTGAGATCGTTTTTTTTTATGGCGTGAACAGTTGAAAAAGAACTTCAACTGTTTACTGAATGGAATTCGCAATTTTGAGCAGGTCATCTTTTGAGAGTTGAGTTCCGGTATAGTCAACGGCATACTCGACGTTTTCCTGTTGCCAACTGATCATTTTCATATCATCAAATTCGGTATAGTGACCGTTCAATCCGTTTCTAATCATGACTTTTTCGTCCCAGCTATCGACGTGATTCCAACCCATTTCACTGGTCGCCCAAACAGTAATTGACTCGGTTTCATTTTTGTAGACCAGTCTAACTTGATTCAAATTCAGAAGGTGTGAATATTGTTCATCTATCTCGAGTGGGAGGTAGGAAGGAGTTTCAACTTTAAACGGAACGAACGATGTAGTAAAAGCAATCGGCATCTGAATTGGGACCCGGCCGACGACTAAAAGAGCAAATATCATAGCGAGGATGATTTTAAAGGTACGGCGACTCGTTCTTTGTTTTGGGTGTTGAGCCACTTTCTATCCCTCCTGTCGTAGATCTTAATACTAGAATACTAGAAAAAGAAGATGATGATATAGTTTTTTACTAATTATGGATATAAATAATCAAACGGGTTGTGCAACAGTAACAAAAATCACAGCTTTTCACGAAACGTTGCTCTACACTAAAAAAGAAGGAGTGAGTCACATGAAATGGATGATTCCAAAACAGCACGGCGCCTGGTCGATGCTTATTTTACCGTTCTTACTCGGCGGCATCGTCGGAGGATGGACACTCGCGCACTTACCGTTCGCCATCGCTTGGTTGTTCGTCTACATGGGCACGTTTTTCTTGTTCCAATACGTGAAGCAACGGAAGAAGTCGGCTGAGCTGTTGCGAACGGTCGTGACGTATCTCGTGATTGCGACAGTCGCTGCCATTCCGGTGTTCATCACCGAGTGGCGTCTCGTCTGGTTCGTCCTCGCGATGATCCCGTTCGGTCTCGTCAACGCCTATTTCGCCAAAATCAAAGACGAGCGCAACGTCTGGAACGACGTCAGTGCCGTCACGTCATTTTGTATCGGTGGGATGGCGAGCTATTACTTGGGTGCGCAGACGTTGGGCGCGACGATCGTCTGGCTGTTCATCTTGCCATACTTGTATTTCCTCGGCAGTATCTTTTACGTCAAGACGATGATTCGGGAGAAGAAGAGCGCGTTGTACCGGAACATCTCGTGGGGGTATCACCTCATGCTCGTCGCAGCGTTCATCGCGTTCGGCTATTCGGTCTTGGCGCTCGCATACGCGCCGAGCCTCGTCCGGGCGATCGTTTTCTACGGCAAAAAGATCCCAATCATGAAAATCGGGATCTTTGAGATTGTGAACTCGGTGTTCGTTTTAATCTGTTTGAGCGTATATCTTTACACGTAGAAGGGGCAACCCTTCTTTTTTTAGTCGCTTGACGACGTGCTCGCGATGATGGCGACGCTTGCTGCCGCCGAGGCCGCTTGTTGCATCGCCAGCAAATGAGCGAACGTCCCGTTCAGTAGCAGGTCGCTCGCATCTTCGGTAATATGTTCCGCGGCGACGAGTTGGATGGCGACGTTTAGTCCGTGCGTGTTGAACCAGCGTTGCTGCTCTTTTTCAGCGTTCGTGATGTCGAGGATCGCTTGTTCGTCTTGGTCGTTCGGTGCCGAGACGATCGAGAGCAAGGCGAGCGACGGTAGCTGCTCACTCTTGACGGTAAGCTGTTGGTTTTCAAGGCGGGTGCGCCAGTCTAAGAAGCGAGCGACGGCGTCGTCTCGGTCCAACTTGCTGAACATGAGCAAATGCGACACGAGCTGCAGTTCGTTCGAGCGCGGTAACTGGATTTTCAGCGCCTCGTAATACGATTCGATGCGCTCGTTCAGTTCAGTGTGGTCGTCGAACGCTTGCACGAGGACGAGTGCCGACAGCAGATCCTCTTCACTCGTGAGCCACGGATGCTGGCGTTTAAATGCTTGATAGAGGGCGCTTGCCTCATCGAGCCTGCGTTCCGGTTCGTCGACGTTGATCAACTGGCTCGCGAGGAACGGCCGCAGCGCGCTGAATCGGAAATGTTTTCGGTCGAGCAGCGTGTCGAGACGAAGTGCTTCGTCAATCGCGGGGCCGACGTCTTCATACTTGGCGTCGAGAAACGATAACCAGACGAGGTTGTTGCTACCGCGAAATTTGGAGAACAAGCCGGTTTTCTGTTTGACGGCCGCCTGCGCCTGTTCAAACCGATTTGGGTCGAACGGGGTGTCATGGATGGCGTAGTTGACGGCCATCAATCGTCGGAAGTCGTCAGTGAGTGCCCATTTGGTCGCCGTTTTGATGGCTTCGAGCGAATCGAGGTAACGAATATAACGCGTCATCATTAGCATTTCCTCCTTTTTCTATTCGTACGGAAAAATCGGGCTAAACGTTTCATAAAAGTGATATCGTTTCTGTTCTTAAATTAGGACGGCGTTTAATTAGTAAACAAAAGGGAATCGAAATATGTCCGAAAACTTTGTTATTAATTTGGAGGTGCCGAAACATGGAAGGTAGTCCGTATGCATACGCGTTCCGTAACCTTGGTTCGGGGTTTCTATTCGGGTTGGGCCTGATTGCATTTGTGGATGAGACGGTATTTCATCAATTATTGGCGTGGCATCATTTCTATGATAAATCGACGTCTGCCGTCGGCTTATTCTCAGACGGGTTATTTCATGCGTTCAGTTGGTTTGCGACCGTAGCTTCCTTGTTCCTCCTGGCAGACCTACGGAGAAGAAAGTCATTTTGGATGAAGCGGTGGATCAGTGGCGTCCTGATCGGCGTTGGTTTTTTTCAACTCTACGATGGGATTATTCATCACAAACTACTGAAAATTCATCAGATTCGTTATGGCGTTGAGATTCTTCCATATGACCTCGTTTGGAATGTTACGGCCCTCGTCATCCTCATAGGTGGTTTAGTGCTCTTTAACCAAACGCAGAAACGGAAGCTACTTGTGAAAGAAGGAGGATAAATGAGGATGCATTCCCATGTCCAGACGATAAGTGGCGGTTATGAGGCGACGGTCGTGATTTTGTTGTTTATGGCTCTCCTTGCTTATTCGTTCGCCGGAATTTTTACGAGTCGCGCTTATAAACCGTGGCCGCTATATCGCTACGGTTTATGGATGATAGGTATTGTTTGTGTAGGCCTTACTTTGGTTGGACCGTTAGCGACTTTTGCCCACACCAATTTTGTCGGGCATATGATTAGTCATCTGTTTCTAGGTATGTTGGCGCCATTGTGTCTCGCCTTGTCCGCCCCGATGACGTTACTGTTACGGACGCTTGATGTACACGTCGCGAGAAGAGTGACACGCGTATTAAAAAGTCGGCCGCTCCAATTCTTCACGAATCCGGTCACGGCTTCCGTTCTCAACATTGGAGGACTATATCTGCTCTACATGACGGATTTGTATTCACTGATGCATCAATCAATTCTTTTATATGTGTTAATTCATCTGCATGTGTTTTTAGCAGGGTATTTGTTTACCATTTCTTTGATTTATGTGGACGTCACGTCACACCGATACAGCTACATATACCGATCACTTGTATTGATTGCAGCATTGGCCGGACATAAGATATTGGCAAAAATAATTTATGTGAGCCCACCAAATGGGGTGCCAACAGGAGAGGCAGAGGTAGGAGCCATGTGGATGTATTACGGTGGGGATTTGGTTGATCTTCTATTAATCATCATTCTTTGTTACCAGTGGTATATTGCAACTTCTCCCCGTGCCCTAGCTACGAGAGATAACGTATGAGTACACAAGAAAAGACGATCGTCCCGATGCGTTCGGGATGATCGTCTTTTCTGTCTGGCGGTCTACAATTATTGAACTTGCGTGTACAGTTTTTGCATGTACTCGTTCACTTCGTCGGCTGCTTGGAACATCATGAACGAATGTTGCAAGATGATTTCCGGTGAGAAGCCGAGGTCGAGATCGAGCGTTGAAGCGAGCGTGACGTCACGGTCGCTGTCGAGCACGCAACGGAAGTACTTGAACTCTTGGTTGAACTCGTTCAATGCGTTGAGGATCGGTAGGTCTTCGACGTAGTCCGGCACGTGCGTCACTGTCGCGGCGTATAGCTCGGCGTCAGTCGTCTTTTTGTTGAAGGCGATAATCATAACGGGCTGGGCCTCAGATTTAGTCGTTTCACGCGTTAAAAACGTGACGTGCGTTTCGGTCTCGCTCTCTTTGAACGTCATGTTGCGTTCTGCGACGAGCGCTTTGAATGATTCTACTTTTTCTTCAAAGTTCACAAAGAAATCCCCCTTAAAAGTCGTTACTCTAACTTTCTCCCATTTGAGAGGGGAAAGCAAGGGGAACTAGCGTTTCATCAACATTTTGATGGCTTCTTCGACCGTTTCTGACGTATCTTCGCCATCTTGTTGCGCCGTGATAATGCACTGCTCCAAGTTCTTGGCGACGATGATCGTCGAGGCGCGGTCAAGTGCCGATCGAGCCGCGCTCAGTTGTGTCACGACGTCGCGACACTCCTTGCCTTCTTCCATCATGCGGATGATGGCCCGGATCTGGCCTTCGACCCGTTTCATCCGGTTCAACACTTTCGTGTCGTATTGATACTGTTCCATAAGTTTCACCTCTATATTCAAATCGTTCAGTAACCCAACTAGTATTGTGTAGTCTCATCTTAATACGTGGGGGAGTATGTGTCGAGCAACAACGTTTAAGCCGGAAAAAATCGACTGTTTGCCGATTCGTCAAACTTTTCCCTTGCAATCACATACCATAGGGGGTATATTAATGACGTGGAAGCGAATTGTTCAATGAATCACAAAGTTTATCGGACGCCCGCTACCAAGCTGATCATGAATACGTGAAATGACTATAGATAAAAAGGATGGGTAAACAAAGATGAAAGCATCGGCTTTAAAACGTCAAATGGACTTTGAAGTCCCTGTAAACATCGTCGACGTGCGCGAACGCGACGAGTTTCAAGAAGCACACATCGCGGGGGCGGCGAATTACCCGCTCTCTGAAATAACGGAGTGGATTGATACGCTCGACACAGACCAAGAGTACATCGTGCTTTGTCGTTCGGGCGCTCGCAGCACGCAAGCTACTTGGCAAATGGAAGCAAAAGGTTATAAAGTGGTCAATATAGAAGACGGCTTGATGAGCTGGCCTGGTGAAGTCGTCAAAGGAGGAAACGAGCAATGAGTAAAAAAATCGTAATTGTCGGTGGGGTAGCAGGTGGTGCTTCGGCAGCCGCACGTCTCCGTCGCTTAAATGAAGAAAATCAAATCGTCATGTTCGACCGTGGCGAATATATCTCATTTGCCAACTGTGGTCTCCCATACTACATCGGTGACGTGATTCAAGACCGTCAAAAATTGCTTGTCCAAACAGTTGAGGGCATGAACAAACGGTTCCAACTCGATATCCGCAACTTGACGGAAGTGATGAAAATCAACCGCGCTGAGAAGACGGTGACGGTGAAACACGTCCAAACGGGTGAAACGTACGATGAGTCATACGACGTCCTCGTCTTGTCGCCTGGAGCGAAACCGATTCGTCCGAACATTCCTGGAATCGAGGAAGCAGAAGATATCTTCACGCTCCGAAATATTCCGGATACAGATAAAATCCGCAGCTACGTCGATGACAAGGCACCGAAACACGCGACGGTCATCGGAGGCGGCTTCATCGGAATCGAGATGGCTGAAAACTTACGTGAACGCGGCGTTGACGTGACGCTCGTCGAAATGGCGGATCAAGTCATGACACCGCTCGACCGTGAGATGGTCGCACCAATCCATGAACATATGCGTCTCCATGGCGTGGACCTCCAATTGTCAGACGGCGTGTCGTCGTTCTCTGATCAAGGGAAGAAGATTCATTTGACGAGCGGCCGTGTCATTGAAACGGACATGGTTGTCATGTCGATCGGGGTCATTCCTGAATCGACGATCGCCCGAGAAGCCGGTCTTGAGACAGGGACACGTGGCGCTATCCGTGTCAACGAGAAGATGCTCACGTCGGATCCGAACATCTATGCGATCGGGGACGCGGTCGAAGTGCTCGACTATATCTTCAAAGAGCCAACGGTCGTTCCGCTCGCATGGCCAGCCAACCGTCAAGGACGCCTCGTTGCCGACATCATTAACGGCCGCGACGTGAAGTACAACGGGACGATGGGTACCGGGATCGCAAAAGTGTTCGACATGACTGTCGCTTCGACAGGATGGAACGAGAAACGTTTGAAAGCGGCCGGCAAAGAGTTTGAAGCCGTCCACGTGCACCCAGGTTCACACGCAGGCTACTACCCAGGATCGACTCCGGTTTCACTCAAACTGTTGTTCCATCCGACAACGGGTGAAATCTACGGTGCTCAAGGTGTCGGGATGAACGGTGTCGATAAACGGATCGACGTCATCGCGACAGCAATCAAAGGTGGTTTGACGGTCCTCGACCTGCCAGACCTCGAACTTAGCTACGCACCGCCGTTCAGCTCGGCGAAAGATCCGGTCAACATGATCGGTTACGTCGCCTCGAACGTCATCCTCGGTGACAACGAAGTCGTGCATTGGGACGAGATTGACGCATTGGTCGAGAACGGTGCGACACTCCTTGACGTCCGTGACGAGTCTGAGCATGAGCTCGGGAAAATTCCTGGGTCGATCAACATCCCGCTCAACTCGCTCCGTGACAACTTGGACAGCTATAGTAAAGACGAGACGATCTACGTGACGTGTCAAGTCGGCCTTCGTGGCTACCTGGCTTCACGCATCTTGCGCCAAAATGGCTTTAAAGTGAAAAACTTGAGCGGTGGCTACAAGACGTGGTCACAAGTACGACGTGATTTTGACGCGCTCGAGACAGTTAAAACGGCAGATGAGACTGCTGCGACAGCAACGAAGGAGGCACCACCCGCAATGACGAATGAACCAGTCGGAGAACCGATTTTCCTTGATACATGTGGTCTTCAATGCCCGGGCCCGATTTTAGAAGTAAATAAAAAAGTGGCAGAGCTCGGCGAAGGCGAGACGCTCCGCGTCCTCGCAAGCGATCCTGGTTTCTTCGCAGACATCGAAGCATGGGCGAAAAAGACGGGTAATAAACTCGTCTCGAAACAGTTCGTGAACGGTCGCGTCGAAGCGATCCTTCAAAAAGGCAACGGCCCTGCGGCCGCTCAAGCAGGAGCACCAGCCGGCGACGGCGCTTCGATGGTCGTCTTCAGCGGAGACCTCGACCGTGCCCTCGCCTCGTTCATCATCGCTCAAGGCGCAGCGGCAATGGGCAAAGAAGTGACGATGTTCTTCACATTCTGGGGATTGAACGTCATTCGTAAACCAGACGCACCTGACGTGAAGAAGCAAGGTCTCGAGAAGATGTTCGGCATGATGATGCCTTCGCATGCTGGAGAACTTCCGCTCTCGAACATGAACTTCGGTGGGGTTGGCCAGAAAATGATGAAGAAAGTGATGAGCGACAAGAACGTGCCATCACTTGACCAAATGATTAAATCGGCACAAGAAGCAGGCGTCAAGATGGTCGCTTGTACGATGTCGATGGATGTCATGGGAATCAAAGAAGAAGAGTTGATCGACGGCATCAATCTCGGCGGTGTGGCAGCATACCTCGGGGCAGCTGAAGGCGGCAACTTGAACCTGTTCATCTAAGTGAATTAAATAATCAGAGCGACTGGCCATGTGCCGGTCGCTTTTTCTATTGTTTGGGTGTGAAACTTGAAAATTGCTGAAAAAGATTGCATTCTCCGCACACTTTTCCTATAATTCTAATCATGTTAAGAAAGTTGACATAACTTTTACTTATAACTAAACATACATTTTGGAGGATTGAAGATGGAGAATATGATCGAAAAGTTTGTTGGGCAAGCGAACGACCTGCTCTGGTCGTCGGTGCTCATCGTCGTTCTTGTCGCGTTAGGCCTTTACTTCACGATTCGCATGGGGTTCGTTCAGTTCCGTATGCTTCCTGAAATGTTCCGCCTCTTGTTCAAAGACGGCATGAAGCGTGAAAAAGGACAAGTGTCTTCGTTCCAAGCGTTCGCCATCGGGACGGCAGCACGTGTCGGAACAGGCAACATCGCCGGTGTCGCGACAGCGATCGCGCTCGGTGGTCCGGGAGCTGTCTTCTGGATGTGGATCATCGCTTTAGTCGGTTCCGCCTCGGCGTTCGTCGAGAGCACGCTCGCACAGGTCTATAAAATTCGAGATGGCCGTACATGGCGCGGGGGACCGGCTTACTACATGGAGCGCGCCCTCGGGCAACGGTGGCTCGGCATCTTGTTCGCCATCCTCATCACGTTCTCGTTCGGTTTTGCTTTTAACTCGGTCCAATCGAACACAATTTCGCTTTCGATGAGCAACCAGTTCGGGGTCAGCCCGACAACGGTCGGTCTCGTGTTGGCTGCCATCACAGCAATTGTCATCTTCGGCGGCATCCAGTCGATTGCGATGTTATCAAGTATCATCGTTCCAATCATGGCCGGCGGTTACATCCTGCTCGCTTTATGGATCATGATTTCAAACGCTTCGCTATTGCCGAGCGTGTTCGGTCTCATCTTCTCTGAAGGTGTGCTCGGTCTCGAGCAACTGTTCGGCGGGGCAATCGGGGCGATGGTCCTTCAAGGGATCCGTCGCGGTCTGTTCTCGAACGAAGCGGGTATGGGGTCGGCTCCGAACGCGGCAGCGACTGCTGAAGTATCACACCCGGTCAAACAAGGCTTGATCCAATCGTTCAGCGTCTTCGTCGACACGCTTCTCATCTGTACGTCGACAGCGATGATCATCTTGTTGTCAGGCGTGGCTGGTTCGGAAGCGTTCGCAGGTGTCGAATTGACACAAGCGGCGCTCACGGCTGAGATTGGTCCGATGGCGACGTCGTTCCTGACAATCGCGATCTTCTTGTTCGCGTTCAGCTCGATCCTAGGAAACTACTACTACGGTGAGACGAACATTCAGTTCATCTCGAATAAAAAGATTTATGTCACGCTCTACCGCATCGGTGTCGTCGGGATGGTCCTCTTCGGAGCTGTCCGTTCGGCCGGTCTCGTCTGGTCGATCGCCGACGTGTTCATGGGACTCATGGCGCTCGTCAACTTGTATGCGATTTTCCGTCTTGCGAAAGTCGCGCGGCTCGTGCTCGACGATTATTTGGAGCAACGCCGTCAAGGAGACGATCCGGTATTTTATGCCGACTCGATCGAAGACCTGCCTGGTCGTGAATATTTAGAGGCTTGGGATAACGAGGAAGAAGAAGTCAAAACGGGTACGTTCCGTTCATAAGCAACAAACCGTCTACGAATATACGTAGACGGTTTTTTTGCGTCTGAAAGAAGGGTAAAGTGAAGAAAAGGGGGGCGTTCACTCATGGAGACGACACATTATATACGCATTTCCCCGGAAGTATGGGTCTCGTTCGGTCAAGACCCGGAGATGATTCTAGACTGGTTGCTTCACGTGCACGAGCAACACCGTGACACGTACGAGACGTTGACGCTTCCAAATATTGAACGGTTTCAACAAATACTCGGTCAAATCGAGGTGTATATCGACGGGAATGACACGTATAACTTGGAGATGGCCGTCATCGGGGAAGAGTTGGTCGTCAATGAGAAGCAGGCGGTCGTCGTCGGGATTTTGACGCCGCAGCTGCTTCATATCGTCAAAGACGCGATGAACGCCTTCAAAAAAGAAGATGTCGGAGAGATGGCGCTAGTGAATCGTGACAGTCTCGATGACATTTGGCTCAAATGGACGCTGTTGAAGCGCTTCTGTGACGAGGCGAGCGAGCGGGATGAGCTCGTGTTGATTTATTATGAATGAATTCCTCTATCATATGGTATAATTTAACAAAAATGACGGAGGGATGGAGCGTGGATTTTTTAGGACTTCTGTTATGGATTGGGCTTTTCATTAATCCGTTTTTAGGTTATCAAACGGGGGAGAAATGGATTGGGCGTCTGACGCTCGGATCTTTACTCGTATTGATGGGCTTGTTTTTGTATCGGCATAGCGGATTCGATGCGTATGAGTCGTTGCAAAGCGTATGGGATGTGCTACTTACGGTTTATCTGCTCATGCTCGTCATGAATAGTTATTTAGTTAGTCGACGACTTGTTCCAGAACTGACAGTATTTCATATCAGTTTCATTGCACTGTCTAGCTTTATGTTGAGCCAAATTTGGTCAGTTCTATCCTTGAAAACGTGGAAGACGTCTCAACTTGTCGATACACAAACCTTGCTGTTGACACTTATAATCGCGTTAATCCTCTTACTTATCGTTTGTTTGAAGATGGTGGATCGTCGAGCCAATGCATAAAAAATCCCGAAGCGTGTAAGTTCACATGCTTCGGGATTTCGTTTATTTCAATGCGATTTCAAGCGCTTTGACGTTCTCGCGCATCAAGTCGAAATAGCTTTGGTCCATCTGTTCTTTCGTGACCGATTCAAGGTTGTAAATCGTCACGGCTTCGGCACCGATTTCATTTTTGACGACTTCGGCCACTTTCGGTGTCACCGTGTCCTCGAACGCGATGTACTTCAAGTCATGGAGCTCTGCCTCTTCGATGACTCGCTTCAACGCTTGCTGTGACGGCTCTTCAGACGGCGTGAGACCAGTGATCGGAAGCTGGTCGAAACCGTATCGTTCCGCCAAGTAGCCATAAGCCGCGTGCGTCACGAGGAGCTCTGACTTCGAACCGGCGTCGACAGCCGCTTGCAGCTCGGCATCGAGCGTGTCGGCTTCTTCTTTGAATGCGCTCAACCGATCTGCGAATTCGTCTTTATAGTCAGGCGCTTGCTCGGCGAACGACGCCTCAACCGCTTCTGCCATCGAGACGGCGTTCATCGGATCGAGCCAGACGTGCGGGTCGTATTGGCCGTGATTGTGACCGTCGTCCTCGCTGTGGCCTGCGTCTTCTTCCGTATGCCCATCTTCCTCGTGGCCATGCTCGTCTGCTTCGTGGCCGTGCTCATCCTCACCGTGAACGTGGACCGTGTCGTCAGCCGAGAGCAGAGCGATGTCTTCTGCTGTTTTGACGAACGTGACGTCCTCACTCGCGAGACTCTGTTCCATCGACTCGACGTACGGCTCAAGGTCATGGCCGATCGTGAGGAATAGATCAGCTTCCGCGATCTGTGTCATCTGTTTTGAAGTCGGCTCGTACGTGTGCGGGTCGGCGCCGGGCGGGATCACCATCTCAACGCGGACGCGATCGCCCCCGATCTCTTCGGCAATCGATTTTAAGGCGAATGTCGACGCGTATACCGTCAACTGATCGCTCGCTTCGTCTGTAGCATTTGTAGCATTACTCTCTTCGTTGTTGGCGCAACCGCCGAGTAAAAGTGTCCCGGCCGCGGCGACACTCATTAATTTCTTGTTCATGTATTATTCCGCCTCTCATTCTCTATATCAATTATTAAACCGTAACGGTTACGTTCTGTGACTGCGTCTAATATTATAGGGGGCAGTCAATCACACGTCAAGTCCGACTTCCGATGGATGGTTTTTTAAGAAAAAGGGAATATGATTAAAAAAAGAGCGAGGAGTGGATTTGTATGAGAAAGGAGACCGCCTGGTTTGTCGGGGGCGCTGCGTTAGCGGCGGCGACCGCGGCCGGGGCGAGCGTTTGGAATCAGTACGGTTCGCTCGTTAGATGGCAAGAACCAGAGATGACGGTTCGCCCGTCTATACGCAAACGACGAACCCACACGTACAAGGTCGTCAACGACCAACCGCTCCAATTCGATATATACTACCCACCGGGCGATGGACCGTTCCCGGTCGCCGTCTACGCGCACGGTGGCGCGTTCGTCCGCGGAGGCCGAGGCATGGTGACATTGTTCCATCCCCTTCTCGATCATTTCTTGGGGAAAGGGTTCGCCATCGTCAGCATCGACTATCGACTGTTCGAGGACGGGGTCTACTTCCCGGACAACATCATCGACGTGTCTGACGCGCTCTGTTACTTGAAACAACATGACGGGCTTCTCAATCTCGATATCGATCAATTGATCGGCTGGGGCGACTCGGCGGGTGCGGCGCTCGTCCTCGCGACGGCGCTCGACCGGGGTAAACAGTTTACAGGTGAACTCGGTGACGACGTGCCGCCGATGAAAGGTGTCATCGCGCTGTATCCGCCGACGAACTTCCTATTGTTCAAGTTCATCCAGACATGGCTCGCGCACTTGAAGTTTTACGAGGGCAGTCGCGAGGCGTGGCGTGAATTGATGGTGAAATGTTCACCGGTCACACATCTGTATGACGACGCGCCGCCGATTCTCATCTTGCACGGGAAAAAAGACCCGATCGTCCCGTTCGGGCAAGCGCTCCATTTCGTCGAGCACGCCAGTGAGGTCGGAGCGAACGTCCAGCTCATCTCGTTCCCGAACGGTACCCACTCGCTTGCAAGTTTTCTCCAATCTGATAATCCGATTAAAGAAACACAGCTCATGGCCCGCATCGATCGTTTCATCGACGATGCCTTGACGTGACGTTGCGATTTTTTAGAAAGATGTTACGATTGGAAAAGATTTAACGATTACGAAGGAGTGAAGAGTGTGACGGAACTTTGTTTAGTCCGACATGGTCAGACGGATTGGAATTTTCAAGAAATCATTCAAGGACGGGAAGATATCCCGCTCAACGCGCTTGGACATCGCCAAGCCGAAGAGAGCGCGGCTTTTTTAAGTCAAGAGAACTGGGACGTGATCGTCGCGAGCCCGCTCACGCGAGCAATCGATACGGCCCATTACATCGCGGAGGCGTGCGGGATCAGTCCGGGCGAGATTATTCAAGACGAACGGTTCATCGAGCGTGAGTTCGGCCATGCGTCAGGCAAACCGGTGCCTGGCATTTACGAGGCCGTTCAAGCGGACGATCAGGAACGGGTTCCGGGTCTTGAGTCGGAAGACGAGATGCGGGCCCGGGTGCTTGAAGGGATGGAACATCTCGTCGAGGTGCATAAAGGGAAGCGGATCATCGTCGTCTGCCATTCGCATGCAATCAAAGCCGCCCTATCGGCGGTCGATGACACGTACACGTTCCGCCATGCCATGCGGAACGCCTGCTCGAACTATATCGAACATCGTGAAGATCAGTTCGTCGTAAAGGCCGTGAACGTTGCCGATCATATTACGAACGAGATCGTCACGAAGTGAGGAGAAGCTCATGACGACATTGCTCTGGATTTTCATCATCGTATCATTTGTTGTCGCGTTCGCGGGATTGATCTATCCGGTCATCCCGAGCGTGCTGTTCTTATTCATCGGTTATGTGATTTACGGATTCGGGTTCTCGTTTGAACCGCTCACATGGACGTTTTGGCTCTGGCAAATCCTGTTCTTGATTTTCTTGTTTGCGGTCGACTACATCGTCACACGGGCGACAGTCGACAAGCGCGGCGGCTCGGAACGGGCGAAGTGGGGCGCGACCATCGGTTTAATCGCCGGACCGTTCATCTTCCCGCTCGTCGGCGTACTCATCTTCCCGTTCATCTTTGCGTTTTTAGCGGAGCTCACGCTCGGCAAAACGACGCGCGAGGCGTGGAGCATCGGCGTCGGGACGGTGCTCGCGTTCCTTGGTAGCACCGTGCTCAAAGTCATCGGGATGACGATGATGGTCATCTTGTTTTTCATGTATATCTAAAGGCGGAGAAAATTCTTCGTCTTTTTTGGTTGAGCCGTTTACAAAAACGGGGAAAGAAAAACAAGACCGTTCGCTTATTCGAACGATCCTGTCTTGACGAGCTGGGTGAAGGCAGAGCGGCTGAACGACTGTTGCTGCTCGACTTGTTTTTCGAAGAACGACGGTTTGAGATTGGCGTCCGCCACCCCTTCTGAGATCAAGGAGTCGAGAACTTGTTTCGTCGGATCTTGTTTTGGCAGGAGCATCAATCCTTCAGCGACGAACGTGTGATGGTTCGACAGCGAACGCTCGCTCGTGAACGTCATCGCGATGGCCGCGGGACGGTTATTGGCCGAGGTGATGACCGCCTCTGCTAAAAGAAGGATCCGTTTATTCAAATAGTGGTGGAGCATGACGGCAAATTCGGTCGGGACGAGCATTTCGAGGAGCCATTCATTATCGTGTTCTTTCGAGATGATCAACCCGTCGAGCAGCTCGATCGGGAGGTTTAACTCGTTGCCGTACTCGTCTTGGACGAGGCGGACTTGGACCAGACGGAACGTTTTCATCGTATCGATCCCTTCCACGTTTACTTTAACTCATCTTAACATAGTCTGATTCGAAGATTGTGTTACGATAACGGGGAAGCGACGTGAATATCAGAGGATAAGGAGGCATCACCATGAGTTGGATTGTTGGCATAATCGGATATATCACGATCCTAGCAATCGGTTATTACGGTGTCCTTTTCTTCAAAGTAAAGCAAGAACGGAGTCGAGCCGGGTATCGCATCTTTCTTTTACTCTCGGGACTGTTCTTCGTGAGTGGGAGTGACTATATCATCGCCTTGTTCCAGGGGGACACGGAGGCGACGTTTTGGCAGCGGACCATCTATTTCATCTTGATTTTGATTTCCCTTTCGATCGCACTTTACTTTCGGAGAAAAGAAGATAAACTCCATGCGCACGAAATGACGACCGCATAAAGAAAAGGTTACGGGGACGCCCCGTAACCTTTTCTTTATTTTGGAATCCGTGTTTGACGGATCATTTCGAGCTTCAAATCCCACAGCGGCTTGCTGAACGTGACCGCATACACTTCTGGCAACCGGAGTCGCTTGTACTCTTCCCATAGTCCGTTCATCTGCTCATGGTGATACTGGCGGATGTCTGTCGCACTCGGCAAGTCGTACACGCGCTTCCCATCTAGGAAGATCGGTTCGAGCAAACGTTTGACGGTGAAGTTGCGCGTCTTGATTCGGAACGCCGGGTCACGCACGTCGATCAAGTCGATCTCTGTATACGTCTCGACCGGTTCGTCGGCGAGCGCGATGTAATCCCCTTTGAACTTGCCCGTCTCGTTATCGATGATCCGGTAAAGTTCTTTCTTGTGCGGGGTCGTCGTCTTCACTTTCGAGGACGACACTTTGATGACCGGTTTCAACTCGCCGTCGGCCCCTTCACGGGCGACGAGCTTGTACACCATCCCGAGGGCCGGCTGTTCATAAGCCGTGATCCCGCGCGTCCCGACGAGGAACGTGTCGGCTTCAGCGCCTTGCATCCGCAAGTCTTGGATGACGTACTCGTCGAGGTCACCTGAGACGACAATTTTAACGTAGTCGAGACCGGCCGCGTTCAATGCTTTCCGAGCCCGTTTTGATAAGTAGGCAAGGTCGCCCGAATCGAGACGGACCGATTTCAAGCGGTATCCTTTCGCCTCGAGCTCTTTTGCGACCGTGATGGCGTTCGGGAGCCCCGATTTGAGCGTGTCGTATGTGTCGATCAACAGGCTCGTGTTGTCCGGATACATCTCGGCAAACGAACGGAACGCCTCGAGTTCGTCATCATGAAACTGGATGTCGGCGTGCTCCATCGTCCCTCCGGTCGGGACGTTAAAATCACGTCCTGCCGAAACGAGGCTCGTCACGTCAAAGCCGGCGATGTAAGCGGCGCGCGTCCCATAGTAGGCGGCGTCGACGCCTTGGGCACGGCGGGCCCCGCCTTCAAGCAACGTCTCATTCGGCGCGGCTTGACGGATTCGGGCGTACTTCGAGGCAATGAGTGACTCATGGTTAGCGATGTTGAGGAGCGCCGTTTGGAACAGCTTCGCTTCGAAGATCGTCGACTCGATCCGGACGACTTGTTCGTGCGGGAAGATGATTTCACCTTCGCGCACACTATAGAGAGAACCGGTGAACTTGAAGTTGCGGAGAACGTCACCGAACTCGTCCTCGAACCCGAGCTGTTCTTTCAAATAAGCAATATCGGCTTCCGTGAACGAGACGTTCTCTAAATAGTGCACGATATTTTGCAAGCCGGCGAAGACGACGTAACCGCCGCTGAACGGGTTCGAGCGGTAGTAAAGGTCGAAGACGACTTTTTCGTTATGACGGCCTTGTTTCCAATAAATATACATCCAGCGTGGGAGATAAAGGTCGGTATGAAGCGCTAAGTTGCGATGTAACATTGTAGTTTCCTTTCTGTTTGGCGTCACTTCCCGGTCACAGTAGCTCCGAGGGTCGTGACAAAATGTTCGAGCGCCCAGTCGTGTCCGACCAGGTTAAAGCTTTGAACCGCATCCGCATGGACGACGATCTTGTATCCGAGGTTGTACGCATCGACGGCCGTATGGAGCACACAGATGTCGGTGCATACACCGACGAGATGGACTTCATGGATGCCGCGCTCACGTAGGCGAAGGTCAAGGTCTGTGCCTGCGAAGGCGCTGTAACGCGTCTTGTCGATCCAATGATCGGCGCGTTCGGCGGCGGGTTTGACGGCGCCGTACAACTCGCGACCTTCCGTGCCCCGAATGTTGTGGGGTGGGAACAACGTCGTTTCAGGGTGATACGTGTCGCCGGCGTCATGGACGTCGTTCGCGACGACGACGTAGTCCTCTGTTGAAAATTCCTCGATCAACTGGACGATTCGTTCTTCTATGTCTTGCCCGGGTTTCCCGCAAGTCAAACGACCCGTGTCTGCGATAAAATCAAACGTATAATCAATGACGATCAATGCCCGCATGGGAAGTCTCCTCTCTCTTGTGAAGAATGATTTGGCTATCTTTCTTATTCTAAATCATTTTGCGGCATGCGAAAAAGATTATTTTCGCGCTTGGTCGGGTAGTAAGTGTAAGAGGAACTGCAATCGAAAGGGGAATCAGCTGATGATTTTGTCATCGACCGAACTGTCTGAACAGTTGTCACGATTACCGGGCTGGGAAGTCGTCGAAGGGGAGTTACAAAAAACGTATCGCCTCGAGACGTTTCCGGAGGCGATCCAATTCGTTCATCTCGTCGCCGATATGGCCGAGACGCTCAACCATCATCCGAACATATTGATCGAGTATCGCAACGTCACGCTCACCGTGTCGACACACGACGAAGGAGGCATCACAGAGAAGGACATCATGCTCGCGAAAGGCTGTGAGGAACTTGTCTAAACTGTTTATGACGTTCGCCTCAGGCAGTGTGGCCGATCGGTTGCGCAAGGAACCGGGCGTCATCGTCGCGAGCGGCAACGAGACAATCTTGCTTGCCGAAGGGGACAAGTCCCCGTTCCAGAGTGGGAAGACGTTCCAGATCGAAGAAGCGGCAGGACAATTCGCGCCGACAGGGAATATCATCTATGCGAACATCCCGGTCGACTCGAACGCCCGGTCGCTCTTGTTCCACCGATTGCTGAAAGAAAAGTCCCGTCTCGGGTCTGGGCACAACGGATTTGCCGCGTATCGGCTCGGCGTTGACCCGGACGACAACCACGGGATTGTCATCATTCAATTCACTGAAGAAGGAAATCGGTTCCGTGATTCGACCGACTACTTACTGTTTCAAGAACGGTTGAAAGAAGCCGTCGAACAAAAAGGGGCCGGTCCGATCATAAAACACTATGTCGTCAGTGAACCGGATAACCTATAATAAACATAACGTCACGTTAGGGGAGGATTTTTTTATGAACAAGAACTACTTCTGGATGGGTTTGGCGGCAGGTGCCATCATCGGTGCCAGCGCATCGCTACTCCACAAAGAGACACGCGATCAGCAGATCAGACAGCTCAAAGGGATGAAGTCACGACTCAAGTCGACGGACACATCGACGCAATCACATTCGGTCGGGCTCCAAGCCTCATCGAAAAGCAGCTTGAAAGACCGCGTCATGGACTTGAAGGCGTTGTACGAAGAAAACCAAGACACGATTCAAAACCTCGTCGAAGACGTCAAAGACTTGGTCGACGCGCTCCAAGACGCACGTCATAAAAATCAGATTTAATTCAAATGGCCAAGCGCTGAGCGCTTGGCCATTTTTTCATAAGAACTGTGCGAACAAGCCGAAAACGGCGAGCCCGATAATGACGTAGAAAATCCATTTGCTGTCGCTCGAATGGACGACAGGCGGAGCGTACTTCCGCGGCTTGTACTTCCCGTAACGGAGCGGACGCGAGTAAGGCACCGTGAAACGAGACAGCGGGATCGCGAGCAAGAATCCGGCCAAGAATCCGTACACGTGTCCCCAAAGCGACACGTTCGACCCGATGAGCGTGAACACGGCGCTGATGGCGACGAAGATATAGACGAGTCGAGCGTCTTGGCTGTAGATGAGCGTACGGCGGAAGCGGCCGATGAAAACGTAGAAGCCGAGAATCGCTAAAATCGCACCCGAAGCACCGGCCTGCAGGTAGAACAGTTCGCTCACCGTGAAGAAGGTCAACAAGTTGGCGAGCGCACCCGCCACGAGATAAAACACGGCGAACTTAACATGACCGACCATGCGTTCCATGGCAGGTCCGAAAATGATGAGCGCGAACGAGTTGAACAGCAAGTGACCGAGGCCTAAATGAATGAAGTTGGCTGTCACGAGACGGTACCACTCGCCCTGGGCGAGCGCGAGGTGGAACGACCCTCCGAGCGCGACGATACGCAGTGAGGGCATCAAAGAATCGATGACAAACACGAGCAGTTGGATTACAATGAACAGCGTTACGAGCGGATACGCCCGTACGAACGTTTGAACATTCTCAGTACGACTAAACATAGCATCACCTCTTTTCTTAATTGTATAAGGAAACGAGTGAAAAAGGAAAGGAGCGAGTGTCCTATGATTGCGGGAATCGGAATCGATATCGTCGAGCTAGAACGGATCGCTCGCTCGATCGAACAACCTCGCTTTATGAACCGGGTGCTTACGGAGGCAGAGCGCGGGCTTGCCCTCACGTATTCAGACGAACGCCGAATCGAGTTCGTCGCCGGTCGGTTCGCGGCGAAAGAAGCCTACGCCAAAGCGGTCGGGACAGGCATCGCCCGCGGTTTGTCGTGGCAGCAGATCGAAATATTGCCGGACGAGACGGGACGCCCGCATATGACGGCGCCTCACCCGGGCCGGATTCATGTCAGCATTAGCCATAGCGAACGGTACGCCGTCGCACAAGTCATCATTGAAGAGGGGGATCACCATGTTTCGTCCAAGTTGGATTGAAATCGACCGGGCGGCGATCGCCCACAACATCATCGAAATCAAAAAACGTATCCCGCAAGCGCTCATGGCGGTCGTGAAAGCGAACGCCTACGGGCACGGGGCCGTTGAGGTCGCGAACATCGCGCTCGCAAACGGGGCGACGATGCTCGGAGTCGCCTTGCTTGAAGAAGCAATCGAGCTTCGAGACGCCGGTATCACCGCCCCGATCCTCGTCATGGAAGCACAATTCCCAGAATACGCCGGAGTCGCGGCCGAGCATGATGTGACGCTCTCCGTGTTCTCGGCCGACTGGTTACGTGAGGCGAAAGCGTATATGACCGAGCGTCCGCTCACCGTCCACGTCAAAGTCGACACAGGCATGGGACGTCTCGGCTTGCGGACGCGGGCCGAACTTGACGCACTTCTCGACGCAGCCGACGACCGCTTTGACGTCGAAGGGATTTATACACACTTCGCGACGGCCGACGAACCGGACAGTCCGCTCTATTACGAGCAACAAAAGCGGTTCAGTCAGTTGATCGACGGACTCATCCCGCGCTTCCGCTACATTCATACATCGAACTCGGCCGGGGCGATCCGGATGGCCGGAGAAGATGTTCCCTATAACCTTGTCCGTGTCGGCATCGCGCTGTACGGGTTATACCCATCGAGCGAGATGGCGTCGGTGTATGCGTTCTTGAAACCGGCGTTCACATTGAAGAGCCGACTCATGCAAGTGAAGACGCTTGAAGCCGGGCAGACGGTCAGCTACGGTGCGACTTACACGACGACGGCCGATGAATGGATCGGGACGGTACCGGTCGGTTATGCCGACGGCTGGATCCGCAAGGCGAGCGGCTTCGAAGTCGACGTCGAGGGCGAGCGTTGCCCGATCGTCGGACGGGTGTGCATGGACCGCTTCATGATCCGCCTTCCGCACGAGTTCTCGGTCGGCACCGTCGTCACGTTGATCGGCGGGGCGGTCGCCATCGATGAACTCGCGGCACACCTCGGGACCATCAATTACGAGGTCGTTTGTCAATTGACGAGTCGATTGCCACGGCGCTACGTGTAAATCATAAACGTGTGAAATTATCTGAATTCTTTCGTGAATCCTCTATATTTTCCCATTCTTGCGTGTTATATTGATAAAGAACGCGGGAAAAATTCCGCCAATCACCGAAACGATTCTGGAGGTGCAAGATGTTGAAACAGCGAACTACGGGTGCTCTAGTGTCCGTTCCAGATCGGTTCTCGCAGCATGTGAGTCCGATTTCGATGAAAGATCGTGAATCACTGTCATTGAACGATGTAGTGACGTACTTGTCTAAGGAAATTGCTGATCGACAACAAGCACTGCGTGAAGAATTGGCGAAAGGCTATCAAGAGATGGCCGCGTTTAATTTGAATATGGCAGAAGAGATGCTGATGATTGAGACGGAAGCCGAACATGCTCTCTTACGTCAAGTAAGCGGGGTGTGAGCGGAGTGATCGTAAAGCGTGGTGACGTGTTTTATGCGAATCTGTCGCCCGTAGTCGGTTCAGAGCAAGGTGGAGTTCGTCCGGTTCTCGTCATTCAAAACGATATCGGCAATCGCTTTAGCCCGACCGTCATTGTCGCTGCGATTACGGCTCAGATCCAGAAAGCAAAACTGCCGACTCATGTGGAAGTATATCAAGTCAAACACGGCCTCGAACGAGACTCCGTGATTTTGCTTGAACAGATTCGAACGATTGATAAGCGTCGTCTGACGGATAAAGTCACTCATCTCGATGATGAGACGATGCACAAAGTTGACCGAGCGCTAGAGATCAGTATGGGATTAATCCCGCTCTAGCTTACATATAACTAAACCGGTACATGGGTATCGGTTTTTTTTCAAAAAGATCGATAAAAGTGGTTTCAAATCCTGAAATAAGGGAAATATGATTAATCGTACTCAATTTTTCTATGCGTAACATTAGGAGGGAATATACAATGGATTTAGCGATTCGCGAGCAAGTCATTGGAGAACAATTACACCTTTACGTTTCTGGAGAGGTAGACACATATACGGCACCAAAATTGAAAGAGGTCTTGCACCCGGCGATTACGGAACAAGATGTCATCGTTCATTTGGACGAAGTCGACTATATGGACTCAACAGGTCTCGGCGTCTTCGTCGGCGCACTTAAAATTGCCAAACGTAACGAGAAAGAGTTGTCGCTCGTCGGCGTTACCGATCGCGTCAACCGTCTCTTTGAATTGACAGGCCTAGACAAGTTATTGTCGATCAATACAAACGTAAGAGGTGGCACGAAATGAGTAACATCGAACAGACGGTGATGACGTTCCCGGCCAAACCGGAATATGTCGGCGTGGTCCGTTTAGTCGTCTCAGGAATCGCTAACCGTATGGGATATACGTACGACGAGATCGAGGATATTAAAATCGCGGTCTCGGAAGCGTGTGGCAACGCTGTTCAGCACGCTTATGAAGACCAAGAGGGTGAAGTGAAGCTCACGTGCGGCGTCCACGACGACCGCCTCGAGATGACGATCGAAGACTCGGGCAAGACGTTCGCGGACGACGTGAAACGCCAAGCGGCTCCGGTCGAGGAGACGGCAGAAATCGAATCGCTTCACGAAGGGGGACTCGGTCTTTTCCTCATTGAAGCGTTAATGGATAACGTCTCGATCAACAAGGACAACGGTGTCAAAGTGACGATGACGAAACTCCTTAACAGGGACGAGGTGGATCAGAGTGCCAGCAAAATCTCAACAACGCCATCACAGTGATGATGAAGTATTGGAGTGGATTGAGCGCTATCAACAGGACGATCAAAACGAAGAAGTCCAGATGCTCCTCATCAACCGATACTCAGACCTTGTTGAAGCGCTCGCTCGAAAATTCTCGCGTGGCCGGGCCATCCATGATGACCTTGTGCAAGTCGGGATGATCGGGTTGCTCGCCGCACTTCGCCGTTTCGACCCGGAGTTCGGACGCAGCTTCGAATCATTCGCCGTTCCAACGATCATCGGTGAAATCAAGCGTTTCATCCGTGACAAGACGTGGAGCGTTCACGTGCCGCGTCGGATCAAGGAGCTTGGACCGAAAATCAAGAAGACGGTCGAAGAGCTGACGACAGAACTGCAACGGTCACCGCGCATCGATGAGATCGCCGACTACCTTGGCGTTTCCGATGAAGAAATTCTCGAAACGCTCGAGATGGGCAAGAGCTATCAAGCGCTCTCGGTCGACAGTTCAATTGAAGCGGACAATGAAGGTAGCACGGTCACACTGCTCGACCTCGTCGGCAGCCAAGAGCGTGGGTATGAGTCAGTCGACCAGCGCCTCATTCTCGAAAAGGCGTTCAGCGTCTTGAACGAGCGGGAACAAGCGATTTTGGAATGTGCTTACTATAAAAACATGAGTCAAAAAGAGACGGGCGAACTCCTCGGTATTTCCCAGATGCACGTGTCACGTCTACAACGACGCGCGCTCGAGAAATTGCGTGAGGCCATCAAAGTCCCACTCAACGAAGTATTCTCAAACGATGACTAAACGGTCATCGTTTTTTTGTCGTCTTCTACAGAGTTTGCTACACTTCAATAGAGAAGAGAAAAGGAAGTGATTCGATTGATTACGAAGATTGCGAACGAATTAAAGCTGAATACGAGTCAAATCGAGACGGTACAACAACTTGCGTCGGATGGAGCGACGATCCCGTTCATGGCCCGCTATCGAAAAGAGATGACGGGGAATTTGGACGAAGTCGAAATTAAAGCGATCCTCGACTCGCTCCAATATGAAGAGAGTCTCCAAAAACGGAAAACAGACGTCCTCGCAAAACTCGAAGAACTCGAGAAGGCGACGCCGGAACTGACACGGGCCATTGAGGTCGCGACGAGTCTCCAACAAGTCGAGGACATCTACTTGCCGTATCGTCCGAAGCGCCGGACGAAAGCCGAGCAGGGACGAGAGAAGGGGCTGCAGCCGCTCGCCGACTGGTTCCGAGAAGTATCTGCTTATTCGGTGCAACAAGCGGAGGGACTCGCGGGTGAACTGGCGCTAGAAGAGGCGCTTCCGTTCGTACAAGCGATCATCGGGGAAGAGTGGGGGGAAGAGGCAGCGCTCCGCCAGACGCTGCGGACGAAAGTGCGGAACGAGGCACTCCTCCGGTCCCAAAAGAAAAAGGCGGCAGAAGATGAGAAAGAAGTGTTCGCCCAGTATTACGACTACGAGGAGAAAGTGGTCGGCATCGTGCCGCACCGCATCCTCGCGTTGAACCGGGGTGAGCGGACCGACGTGCTCCAAGTGAAGCTCGTCTTTGACGAGACGTTGTTCTTGAAACGAGCAATCAGTAAGTTAGATCGTCTTCCGACCGAGAAACGGGATGTCGTGACGCTCGCTATAAAGGACGCGTTCAAGAAATCGGTCTTCCCGGCCATCGAACGTGAAATCCGTAGTTCGTTGACCGAGACGGCTGAAGAACAAGCGATCGACGTCTTCGCGAAGAATTTGAAGCAGCTCTATATGCAGCCGCCGCTCCGTGAAGTCGTCGTGCTCGGTATCGACCCGGCCTACCGGACAGGCTGTAAGTGGGCCGTCGTCAACGAGACCGGGAAAGTCGAAGAAGTCGGCGTGTTCTATCCGACGGCGCCGGAGCATGACGTGACCGGTTCAGAAAAAGTGCTCTCATCTCTTGTGAAACGCTATCCGATCTCCGTCATCGTCATTGGCAACGGGACCGCCTCGCGTGAGACCGAGCAATTTGTCTCGAACTGGCTGAAGACGGCCGAGCGTGAGATCGCGTACGCGATCGTCAATGAAGCCGGTGCCAGCGTATACTCGGCTTCCGAGATTGCGCGATCTGAGTTCCCGGAGTTGAAAGTCGAAGAACGTTCGGCTGTATCGATTGCCCGTCGGATCCAAGATGCGATGGCCGAGCTTGTAAAAGTCGACCCGCAATCGGTCGGGGTCGGACAGTACCAGCATGATGTCAGTCAAAACAAATTGAAAGGCTCACTCGAGTTCGTCGTCGAGAGCGTCGTCAACATGGTCGGTGTCGATGTGAACCGAGCTTCCGAGTCGTTGCTCACGTACGTATCGGGCCTCAATAAGACGACGGCAAAAAATATCGTCGCGTATCGTGATGAGTTCGGGCGCTTCAATACCCGTAAAGAAATCAAGAAAGTGCCGCGTCTTGGGGCGAAGGCGTATGAGCAGGCAGCTGGCTTCCTTCGCATCACGAACGGGAGCGACGTGCTCGACCAAACCGAGATCCACCCAGAGAGTTACAAGTTGACGTTATCTCTATTGAAGGAACTCGGTGTCTCGAAAGTAGCGGTCGGCACGGCCGAGTTGCGAGATCGGTTGAAATCGGTCGATGCCCGAGTGCTCAGCGAAACGCTTGAGGCGGGATTGCCGACGGTCGAAGACATCTTGAAGTCGCTCGCCAAACCGGGCCGTGATCCACGTGAGGATATTCAAAAGCCGCTCTTGCGGACGGACGTCATGAACTTAGAAGACTTGCAGGTCGGGATGGAGTTCCAAGGGACGGTCCGCAATGTCATCGACTTCGGGGCGTTCGTCGACATCGGGGTCAAACAGGACGGACTCGTTCACATCTCGAAGTTGTCGAACCGTTACGTCAAACATCCGCTCGACGTCGTCGCGGTCGGGGACATCGTCACCGTCTGGATCGAGCAAGTCGATGCCAACCGGGGGCGGATCAGCCTGACGATGCTAGAGCCTAAAAAACAATAAATCGATATTTAGTAAGAAGAAAGTCGGAGTTGAGCAAAGTGGTTTCATTTTGCTCAACTTTTTTATTAAAAAGTGTTGACGGTCGTTTTTGACCGTGATATCTTATAGAGGTCGCCAAGAGCGCGGCATGAAAAATTAAAGCTTTTCTAAAAAAGTGATTGACACGTTTCGGGTTTGCGGTTACAATTTAAATCGTTACTTTGAAAAATTCAAGCAACGTTCCGCAATAGCTCAGTGGTAGAGCAACCGGCTGTTAACCGGTAGGTCGTAGGTTCAAATCCTACTTGCGGAGCCATTTTATTTTGGAGACGTACCCAAGCGGCTATAAGGGGCTCCCCTGCTAAGGGAGTAGGCTGGGAAACCGGTGCGAGGGTTCGAATCCCTCCGTCTCCGCCACTTACTTTTTAGAAAGCATCAATCAAATAAATGGCCCGTTGGTCAAGCGGTTAAGACACCGCCCTTTCACGGCGGTAACACGGGTTCGATTCCCGTACGGGTCACCATTTCGGAGGATTAGCTCAGCTGGGAGAGCACCTGCCTTACAAGCAGGGGGTCGGCGGTTCGATCCCGTCATCCTCCACCATTTCAAATTTAAGCGCGTATACTGGTCTTGTGGTGTAGGGGTTAACATGCCTGCCTGTCACGCAGGAGATCGCGGGTTCAAATCCCGTCAAGACCGCCATTTACGTTGGGCTGTAGCCAAGTGGTAAGGCATTGGATTTTGATTCCAACATGCGAAGGTTCGATCCCTTCCAGCCCAGCTTATATTTGAGCCATTAGCTCAGTTGGTAGAGCATCTGACTTTTAATCAGAGGGTCGCAGGTTCGAGCCCTGCATGGCTCACCATTTTTATTCCTCGTAACATTTAATTACGCTGCGGTCGTGGCGGAATCGGTAGACGCGCTAGGTTGAGGGCCTAGTGGTGGTTAACACCGTGGAGGTTCAAGTCCTCTCGACCGCACCATGCACCCTTAGCTCAGCTGGATAGAGCGTTAGACTACGAATCTAAAGGCCGGGAGTTCGAATCTCTCAGGGTGCACCATTTTTATTATGGGCCTATAGCTCAGCCGGTTAGAGCGCACGCCTGATAAGCGTGAGGTCGGTGGTTCGAGTCCACTTAGGCCCACCATCTTAACTGACGAACTTTGAAAACTGAACGATGAGGCAAAAAAAGTTTTACAAGTTTTGATTGAAGCGCAAGCTTCGTCATTTTCAAGAGCTATATC
>NZ_JACSMB010000021.1:0-37989 GCF_018618455.1 Exiguobacterium sp. s142 | reverse complement strand
TGACGAGATCTAACGAACTGCTAACGTAACTAGGTGCTACCTTCTTCTTACTGTTGATCATCCTGATCCACTCCTGTCGTGTGATTGTTGGCGGCCCTTTTGATCGTGCCGACATACCTTTAAGCACGCTCGAGTTCCTTACTCGAGAACGATGAGCGTTTTTTTCGCGTGTCCATCTCTCGAGCTGCCCTACTCGAGGTGTCCCTTCTCGAGGGGCACCCCTTTCAAGCTTTCCTTCTTCCTTTAGAAAGTTTAAAGAAGAAGATCCTTCAGATATGCAGCCTGTACCATGATGTCATGGTCATCCATGGCGGGAAGAATGTACTCGCTCACACAGACGTACGGTTTATCGATGAACCACATATCTTGTCGGTACAACAGATTGAACACGAGACGATTCCCTTCATCATCCATCGAAAATTCATGCAGGTGCTCTTCAAAAAATTCCGCAGGGATGCATAACACAGCCCCGGGGGCTGTCTCGGTTTCCTCAATGACGAGATAGACGTCATCGACCTTGGGAAGATGTGAGACCCACACCCCCAAAAACTGTTTTTCTTCCGGACTGCGACGGACGTAAACTAACGAGGGGACCCCGTCCACGACATATTTTGCCCCACTGTCGTGCTTGACGAGATCTAACGAACTGCTAACGTAACTAGGTGCTACCTTCTTCTTACTGTTGATCATCCTGATCCACTCCTGTCGTGTGATTGTTTGCGGCCCTTTTGATCGTGCCGTCATAAATATTCCTCGCACTCGAGTTATAGCTCGAGGACGACTTTTTTTTTTTTTGCACGTCCATTTCTCGAGGAGCCCCCTCTCGAGTCACTTAATCGAGAACGATGATTTTTTCAGCTCGTATTCCTCCCTGGAGGTGCACTACACGGGGAAGATGTCTTCTTAAATCTGCTATTTACCACCTATACTTAAAGAAACAACTCACTTGCTAACGCAGCCTTTAAAGTATCTCTGCCGTAGTTAAGTCCGAACTCCCCTATCTGAGAGACTCTAGAATATGACTCACTTCAAACGAGAAGTAGAACGTTACACGGACTATTACAACCATCGTCGCATCAAGAAACGACTAAAAAACCTAAGTCCGGCGAAGTAGCGGACCAAGGTTCTCAGGATTACAAAATAAATTTATCTAGTTCTAGCTTTTGGATTCAGTTACTCTCTCTGTTACGGTTCAATCCCTAGAAGTTTCATCACGTCAAGTAAGTGATACACTTCATAACCCTGTTCCTTTAGCATAACAAAGCTATCAGCTAAGATAGTACCTTGTACGATGATTGATTTTACGGCTTTGGCTTTCGACTTGTAGACTCTACCGCTCCGTTCGACAATCTTTTCGGCTACTCTTTGTTCTAACTCTTTGATGTAGACTTTGAACCCAACAACATCCCGTTCCCGAGTTTCGGCATCAGAATAGTAAAGCGGTTCGTTCCCATAAACTGAATGATCGATAAAGAACGTTGCTTTTAATTTTTCTTCATCAATCGGATCGAATTGCATATCAGGCACATTATAGTAGTGCTTCTCAATCGGTAATGATTCGATGTACGGAACTTTCTTGTATTCCAACTTTTGTTTTGTCTCGTACATATTCGGCGTGATAGTGACACGATTAATAAGTTTTTCCCCGTTGTAGTAATACTTAGAAATGAGTTCTTCCTCGTATTCCAATGCTTCTTTTTCAGTTAAACCATCCTTAACGATTCTTACATCGCTTTTATGTAAGTAAGCTAGCCGTTTAAACTCTATGCCTCTATCTTTTGACTTGTATCGATCGCCTTTACCTTTCCCTACATAGAAAACTTGTCCTGACTCTACAAAGAACCATTCATACACATAGTATTCTCTGTCTTTTTTTAAAGTGTCTTCATCTGGTACTGTAGTTCGGCTTATTGTAAACTTGCCTTTCTCAAAACCTAGCTTAATACGCACAACATCATCTCCTTCCATTTTCCTGCATAATAATTCCATTATTTAAGTGTAACCCTGGCATTGCACTATCACAATTCAGTATTAGTGAAACATTAAAGTACTGTCGAAACGAGTCGACACAATATCTAGCGTCAAAATTCACTATATATTATGAAGAAGGTATATACAGTGTCAGATAGGTCATAGTCACAAGTGATACGTAAAAGATAAAGATTATTTGAAAGAAGAATTTAATAAGAGATAGTTGCTCTATTATCTGAATCTATTATTATCAAAAAAATCACTTAGAGATATTTGTAACCCATCGCAAAATTTTTGAATCGTGCTCACCTTTGGATGCTTCGTTCGCCCACTCATCAATTCTGAAATCGTTGCTTGGTTCAATCCACCTTTTTGGATCACTTGATGGATGGTCATGTTCCGTTCCGCTGCGAGCTCCTTCATCCGCCCGATGATTGCCTCGTTCAATTCCACTTGCTCACCCCACGATCAAAGTACTCTCTTCATCCTTATTCTTTACGAAATCATCTATTCCTCTACCCTACCACAATATCTTGAAATCGAAATACTTGTCATTATTTTCTATAATCGACACGTTATTTTTTTACAGTTGTGCAACAACGCAAAAAATATTGAGTTTCTGTTGCTTATAAATCCTCAAACAGAGCGGATTCGACAAGAATCGTCAACTGTAAAATTTCTGACATATCAGAAAACTGATGATTTTTATTTCTATCCCTGCTATATTGGAACCAACAAAAGGAAACATCTGTTTGGTCGCCGCTCTGGTCTACAGAAAGGGGAAGGCTTATGTATCGATTCGGGGAGTGGTTGAAGGAGAACCGCCGGCTCTCGGGCTGGTCGCAGGTCGAACTGTCAGAGAAGACGCTTGGTGAGATCTCACAGCCCGCCATCAGTCAGTATGAACAGAATCGCTCGGTGCCGTCGATTGCGGACATCGATCACCTGGCCCGCGCATTCGGGCACACGCTCGCGACGGTGCCGTGGGATGTCATCGATTTTGGATACGGGGCGAAGCGTTCAGTCACCAAGCTCGAGCGACGTCGATTCGACCTAAAAGAGCTACCGCAGGCCGACTCGGTCCGCACCTTCGACGGGAAGACCTATGAACTGCACGGCTTTATCGGCATTGAAAAGGCGAGCGGCGAGGCGGTGCAACTGACGCAACTCTATTACCGAATCCGGACCGTCGTCTGTGACTCGCACATTTTGGCCAAGCGCAAGAACCCGGATGATGAGCTCATCCATGTCAAGAAGCGAAAAAACGTTCGACAGTAACCGACATCGACGCAGCAGCACATCCTTAAGGATGGTCTCCTCCAATCACATACCGGCGTGTCCCTCACCAGTGACCGGGTGAGCGGGATTTACGCACAAATGGTTCGGCGAGAGTCGCCTAAAACTCGCCACAAGGTCACAATATCGTTCCGGGTCATCGAAAAACCCTGTACAGTTCCTCATCACAACGAGGAACAGAGTTCGTGGGGGAACGGCTAGAAACCCATCGCACCGAATCAGACTGTCCTTAATGATGTGCTGCTGCACATCACGAGATCAAGGGAAGGAAGTGTGTACTGTGGCATCAAAAGAGCAGAAACAGAACCGCAGCTTCGCCGAGAAACTTTTACGCATCCGCGGGAAGGACTACGAGGAGTGGCTCGACGAGCAACATCAACAGGTCATCCAGGACAACCAGGAACTCATTTTGGAGGCGCTCGAGGCAAAGCTCAGCTTCAAGTCGTCGGCGCACCAGGACTAAGGAGGAAACGACATGGGACTCAATGAGACAGGGCTCAGCTTGCTTCAGTTCTTCCAGGGACTCGCCGTCATCGCCGCGGCCATCGCCTTCGCAATCGGGGGCTTCTACTTCATCTTCGGTGGGGATCGCGGTCGCTCAAAGGCCGTCGGCTGGCTTGTCGGGGGCGCCGTCGGTCTGATCATCGTCATGGGCGCGTTTACGCTCGCCGAGATGGTCGACCAGAACATCAAATTCTAATGCACACCCACGTAGCGTTCCAATCGGAAGGCTTTTTTTGTTGCTTGAAACGAGAGGAGGAACGAGATGCTGTTTGTACGATTCACCGACGTGCCGGACACACGGATCCCGAACTATGAGCGGCTCACCTTCGCCGAGGCGGTCGTCGCGACCCATGACCTGCAGCAGACGCTCAGCGAGGAAGGGATGAGCTGTTCCGGTGACTTCCGGCTCTTCGACCAGAAAGACGAACTGCTGTATCGGGGGACGTTCACGTTCGGAACTGAAGGCACCTATCCGAACCTGTACCATCAGGTCAAGGACCGGGTACAACGGATCCGGACAAAGAAGGAAGATAACGCAAAGAAACTATGGCTCCTCGACGAGATCGAGGCCGAGACACCGGATGACTATAAGCGCCAGTCCGTCAAATCAAACCCGATCATATCGTCGACCTATCAGTCACGGCTGACCCGCCTGCAGCGCCGCCTCATCTACGGGGCGGCCACGGCTGGAATTCTCTTCACATCGTTGTTCACTGCCACCCAATGGTTCATCGACAAGGAGGCGCACGCCGAGCAGGTAACCGGGGGCGAACAGGCGTGGCTGGATGCCTATGACCAGGCGCTCCAAGGCAAGGAATCTTCACTGATACAACTGTTAGAGCGGAAAGACCGGTCCGAGGAAGAGGATGCCCTATTGGTCGACCTCTATCTGGCAGAAGGAGACGACCAGAAAGCACTTGAGCTCACGGATGACCCGATCCTGATCGAGACGAAGCTGGCCGGGCTCGATCTATCCGACCAGGAAAAATTGGAACGTCTCCGGAACTTCCAAGTGTCACATCCGACCGATGAGGGCGCGTTCGATATCGCCACACTGGAACGGGATCATGAGACCGTGGCCAAGACGGAGAATGTAGAATGGACCGCTCCCCGCGTCTCTGCGAAAGTGACTGCCTACCTCTATCTCGGAGATATCGAGTCCGCAAATGATTGGGCGTCCAAAACGAACGACACTGCCGTACAAGTAAAAATCGATAAATACCAAGATAGTACGGCCACTATCGACAGACTAAACGAGAAACTGAAAAAGACATCTAGCAAGGACACATCGGCCCGTGAGAAGATTCAAGCCGCCATCGCTGCTGAAGAAATTGACCTAGAAACAATTCTTTATTCAGATTAAGGTAGGTGAAATAATTGAGAACTCAGTCTCTATTACCACGATTCCCGCTACGTTTGTTCTTCCCCGCCCTGTTCTGCCTATTGGTGTTGCCGGCCGGGATTTTTTATCTGCTGAACGGGGTCTACAACATCATTCGACAAATCATGGCCCCGATAGTAAAAGACGGGCTGTTGGCCGGGGCGACGATTCCGACGCTCTCACCCTCCTTGTTTTTGGAGGTGAGTCTACCCTCTTCGACCGTCTTGATCGGACTGATGGCTTTCAGTCTGCTGATCGGACTGGTCGTGTTCGGCAAGGTGTGGCTGAACTTCCGGGACCTGCGGAAAGATCAGAAAGGGAGCGCCCGCTTCACCTCATTCGATGAACTGAAACAACAGTACCGCCGCGTACCGGACCGGAAGAAACGGTATGACGGATTGGGCGGTGTCCCCGTCGGACGGGTCAAAAACGAGCTGTTCATCGATGACTCGCCCGTCAACAACCTGGTCATCGGGACGACCCGCTCCGGGAAGGGCGAGACGTTCGTCTTCTCGACAATCGACCTGTACAGCCGGGCAAGTGACCAGGCGAGCCTGATCGTCAATGACCCGAAAGGTGAGCTCTTTGCCGCCTCGAAGGAGACGCTCGAGCAACGCGGCTATCAGGTCGAGGTGTTGAACCTGATGAACCCGCTCCAATCAATGTCGTACAACCTGTTGCAACTGACGATTGATGCGTTCCTGGAGGAAAACTACTCGCTCGCCCAACAGTATGCGCGCTCGGTCGCATTCATGTTGTACCATGACCCGAAGGCGCGGGACCCGTTCTGGGCCAACTCGTCGATCGACCTGTGTACGGCGCTCATCCTCGGGCTCTGCGAGGAGGCGAAGGACACGCCGGAGAAGATCAACATGTACAACGTCGCCCTCATGCTCTCAGACTTAGGGTCACGGATGGTGGTCACGCGACAAGGGCAGGAAATCTCAGCGCTCGACGAGTTCTTTCAACGGTTCCCGGAGAATCACCCGGCCCGGCTCCAGTTCGCGACGCTCCACTTCTCGGGTGGCCAGACACGGGCCAGTATCCTGGCCAATACGAACGCGAAGCTCGGGATCTTCACGTTGAATGGGACCGGGAAACTGACGTCGATGAACTCGCTTGACATGCGACGCATTGGCTTCAACCGTTGGATCAGCGGACGGACCGAGCCACTGACACGGCTCACGTTCATGTTCCCCGACGGGACGACCCATGCGCTCACGACGGACGACGACGGCAGCTTCATCGTGTACCACACGTCGTCGCTTCAATCCGGGAATGTCGTTCAAATCTCGACCGACTCAAACACTGCGACGATCCAACTGGAAGCGCATGACAAGGAGAGTGGACGATTCCACTACGCAATCGACGGGACGATACAGATCCGTGAGGTGATGCACCAGATACGTCCCGTGGCGGTGTTCCTGATCGTCCCGGACTATGACCCGACATTCAATGTCATCGCGTCGCTCTACATCAAACAGGTGTACACGGCGCTCGCCCGGGTCGCCTCGCAGACGAAACAGGGTAAATGCGAGCGACAGGTCGTCTTCTTACTCGATGAGTTTGGGAACATGCCGCCGATCGAGGGTATGGCCAACATCATCACGGTCTGTCTCGGTCGGAACATACGCTTCAACCTCGTCATCCAGGCCTATTCTCAACTCGAGAACCTGTACGGGGAGGACTGGAAGACGATTGACGGCAACTGTGGGAACACGCACTATCTGTTGACCGCAGACGAGTCGACCGCCGAACTGATCTCGAAGAAGCTCGGTGAGGCGACCATCGTCACGAATTCCCGGTCCGGACAGACGTTCTCGCTCAAGAAATCGAAGACGGAGAACGTGGACGGCCGTCGGCTCATGACGGCGACCGAAGTCATGGGGTTAAAAGAAGGTGAGATGCTTATCATCCGTGTCATCAAGCGTCAGGACACGAAGAAGCGACGCATCCAGTCGTATCCGATCTTCCTGAGCGGCAAGACGGCGATGAAGTACCGCTACGAATACCTGGCGGACGACTTCGACACGGACCGCTCCCTGCATGATATCGACATCTCCTGCCGTCACGCCGGTCTCAACTTCGAACAGATCCGTATCCGTTTCACGAAGAAAGAAGACGAGACGGAAATCAACGCTCCATCGAATCAGGAAGAAAAGCCACTCACGGTACGTGACGTGCTGCAGGACAGCATCCTCCGCTCGATGTTCGAAGGACATGACATCGGTGGGATGTCCCTCCCTGAGTTCGAGACGAACCTGAAACTAGGAGTTTACGACGTCACCGACAGCCAGAAGAGCTTTTTGAGCACGATGATCGCGAAGCGACTCGAGAAACTGAAGCAAGGTACACCGTAGAGAGGAGGCCGAACCCATGGCCGAGAGTGCGAGAGAGAAGCGAATCCAGAACGAATTGCGTGTCGTCGCGAGGATCATCGAGACGCAACGCGTCCGCCTCGAACGGGGCGACGTGCTCAATATCCAAACGACCGATGGCTTTCTGACCGTCTATCAGGACGACACCTCAGACACCCCGAAAACTGTTACACTAATAGATAAGTTCGACTTCCGCGTCAACTTAAAAGTCGCGGATCTATTGAAGGGGAAAATCGTCTGACGGAGGGGTAAACGTTATGAGGAAAATCTTGATTGGTGTCCTACTCGGGAGTTCGTTACTTTTAGCATCGTGTGGTGCCGAGAGTTCGAATTATCTTTCTACGACTTCTGTTGAAGAAATTGCAGATATTAAAACTGGCCAAGAAAGTGCATACGTTCTTGTAGACAGCGATAGTCAAGGTAATGAAGGGGCTTACGTTGATACTGTGCGAGAAGTCGCCACGGAAAAAAAGAAAGACGTTCTCTTATTCAATCCGTTTCAGCCTAATGGGGAAGATCTTGAAGAACGTTCTACCCAAGAACATCCTGAATTTAAAGGTGGCAGGTTGTACGAGATGACTGATGGTGAAATTAGTCGTGAATTAAATGTATCTGCCCTTACAGAAGATGAATTAAAAGACCAAGTCACTAACTTCATTAAATAGCCTCTGAATGGAGGGATTCTATGGGTGATAACGAAGTCGTAAATAAGCTACAAGAGTTCACTGATATCCTTAGTCTCAGTACACTGGTACTGGATGCCCTCCGCTCAATGGGTTGGATTTTAGTACGTGGCTTAGCAGTATTGATTGATGGACTTGAAAAAGTGACTGACAGCATATTACTAACGAAAACATTTTTTAATAACTCTCAAGTGGTTGAATTCGTTTCTACGATTCAACCTTTTTTGTACGTTCTTTTAGCTGCTAGCTTCCTATTTACGGGTTACCTAATCATTTTTCAAAAGAAATTTGATCGAGAAGGATTTTTGATCAATCTGTTTATCACATTGCTCATTCTCGGACTCTTATCCCCAACAATGACGCAAGTAAGTGAATTTAGTGATACTGCGATTGATTTCACAACTCAAAACTCTGACGAAAATTCTTCCAGTGAATCGATATCAAATCAGATTTTACGAGAAAACATTCATGACTTGATTGAATATGACCGAAACGATTTTCCCAGTTTGGAAGGTGAGGCTTTGAACTCTCTGCCTCAAAGCCATTTACGAAATATCGATATCAACGAGGGATTCGATAGCAATGAATTTCGCTTGGGAAGTACTGGTGAACAAATCTCTCAGTCCAAACTAACCTGGAATGGTGAAACGATGGGAACCACGAAACTCGATCAAGGAGGTGTCGAATGGAACAACCAGTATTACTACCGCTATCAGCCGAACTGGTTGACCATCTTCGTGACGCTCGGGATCATGGGCTTCACGCTGTTTTCCATTGCTTATAAACTGGCGCGTCTCTCGTTCGAGCTTGCCTTCAACTATGTCTTAGCGATTCTCGTCGCACCGGCCGACCTTCACAGTGGTCAAAAGACGAAGAAGGTCATCCAGAGCATTTTGAACACGTTCCTCGTGATCATCCTGATCTTCGTCTCGATCAAACTGTACACGATCGGGACCGCCTATCTCGCGGAGACGTTGGACGGGTTCGCCTATCTGATCTCCCTCATCGCCTTCTCGGTCGCATTGATCGACGGGCCGAACATGGTCGAGCGGCTATTCGGGATCGATGCCGGGCTCAAACGGGGCTGGGGTGTCGCGCTCGGCGCCTATGCCGCCGGGAAAGGCGTGACCTCGGCCGGTATCCACGCGGTCTCGAAGGTCGCACGTTCCACACAAGGCGCACAGAAGATGCCATCGCTCCATGAGGCCGCGACGACACGGATGGATTCAAGCGCCATGCCGCAGAACGGTTCACCGCTTAGTGCGGCGAACCAAGCTCCACAGAGAGCGGACTCCGAGAGTCAAACCGATTCAGATGGGTTCGGTCAGGCGAATCAAACCGCTAGTCGCACGCAGACAGACCAAGAGAGACCGACAAATCCGAAGAACGATTCGCAACCAAACAACGGTCAAGGACTCGAACTGGAAGCACACGCTTCTCCACAATTAAATGAAGCGTCGGGCCGCACATCTCCCGAATCGATTCATGCGACGAACCCTGAATCAAATGCTGAACGTGGAACCGACCATCAACCAACGCCACCGGAGACGCAAAGACCAGAATCGATTCACGATCATTCAAGTTCTAATCAGTCTCCAAGCCCTACTTCGTCAACTGTCCAACCGGTCACCGGGTCCATCGATGAAGTATCTGGACCAACCCATCGTCAAAACGAATCGACGTCACCGACACCTCATGAGGCACCACACGCAAACAATTCATCCCCGTCTTCGTCATCTACGACGGATTCAAGTGATCCGGCAACAGAGAAACGCCAAGGACGCGCCCGACGGACCATCCATCAGGACACTGTGCTCGACGTCGAGACCGAGGTCATCGAACAGGTGCGCGAGACCCAGACGCACCGCCATACTCATAACCATGAAGAGTCGCGACGGATCTATCCGACCTCGCCGCCTAAACCTGACAGCATCAAGAAGAAGGAGTGATGACCCATGCGCAAATACCGAATCCCGAACGAGGTCACGACCGAACTGAGGATCAACAAGATGCTCTATTTGCACGACTTCCTGTTCCTCGTCGGGCTCATCGTGCTCCGGCTCGTGACGCTCCCGCTCATCCCGTCGGTGCTACACATCCCGTTCACGGTCTTCCTCGTCGTCTTCGGGCTGTTCATGGTCATGCGACCGGCGACGAACCCGCAGAAGCGGATGGTCCACGCGCTCTACTACGCGCTCACCAAACGGAAAGACACCTATCTCGCGCTCGACGCGCACACGAAAGGACGTGATTGAGATGGCGTTTATCGATGACACGCTACAGGGACCGAGACGCACAGGCACCTGGCTCGACGAACAGGACGTGGTCGAGAAACGGAAAGTCAAAGACAAGGTCGTTGTCAAACCGACGGTCGCCGAACTGATGCCGGTCGTCGACATCACTGGTACCGAGTCGTTCGAGATGCGCGACGGGACCTATCTCGACATGGTCCAACTCACCTCGAAAGACATCTACTCACTGAACGAGGAGGAAAAAGACCATGACGTGTTCTCGCTCGCCTATCTCCTGCAGGCGTACACGCACCCGCTTAAGGTCGTGCCGCTGAACACACCGCTCAGTCTCGAACGGCAGAAAATCAGCATCGAACGACAGATTCGACAAAATCAGACACCGGCCTACCTACCCTTTTTACTCAAAAAAAAGCAGGAGCTCGAATACCTTGAGGAGCATCGCACCAATCGCGATTACCTCCTCTTTTTTTATGCAGATGACGAGCGGACTTTACGGGAACGCAAGACGCATCTCTATAAACTGCTTCGTCGCTCGAACCCGATGCGCGAGCTGACGCTCGACCAGAAAATCCATGTGCTCTATCAACTGAACAACCCGAACACGAAACCGCAACTCGACGCCTGAAGAAAGGAGTGACGCGCATGTGGCAGCGTCTGCGTGACAAGTTGTTCAAACAACAGGACCCAGAGACCGTCAAGATCGAGAAAGGCTACAATCCCGAATTTATCGGCAAAATCCAGCCGCAGGGTGGCATTCGGTTTGAGGCCAACTTCGTCCGGCTCGGCGACGGCTACCTGTCCTGTCTCCATGTTTATAAATATCAGTCGCTCGTCTATGACTACTGGCTCGAACCGATTTTAAACATGCCGGGCGTTTTGACGACGCTCGACATCGGGACGGCCGACAAACGCGAGATCATCCAGACCATCAACAAGTCGATGGCCGAACAGAACACACGCTTCGAGAACGCGAAGGACAACATCGACCGCATCGACGCCCGGGAGACCTACAAGGAGCTGAACGAGCTCTATGAACAGATCACCCAGGGCGAGACGATGAAATATCTGCATCTGCGTCTCTATGTGAAGGCGAAGACGCTCGACGCGCTCGAGGTGAAAGTGCAGGAAGTGATGGAAGAACTCGAGGCCCGGAACTTCCGCTCGACGATCTTCCTAAACGAGCAGGAATGGGAATGGCAGAGCCTGTTCACGAGCTATGACCAGCAACAGAGACTACCGAACCGGCGCCGTGGGAAAGAGATCCCGTCCCTCTCCATCGCCGGCGGCTACCCGTTCCACTTCACGTCGCTCCAGGACGCGACGGGCACGTATTACGGGACGACCGACACGAACGGAAGTGTCATCTTCGACCTGTTCCACAAGGACAAGCAGCGCAAGTTCTATAACGCGCTCATGATCGGCAAGATGGGATCAGGAAAGTCGACACTATTGAAGAAGACGGTACTCGATCAGGCGATTAAGGGCAACAAAATCCGCATCCTCGACGTCACAGGCGAGTTCTCGGACCTCGTGCGTCAGCTCGGCGGAAAAGAGATCGCGCTCGACGGGTCGGCCGGGCTCATCAACCCGCTCCATGTCTATAAGACGGTGACGCACAATGACGGCAGCGCCAACGAGGCGCTCTCGTTCATGCAGCACCTGTCGAAGATGGCCGTGTTCTATCACTACATCAACCCGGCGGCGACACAGGAAGAGACGAACGAGTTCGAGATCCTGCTTCGGGACCTGTACGTCCGGCACGGACTCTGGGACGAACAAGGTGAACTGCCGATCACGACGCATCCGGCGAACCGGTACCCGACGTTCTCCGATTTCTTACATCTCGTGCGTCGTGAGCTTTACACGGACGACACGCGCACCTCGATCAAGGAAGCGATCAGCCCGAACCGCGTCCGGCGCCTCGAGAATATTGAACTTGCCGTCACGAACCTCGTCCATAACTACGGCAACATCTTCGACGGACACTCCTCGATCGACCGGTTCGACGAAGAACTCATCGTGTCGTTCCCGCTCCGGAACCTGACGAGCCTGCGGGACGAGGTGTTCCAAGCGCAGGTGTTCTCCTTGATGAACATGCTGTGGGACGGGATGATCGCCAACGGCTCGAGTCAACTGAAAGCCTACAACCAGGGCGTGCTCCGGACCGAAGAGGCATCTAAGTACCTCATTGTCATCGACGAGGCGCACCACTTGATCAACACGCGCGACATCGCGCAACCGGCCATCCTGTATCTGCAACGCTGCATGCGCGAGGCGCGCAAGTATTTCGGCGGCATCTTCTTCGTGTCACACTTGATTACCGACTTTGTGCCGGCCGGATCGAAGTCTGAGAACGCCGAGAACGTCAAGTCGCTCTTCCAATTGACGCAATACAAGATTATCGGCGAACAGGACGCGGAAAGCATCCCAATCATCCAGACGGTGTTTGATGGTCAACTCTCGAATTCCGAGATGCGGATCATCCCCTCGCTCGAGACGGGGCGTGTCGTCCTCAGCATTTCCGGCGTGCAGAACCTCATCTTTGACGTCGACGTCGCGCCCGAGGAACTCGCTTTGTTCGGTGGAGGTGCCTGATGTGGGCGGCCGCGAAACGGACGGTCCGCTTCGCCGTCACAGCGAAATGGCAGCTCGCGACGCTCAAGTGGCGACTCATCCTGCTTTGTATCGCGGCACTCGTCTTGTTCCTGGTCATCCTCGTTGTCGGCATCCTCGACACGCTCACAGGTGTCCAGAACGAACAACCGACCGACGTCACGTTCAATACCGCAGGAGGTCTACAGGTAAGCGACCAGGTGCTCCAATATCGGGGCTTGGTCGAATCGGAACTGTCGAAGCACGGACTGGCCGAACAGACGAACCTCGTACTCGCGCTCATGATGCAGGAGAGCGGCGGACGCGGGAACGACCCGATGCAGGCGAGCGAATCGAAGTGTGGACGGATCGGGTGCATCACCTCCCCCGAGGAGAGCATCGTCCACGGTGTCGAGCACTTCGCCTCCGTCTTCGAACGGGCCAACCGTGATGTGCAGCTCACGCTACAGAGCTACAACTTCGGCGGCGGTTTCATCGAGTACGTCCAGGAGAACGGAGGGCGCTACTCGAAAGAGCTCGCCATCTCATTCTCCCAAATGATGTACCAACGCGTGAAACACACCGGCATCTACCGCTGTCATCGTCCGAGCGCGGTCCAGCACGGTGCCTGTTATGGGGACATCGAATACGTCGACGCGGTGTTGAAATATCTTGCGCCGGTCGCCGTCGCCGATGGTGTCATTACGAAAGAACTGTTGTCGGGGTTACGTTCCCCGCTCGCCATCCCGCTCAACGTGACATCGCGTTTCGGGTGGCGCGTCGTCTTCGGACAACGGGACAACCACACCGGGATCGACTTCAGTTGCACCCCGTCCGATACGATCCACGCGGTCAAAAGTGGCACCGTCATCTATAGTGGGAACCGCGGACCGTACGGGAATCTCGTCCAGGTCCGGCACGACAATTACATCACGGCGTACGCGCACCTGAGTCGTCTCGGCGTCCAGACCGGGCAACAGATCGACGCCGGGCAGGCGCTCGGGTACTGTGGCACGACCGGCCGCTCGAGCGGGAACCATCTGCATTTCGAGATCAAGACGAGCGAATGGTCCGGTCATATCGACCCCGCCCCGGTCTTCGGATTGTGAGTCATGGATGTATGGAAAGGAGGAGGAAGAATGAACTTCACCGCACGTCACCTCGCGTATCTGTTCGGGGTACTGCTTCTTATTTCACTCGCAGCGAACGCCTTTTTCTATCAACAAGCGACGGCTGTCATGAGTACTTCAGACCCTAGTGAGACGAAAAATGAGAGCGTCACTTCCCTTGAATCGGCAACCTCCGAGGATACGTCAGCGGACACCGAACAAGTCGTCGCTTCGAAGGAGACGGAACGAATGGAGGAGCTGACGACACGCGCGACACGCTTCGTCGAGTATGCCTTTACCATCACGAAGGACAGTTACACGGCCCAGAAACGACAGGCGAAGGACGTCATGTCGGAAGAACTCGCGACCACGCTCTTCGCCGCGGACGGCAGCGACGTCGGCACGTTCGAGACGACCGTCCGCGACATCGAAGTGTTCCCTTCTGTCTCCGGGGAAGATTGTCTCGTGCGGTTCGAACAAGACCTGTTGATCACCGAGACGGGTTATGAAGAGACGACGCAAGAACTGTTGGCTTTGACGTTCGAGTCCATCGACGGGCGTTTGGTCGTCACAGAGATGGAAGACCTGACACCGGAAGGAGGGATTTAGATGCGGCGGCAAACGCGACGACGCCTCACCCAGAACATCTCCCGATTCTACCTTGGACTCGGCGTATTCTTTGTCATGGGCTTCCTCTTTTTCGGAACCTCATCGTTCTTCTTTGCCGAAGAATCACCGGTCAATGAGACGCCGATCAACGAACCAATCCGACTCTCAAACGGGGAGACCGTGACGCTCCATGCCTGGAGTTATGACACGGAAAAGCGGACAATGCGCGTCCGGCTCTCACTCGATGAGACCCCAGGTAATACGAACAATCATCTCTTCCGCTACGTCTATAAGGCACGTCTGGATTCTGAGAAGGAAGTTGCGATGCTGTACGAACGGAACGACCAATACGTACTCGAATTGAAAGACGTGCCGAACGACTTCGACCAGCTCGCCGTCCGAATCTATGGGATGAATGATTCACAATCAATCGATGCACTCACACCCGAGGAACGGGAGAACAGTCTTTTGACGTCACTCTATGCCGACCATCGGACCATCGAACAGGCGAACCACAGTTCATCTGACGAGACAACCTTCACGAGACAATTCGTCGAGGACGAGCTCGCGCAAACCGAGCGCCAGTTAGAAAAAGTGCAGCAGTCGGTTGAGGCGCAACGACAACAAATCAAGCGGCTCGACCGTGACGAAGAGGAGCTCGAAGGCGAACTCCCCTACCTCTCGCTCGACGAACAGGTCGAACAGGAGAACGAGATCTTCGAACTCGGCCGGAAGCGTGATGAGCTCATACTGGAGATCCAGAAGCTCGAACAATCGGTCGCAGCGCTCGAAGAAAAGCACGACAAATTGCGCGTCCGGCTCCGGGAACTATCGATTTAAATGGCACATTTCGTGCCAAATTGCTGGTTTCACTGGCACATTTCGTGCCATTTTCGGACTTTTGGTGATATCACGGAAACCCCAGGCTCTGCCTGGGCTATCACAACAAGTGATAGCAATTTCCCCTTATGCTCTTTGAACGAACTTTTCGGACGTTGGTAACATGCACCCTCTAGAAAGGTGGTCAGGCAGATGGATCTGTTACTCCGCGACATCGACCCCGTCATCGTGAAACAAATCGATGAATGGGCGAAGGAACACAACCGCTCCCGGCAACAATATTTGAAAGAACTGCTCGCCTCCTGGTGCGCAAACGGTATCCAATCGACGCAAGTCGAGCGACTCGAACGACAGCTCGAGACGAACACGCTCCACCTGAAACGGAGCGCGGACGAGCTCGCCAAAGTGACCCGGTTGTTGAACGAGGTGATGCAGGATGCGTGAGACGCCGGGTGTCGTCATCAAGTCGAAGTTCAAGGTGCCGGGTACGAAAAAGAAGTCGCGTCGCTACACGACGTACCTCGACTACATCAACCGTCCGGACGCGAAAGACAGCCACGAACAGTTCGAGACGTACCACGATTATATGGAAGATGAGACGAAGTCGAGCGGTCTGTTCACCCGCGAGGACGACCGATTGAACGACGAAAAGCGTCGCGCCGTCCGTGATATTTTCAAACACGCGCAAGAGAACGGGAGCATCCTCTGGCAGGACGTCATCTCGTTCGACAACGCCTGGCTACGCGAGACCGGCGTGCTCCACGACGACCTCATTGACGAAAAGCGATTGATCCAGGCGACGCGGAACGCGGTCGATTCGATGCTCCAAAAAGAAAAGATGGTTCACGCCTATTGGACCGGCGCCGTGCACTACAATACGGACAACATCCACGTGCATGTCGCCATCGTCGAGACGAGCCACATGCGCGAGCGCGGCAAACGAAAACCGAAATCAATCGAGCTGATGAAGTCGAAAGTCATCCACTCCCTCGCCGACCGGACGAAAGAACAGGAGAAACTGAACGCGTTCATCCGCGACGAATTGGTCGCCCATAAACGGAACCGGAAGATTCAAGCGCTGCCGAACCGTGTCCTGCATCCCGAGCTCGTCCGCCAGTTCAAGGACATCTATGAGCGGTTACCGGAAGACAAACGCCAGTGGCGCTACAACACGAACGGGATGCAGCCGCTACGTGAGTCACTCGATTGTCTGACCGATCGTTATATCGATATCCACTTCAAATCGGAGTTCCAAGCCTTCAATGAGCGACTTGAACAGGAGGTCGCATTTCATCGTTGCAGCTACGGAGACACGGAGAAGGCCGAACGTTACCGGACGACGAAGCACCAGGACCTATACACCCGGATGGGGAACGCCATCCTCTCCGAGATGCGAGACTTGTCAAAAGAACAAGGGACAGTTGAGAAAAATGAAGTTCGCAAACATCCGGTCCGACGTGCATTCAACCAACAAAAAATCTTCAACGAATCACTCTACCGGATCGAGCGGCATATGAACGACGAGTTCGAACATTTAAAGAATCAACGTGCTTTCGAACAACTGGAACGGGACATCGAATATGGAAAGTGAGGGAGGACGATGGAAGAGTTGAGACAGATCCGGCTTCGATTAAAGCCGGAGACGGTCGCGTATTTGGAGGAGTTCGCCGACGACAAACGTTTCGGCCATCTTGGTCAGGTCATCGACCATATCACAGAAGAACATAGACAACTGGCCGATGAAAAGTGGGACATGCAGTTCCTCACTCGCTCGATCAGCGCGCAGGTCTCCCGTCATATCGAGGAGTTGGTGGACGAGCAGATATCAACGGAACTCGAGCGCATCCGGCTCGCTGCGAACCGCTCCGACCGTCACGGGCAGATCCTGACAGAGCTCCTGCAGGCGCTCATGCAGACCGAGGGTATCGAAGACATCATGACGACGGACCAATTCAAACCGACGTTCATCGAGACGGCGGAACATGTCGTCCAGGAACGTATCGAGCATCAAAAACAGAAGAAGGACACGATAACTTTTAAGAGAGGATGAACCTTATGCGACCACTTGACCGTCCCTTCACGATGAGACAACTGTTGACGCTTCAATCCGATACCGTCACGGTCCTCATCTATGGAAAACGGTACGCCATTCCGATGTCCGTTTCTGAGCGCCAACTTTTAACCGCCATCGCGCAAGACGAGATTGTTTTGCTTCCCGTCAATTTCGAGCGGACACGGCTGTTACTCGACATCCCGGAATCATCGCCACAACTCGAGCGTGAACTGAACGAATTCACGGATACTACAGAATCTGTCACCGACTTGTTGAAGGAAGGAGTCTGACACGATGGCCAAGATGAAGACGAACGAAGAACGGAGAGCCGAGCTCGAGGCATTGACCGAACAGATGGGACAACAGATCGACAGCTATTTTGAGAGTCCGGAAAAAATCCGGGAGCATCTCCAGTTCCTCGGCAAGTTCCATCAATACTCGATACGGAATGCGGTCTTAATTGAATCCCAGTTCCCCGGCGCGGTCGCGGTCGGCTCTTATCAGTTCTGGGAGAAGTAAGGCACACAGGTCCAAAAAGGTGAGCGTGGCATCAAAGTATTCGTCCCAAGCCCGGTGACGTACGCCTTGCACAAAGATGAATGGGTGCCGCTCAGCAAGGCACCGAAGCCGGTCAAAGACGGCGTCAAACAAGGACGAATCCCGTCACGCAAGATGATGTATTTCAAAATCGGCCATGTGTTCGAGTATACGCAGACCAATGCGCGCGAGAAAGGGATCGAGGTCTCGGACATCTTCAAACGGTATCACCGGGACGGCGGGTTCGAGAACGAACAAGGCATCCGTGAAGCTTTGACGACGCTCGCGGATGCCCGGAATGTGACGCTATTGGAGGAACCGCTCGGCGAGATCGGGACGGCGAAGGGTTGTTACTATCCGGAGCTACATGCAATCGCCTTGAACCCACGGAACACGTCGATCGAGGACATCACTGTCCTGATCCACGAGCTCGCTCACGCGGAGCTGCACAACCAAGAGCGGAATCTCGAACGAGACAAACCGCTCACGGCACCAGAGAAAGAATTCCAGGCCGAGATGGTCACCTATGTCGTCTCACATCAACTCGGTTTCCCGACGGACGATTTCTCGCTCTCTTACTTGGCCGGTTGGACGAAAGACAAGGAACTCCTCGACAAGGAACAACTGTTGCAGGAGGTCCATCAGACATCCGCGACCTTCCTTGACCATATCGAGTCTCATCTCGAGAAGGTCCATATCTTAGATCAACAAAAAGAACAGAATCCGCTTGAATACATCGAACAGATGGACCGTCGCATGGGATGGAAAGACGCTGATCTTAATCTCTATGAGCGGGTACATGCTGTACAGAACGTGTTCCCAGAAGAAGTAGAGCCTTACTTGAACGCAAAAGCGGCTCTCAAGACGAACCTGAAGATAGATCGTGTCGATGAGCCGCTCATGTATATTCATGGTAAAGGTCTTGGATTTCAACAGTTCGGTGTCGCAAACAATCACGACTTTAGTGAAGACGCACTGGTCGCCTACACAATCGCATTACCGAATCAACCATTGATCAGCGGTCACTTTGATCCCGAAAAAACCGTCCATCCTCTTCATGATTTGGAAAAAAACAATAAAGTTGAAAAGCCACTCCTAAAACATCTTGAAGAGAGCTGGCATAAGGTGTTGCTTTATAACGAAAAGAAGTCTTTATCAAGAACCAATCTGTTGAATATTGAACGACTAAGTTGATTCTGACATTTCCAAAGTTTGATGTGCTGTGTAACCACACAATAACTCTCTCTCTTTTTGAAGTTAAATCATTCGCGGGAGAGTTTTATAGTTTATATTGTTTTTTTTCTGAACAAAGAATATTTTAATAGATTTTGACTTTTTGAATACGCATTTTCAATATAATAATTGGGGTTTGCTAAAAACGCTTCTTCATTCACTAAAGAAATGTAGGAGCCACTCCAAGGATCGACTGTTTTACAGTCTGGACAAATGTAAGTTGGATGAGTCTCATTAAACCTATTCTTATGAATGATTTCATATAGAAACTGATTATTAGTTTGGACAGTGGTATGACCGTCTGCTCTGTTGCTTTCGGGTCTTAACCACTCATATCCACCATTGTATTTCATCACAACGCCGAGAACTCCATTCACTCCCGATCTACGATCGCCACGCTTAACTTGTTTAAGTGAATACTCAATTTCCCAATCAATCCAATTACTCTGCTTCATATTTGGTGAAATAATTACAATAGTCACCGAAGTAGAATAAATCATATCTTTTAATCGATTCTTAATGTAACTAGTCGATTGATCAGATAAATTTGGCGAGATACTTGTTTCTCCACGATAGTATTTAACGTCATCATCAAGAGACTCCACAATTTTATCTCGCAGCAATCTTGCTTCTGAATATTTATAAGATATAAAAGTTTTTCTCGCCAAAAGGTATTCCGCCTCTCTTTTTGACTATTATTTTTTTGTTAACTTATTTAGTATTTCAACTATATTTAAGATCATTTCTTCTTGAGAAGTATGCACATTCAGTTTTTCATATAATGGTTTTAGTTCTTCGTCTCCAATATATTTTGTGAAATCACCCATAACTTTATCCCATATTTTTTTCGCTGTGAATCCAGTACTTCCTATGGGGATAGGGATAATGTCATTTTCTATAGACAACTCAAATTCTTCCACCATTCCACTTGCGTCAATTATTTCTCCATTCTCAAGTTTGTTTCCGAAAATAAAAATAGCTATACCCACGTTTGAAAGCATATCTTTGCGATATTTCGTCCATAATTCTCGAATATTCATTTTCCCAGTAGTTGTTTGAGGAAAAGGTCTACTTATGAGTCTATTTTCTATTCTATCAGTATGACTAGTATATAATTCTTCTAAAGCACCGGAAATAATACAACTTCCAATACCTAATCCAAATCCAGATACAACACTGTATCCATTTTTAATCAATGCTTTACTTAACTCTGTACTAAATTCAAAAGCATCTTCTTCACTCCAATCACCATACTCTTTAGCACTACCTGAAACAAAGACATTTTTCCGATTAACGAGCGCTAGAATAGCTTGAAGAAGTTCTGTAATATCTTCATATTTATTTAGTTCAATTACATTTATACCGTATCGTTTTAAATTTTGTATTCTTAACTCTTGTTTTATTTGAGCATACTGAAAGTCTTCACTTTTTTTATAGAAAGTTTCATCTATTCTCTTCATTAAACAATAGTGTGTTCGGCGATTTTCTTTCAAAACACTATGTAATCGACTTATTATTTGATCCAGGTTAGGATCATCAAAACTGAACCCGATAAACAAAAAAGTTTTCGATACTAAATCCCCTTGTAGAGCAGTTTTAAAAAGTAAACGATTTTGATCGTAGCTTATATAATCGTCTTTAGTTAACACGGCCTCATTAGGTAAACTACTGTCACCATGCATTTTGTATAGAGTTACATCGCTACCTTTAACAGTATGACTAAGGTTAGTTGCAGTGATTTTTTTATCTACTTTTTTACCTTTGTTCTCCAAGCAATTTTCAATCAATTGATCATAGTTAGTAGTCCAATATGTTTCGATCGGTATGTTAGATAAAATGTAATGATTTTTTGTGGGTTTAGTATTTTTAGTGAATTCATCAATCAAAATTTGATTGATTTTTGCCCTTCCACCTGTGTGGTTAACGTGATATTGCGCTAAAGTAATCAAGTCATCTTCTTGATCAATATCTAATCCTAACTCTTCCGCAACGTCTTTTAAAAGTTCTTTCCAGTCTACATAACCTGCAGGACGAGATAGTCCAGCCCCTGCAAAGATTGCTGCGTTTGAGTTTTGAATAGACTTAACGTAGTCTTTTAAAAAAATCTTCATTTCTCTTGTAATTGTTAGCATTTATACCACTCCTCAATTCCAACATATTATTTTTCTCTTTGAAATTTTCATCAACCTAGTAATACACTGTTCTTTTTTTCGTATTGCGTGTACAAAACATCTAGAGGATGAACCCCTGATTGTAAATTTTTAGAGTAAAATCCTTCCCACAACTTTAGGTTTTCTTTTTTCAGAGGAAGGAGATTATTTAAATAAAATTCGACATCATAGGAAATATCTAATTGATTCGCTTCAAATTGTGCACGCTTCTCAAGCATCACATCCATTTTTCGATTAGGTTCTCTTTTTCTTATTAAATTTGTAATGACTAACTCATTGTATATCCATGGAGATTTTGTAGTTTTATCTATCGTTTCAGAAATAGCGTGAATAGAACTCTTAGATTCAACAAAAATAACGGCTTCTGATCTGTCTATCATTTTCGTAAGTGCCATAGACAGCATCATATGGACATGACTAGTTGAATAATTTCTCTTGTGGTAATCGTACGTGTTTTTTTCACTGTCATAGCAGTAACGATTATCAATTAATCTTAATAAATCCTCTGAATGATTCCATACACAGGAATCAACAAACACATTTAATCCGAAAATTTTATGTAGCCATCCAGCGAAACCAATTATCTGTTGTTCATCTTTATGTGAGTGTGATAAAAAAACATCAATGTTGTTAAGCAAGGGGAACCAATCACTCTCAATCGCATTACCGTTAAGAGTATGAGTTTCGTTGTGTAAATAATTTGCTAAATCGGAATGGATTTTCCTCTGGCTATCTCGATAAACCGCTTCTCCATCCCTATACCATCTCTCGTAGCTTTCTTCTAAGTACAAATTAAACGCTTTATACATAAATTCATCTCCTTTTTTTATTTCATTTTAGAATAAAGATTAGTCCTCCCAAAGTTCATCCATTAACTCATCAATTTCTTTCGATAGACGTCGCTTTTCCTCTACATCTACATCAACTCGTCCATCTTCGTAAAACCAAAGTACGTCACCCGCTTTAACCGTGTCAGGAAGTCTTGACTTTGGAATATTCTCCATCACTTCTCCGAATTCGACGACAGCCAAGTCTCCTTCAAAACGGTCGATGATTCCTCTGCGTCGCTTCACTTGGATTTTTTAACGGCATAACTCGAGCCGTTCCCCGTGATGATGATCGTGCCATTCTTATCTGTGCGAAGCATGTTCACTTTTTGACGTTTCAAGTTTGTCACCACTTCGGACGTCGGGTGCCCATAGCTGTTCTTCCCAACGCTGATGATGGCATGCTTCGGTTTGACCGTATTCAGGAACGTGCTACTTGTCGACGTCTTGGCACCGTGATGACCCACTTTCAAGATATCCGCCCGGAGCGTCTGCTTCTTGGCCATCATGTCCTTCTCAGCAACGTGTTCCGCGTCCCCTGTGAACAAGAACGTGTTCTTCTTGTACGTGACATGGAGAACCGCGCTCCAATTGTTCAAGTCACTGTCCGAGTAGGATTTGACCGGCCCCACAAACTTCGCACTGACACCTTTGATCGGGAGTGAGACACCCATCTGAGCGGTTTTGATTGTCTTCCCTTCCCGTTTGACGGCTTGAAGGAAGTCTTTGTAGGCTTGGGTCGTGTGTTTCACTTTTGGCGCGTAGACGTTTTCGACACGATAGGCATCTAGGATCTCGTCCAATCCACCGATATGATCCGCATCCGGATGCGTCGAGATCAATACCTCAATATCGTCGACTTTTTGCTTTTTAAGATAGGCGACGATGGCATCGCCCTTTCCTTTGTTCCCACCGTCAATGATGACGTCCTCACCGCTCGGCATCTTGATGTAGATGGCATCTCCTTGCCCGACATCGATGTAATGGACTTTGATGCTCGCAGCGGCTGATGCTTCCCCGTATGGCGACACCAATAGCGATCCACTAAACAGAACGGCACTCCCGATTTTAATCAATTTATTCATCTTCTATCACTCCACTTAAAGTTTATTGTAAAATTATCCAACATGCCTTTATTATAATCCGCTATTTGTTAAATAGCTTCTAAATACTAAGCACCACCAGATACAAAAATGATTATGGTTTTCTTTTGATGAACGGAGTTTCATTTGAAACACCTCGTAAAGTGTTACTTCTACTGATATTCCGTATTCCGCACTGATTTTAACAGTTATCTTGCATCTAAAAGCGTATGTATATTAACGAACGTTCGTAAAAAGTATTAGGACTTTTACGAACGCTCTAACGGAATGAAATATAAGAATAAATAACTAAAAGCTTTGATTTTTATATAGTCTAAAATGGATGAAATTGGTATATTTAAACTAACTAAAAGTATTGGGTTAAAGTTTTTGATAATAAGTATGAGGGAGGGATCTATATGAGTAAAATAGTAAAATTAATTATTAGCTTGGTAATTGTAGGACTTGTATTTTTGGGAGGTTTTTTCGTAGGCAACATGAGTAAGACAGAAATTATGAAAGAAATAAACATTAGTTATGAGGGCATTGAAAATTCAAGCAAAGTAATTCACAAAAAAAAATTTGCTGATTCAGAAAATCCAACTATTATTGATAATTTTATTATGATTTACTTGAATGCGAAAGAGATTGATGATCCAAATATAGATATAGAAAATCCAGATATGTATATCGAGTTAAATAATCCATATGCTTCTGTAGGTTTAATTGATTCAAAATTATGGTTTGTTGATGATGATGCAATTATTGGTGACCGAGCGGGTGAGAATTGGGATCAGATTGATTTTTATAAAATTGATGAGAGCGATGCCGAGTATATAAAAGAAATTGTTGAATACGGAGAAGAGTAACAACTCCGAGTAAATATGAGTTTACATATCATTGCGTTATCGGAAGTTTTTCTAAATGAAATATATAATTATAAAACCAGTAATCTTTATTAAAGGTTACTGGTTTTTCTCAACTCCGGTGCAAAGTATAGCTTGAAATTAGTGCACTTTATCTCTTAAAGTGACATCGTAAGGTTTTCAAAAATCACATTCAATTTGTACATAAACTCGTCACTATTTACCATCCGTAACACGAGATACACTTAAATCAAAAAGGAGTTATTTCATGAGACTTCAAGAGTGGATTAGACTGTTTCATAAGACGGACATATTACGATTTGATCACCTTTGGACATACTTAAACACGACGCCCCGAGAACTTGAAGAGTACATCGATCAACTCAATCCTTGGTTGAACATCGCTTTGAAGTCCTCTGATGGCATCGATGACGCGGAAATCATCGACGAACTGGAGGATTACCTGCTTCGTCGATTCAACAAACGAAAAAAGAAGGTCAAAGTCACGATGGAGGTCGAGTTGGAACTGTCGGAAGATGCCTTCAATTTTTCTCAGAGCGAAAAAATGAGAATGATTGAACGGGTCACAAATCATATGGAAGCCCAACACTTGAAGGATTGGCGCATCGTCAGGATGCAGAGGATATAATTGGTTGATGTGTATGTAGATTTGCCTACGTATATACGTGATAAGACAAAGGTCTTTGACGTTGAACATGTTGATCTCATTGAAAATAACTAATTTTTAATAGAAGGCGGATCATCATTTTATCAAATGACGTTTCATAAAATGGAGTTTTGTACATATCTAATGACAATTTGAATAAATTACTTTCGAAACTTGAAGTAAAAGACCTTTAATGTGTAAAATATAACGTAAGAGATACTAGGTAATATCTCGTATTGGATAGTGATACTTGGATCAAGAGAATCTATCACAGTACAAATGCTAATAATTATTAGCGTGCCTACTCTCAAATATCTCTCAGTTTTACTTACGACCTTGCTGTACTCAAGGTCGTATTTTTTGTGAATGCTGGTGTTTTTACCGACTTATCTAAAACTTGATTTAAAAGATTCATCCCTTAACTTTCTATCATTTAAATCTGAGTGTCGGTAATACCAAGATATAAATTTTTACTAAAAATAGGAGTGATTGCCTGTGATGATTAAAATTAAAGAACACGAAGCTCTATTTATTTTTTCACTTACGGGATTAGGTTATCTATGTACATACATTTTTCAATGGGGACAATTCCACTACTATTCCATACCTAGGTCATTTATAGAAATCAACTTAAATACCATCGTAGACTCCTTAGTTTTTATACTGATCTTATTAATGCTTTCTTCATTCCATTTAGAGTTTATAAAAAAAAATAATTACTTAAAAGGTGCGAAAAATTTTTTAATTACAAAAGCAAGATCTTATAATCTTATTTTCCAGTTCACACTTGTATTTGCAATATGTGCTTTAGCTTTTATAGCAATGATTTCAGATTATAATCCTTATTATTTTTTAATGATGCTTTTTTTGTTGATGATGTATCTCTTGTTAAAAAATTATCAATATCTTTTTGCAGTGAGTTACGTATCCTTTATTCTGTTATCTGTTTTTGTAATCGGCTATTCTACTGCTGATAACGAATCGGATTATCTAGTAATGACTGATCAGTCACTTAAAAAATCATACGTTGTTCTACATGTACAAGGGGGAAAAGCAATCGTAGCGGAAATGAATTTAAAAAAGAATTTGATCTATCCTGACTATCAATTAATAAAATTTGAAACAAATAAACTAAATGAACACAAATTGAAATTAGAAAAACTTGAAGGCCTAGAAGTGCAAAGACTTTAATAGATAACAGAAAAACAAACCCGAATGAAAGATGAAAAACATCAAACCAGCTGAAGAAACATCTATGGTTCTTCTATTTCCAAAAGGCGTGTTCTTTATTTCTGGAAGACACGTTTTTCTTGTTCCTATTTGTGTCTTTCGTTTACTTTATCGAGGCGAATCTTCTCGATCAACGCGTAGATGATCTGTTCGTCCCTTCCACCGAAATCTTTGTTGAAAGGGATCCGTTCTCCTTCGAACATGAAATAACCAAGCAGGTAAGGAACTCGCGGTGTTGCGTGACCCCACGTGTGCTTCAAGCAACGTTCCCACACCTCGGTTTCGAACTCTTTTGAATACCGCATATGCTGAACAGCCGCCTTGACCTCTGATTTCTTTAGAACGAAGTAGTCCTCGAAGACGAATTTACCCAGAAGCTCGTACCACATCTCTTCACGAGCCTGCTCTTTGATCGCTGTCACATCGATTTCGACGTGATACGGGGCCTCATCTTCATTTTTGACGACATCCCGACCATCTCCTGTCACCGACTCAGGATACAGTTCAAACCCCTCAGGCATCCGTTCTTTGATGAACTGTTCAAGCGCCTCCTCACTGATCCGATATCCTTTTTTACGCGACTCGAGCGGTTCCGCCTGAATCACGCCTTTACGTACCCAGCTCCGGACGGTCTCCTTATGGCTTGTGAGCTTGTTCTTCGATAGAATCTCAAAGGCCTCGTCAATCGTATACATGATAAACCTCCCTTTTAACACAATGATGATTTTATTAAATAATACCATAATCATTGTGTTAAAGTAAGCATATTTCTTTTTGGGCTTCGAATTGATCACAAATCACTGATTGAATTCAACCAAAAACACCATTCGGTCGAATGGTGTTCCTTGCGTGGCGTTAGACGCGCCCACGGTCTTGCTTTTTGACGTTGCTCTTACGCTCCGTGCCTCCCGTCAGAAAGGGCCAGGAACATAGAGATGCGGCTAAAAGCCAGCAGCTCTTGTTATCGGGCCGTCAGGGGGGCAGCGGTGCGATGAGCGACTTCGCCTACTGGCGCTAGACGCTCACGCATGAGCCCGGATCACCATTCCTTCTCCCACGCTCCGTCCTCGGACACGCCCCAATCCTCGAATCGGTACTTGATGAGCCAATGCACATGCATCACTTCATACTCGAACACACCTCTCGACAGCTCTGAGACGACGAAACTGACGGCACCGTCCGCCACCACCCATGTCCCGTGCAGATACACCTTCTTGCGCGGACGCTCTGCCCCGTCCAAATAGATGAGCACCCTGAAGTAAGGCGAGTTTCGCCCCTCGTCGAAACGGACGACCTTCTCGACGCAATGTTCCTTGTCGACGACACGTATCCACTCCGGATGTTCCATCAGTTCCGAAAACACCGTCCGGACGAACGGATCCAATCCTTTAAACGCATAGTCATCCAATCGCGTGTCGTCCATCACGTCTCATCCTTTCCGATTTTTATATAAACCTGTTCCCCGTCTAAAGACAGTTCAGTCCTTGTCCATAAACCAAAAGAGATGATGCTTATAAAATGTATACATGTATACGTGTATACAAATCTACATGTATACATAACGGAAAAACTTATGGGCAACTATGTACCTGAAGCGTATCCGTGTTGAAGAAGATCGTGGCCTGCGTCAATCGTACTCCTTCTTTCACGTCACAAAGGATGTCCATGCTTACGAGTTTGAATTCCCCATTCTCAACGTTCAATTTATTGGGAAGCCCTCGAAGCAATACCTCGGTCATCTCCTCTATCGTCTGTTGATCTAGTTTGTAATTCTGCATCTCAATTATCCTCTCCTCTTGATAGCCTAACGATACTTCGTCTCCGATTGTGTAGCATCTCAGGCTACTACACGTAAGCCCTAGTGTTGTTTCAAACAAGCACTCTTTTATCTTCTATCGATTCATCACAATCAGCCACCCTCACGAGATGGAACGAACCATCCTCCTCTGCCTTCGCACGAGTCCCCTCGTTTTCGTCGTGCGAAAACATTCCTTTTCCCGGATCCGCCCAGCGGATCCACGCGAGAGCAACGCGAGTCGCCCATCTTTTAAAAGAAAAACGCACGTTTTTCTTCCATGCCCTTCCCGGACGGACCGGGACCGGTACCCCGGCCCCACTCCATTCCATTCACCCCATGTAGCCCCGCTGTTTCAAACTAATGTACGATTCCTCCTTCCCGAGTATCACATGGTCGAGCACCGGGATGCCGATAAGCTGTCCCGCTTCATATAAACGCTCTGTCACTTCGATATCTTCTCGGCTCGGAGTAGGGTCTCCGCTCGGATGCTGATGGCAGACGACGAGGCAGGCTGCGTTGTTGAGGATAGCGCATTTGAAAATTTCCCGTGGATGGACGATGCTCGAGTTGATGCTTCCGATATGCGCCCGATGGACACCGATGACATTATTTTTCGTATTGAGCATGATGACCAAAAAGATTTCACGGTCGTCCTCTGCGATGAATGGCGCCGCGATGGACCGAGCACATGCGGGTGAACGAAGTGTGGCGTGCTCAAGCGCGACCATCTCCTCGCGAATTTCCTGCTTGATACGAACGACCTCGATGATGGATGTGAGTTCCATGTTTGTTTGTCCCCTTTCGGATAAGCTGACCTCAGAACGAACACCGTTGTGCGTCCTGTTGACGGGAACGAAGCGAGCGTCGGGAGACGGTGCAAGGGCGACCGCAGGGAGAGCCTCAAAAAAATGCGTAGAGCGCACGGAGAACCAGGCTTCCGTAGCCAACGAGCGAAAAGCTCTGCTTTGAGCCTAAAGCGAAGGAAGACGGGCCGCAGGGCGCGTCATTTTTTTGACGTCCCTTGCACCGCCGACCAGCGAGCTAGAGTACGGAAACAGGACGCACGGATCAAGAATCACATAAAAATTGTTCGAAATCGGGAAGAGCTGAAATGGATCCCATTCCTCATGCCTGACATTGACGAACATGCCTTGTCGTTCTATGAGAACGTGCTGAAAAATGTGAGACACGGTCTAAGAAGTGAGAGGTGAAGCAGTTTTAGGGATTTTTTCATCGGACAGCGAGCTATAGAACTTGCATATTAACAGGGAAAAGTTACTTATATTCCTTTTGATGCAATTATTAATGTCGAGAAGCCCTAAAATTAAGTTTTAAATCCCCCTTTACGATGTAACGCTATTTTTTGGGGGATTTAGAAGACTCTTTGTGACTTTTTTTAAAATAGTCGTTAATGTATATAGTGAACCTTATTTAAAGTTTGATTTTGATATAATTAAGTTTAATAATCTAAGTATTGTGAGGTGAATAGCTTGAGTGATCTTTTAGATGATCAAAGCAAGTCAGAAGTACTTTTTATTAGTCATTCAAGTGCAGATGTGGCATACGTCAAAGAGCTGGTGGATTTTTTAAGCTTTTTGAAAATACCAATAGTATGTAGTTCTTTACCCGGCCATCATATAAAGAATGACAGAGACATCTACGATTATTTAGCAGGAAAAATGAAAAAGAGAGGTCGCGTCATTTTTCTCTTGTCTGAAAACTACTATAAAAGTGCTGCATGTTTAAACGAAATGGGTGCTTGTTGGATTCTTGAAAAAGATTATTCTATAATTTTGACACCTAATTTCGACTTCAATAATATTGATGGTGCAATAAATCCTCGCCAAATGTCTTTCAAGTTAGATAATCGCGAAAGATTACTCGAATTATTTAATTCTTTACAATCTGAATTTATAGTTCCAGATTTTTCATTTCCTGAAACGATTAAAATCTCAGAATTCTTAGATACATCTCTAGAAAAAATCAATCAGTTATCGTTCTCGGAGAAGCGCAGACTAAATGATCCGGAAGTTAGGATTGAAGGAATCAAGGGTGATGCAAATAATGTCATTTTAAAAGTCAGAATCATCAATTCAACTCCTAGGAAAATAATTATTAACTCTATTAGAGTTCATTTAGTAGATAAGGATGAGAACTCATTGTTTCATGAAACTAAAGATGAACCGATTAAACTTCACTCAGAAGAAAATCGAGTTTTCAATCTCTCTATACCTTCTAAAGAATCTGAATACAATAGATATTTCAGAAAAATAGAAGAGATTGATATTTTACATGATACCGACTGGTAGGAGGAATAAAGATGAAAGTTAATTTGACTCACGATCAAGAATTGATGAAAGCGGAAATTAAAAAGTTATTTGATGAAGCTATGAAGTTTTTTTCGCTTGAAAGATCGAATATTCCATACGAACGTTTGGATGAGATTATGAATCAAATGAGTTCTCTTAGCCACAAACTGCACATGCAGTTAGAGCCAAAACCAAAGCACCATAAATATATGATTAATAATCGAGGTCTATCTCCAGAAGATCCTAATTTTTATGATCATGTTCACACTGTTGAAGACTTGCTAAAATATTTAGATGATTCTAGTGCTAATGACGATCCGGAAGATGTCACACTTGATATTACTTTTGAAATGAATATCTACAGCCGACGATGGGGTCATAAAGATTTGTTGAAGGTAACTCGTAACAAAGAAGGTTGGTTTGTCTCGCGTTTATCCCAAAAAGGACAAGGCGGATTAGATGCAGAACCTATTTTAAGTTATGTTTTAAAACATGATAGTATTTCGTTCCCTCATAATCTTTCTAATATCATGGAGGATATTTGGATTCGAGCTGAAGAAGAGGGCTTATCAAAAACAGAAGTTCAAAAGATGTTAACTAAAGTTGCAGACTGGATTAATATGGTCGAAATGAATTATCCCGAAAATATAGCAAGATAAAAACATATATTTTAAACGAACGTTAAAAAAACATCATTGTTTATTAATTCACATGAAAATGAAAAGGGCTATTTGAAGCCCTTTTCATTTTACCTCTTTTGTCCATCAACTTATCTTTTTATCAATGTTCGTTTTCTGTTACCATTAATGGATAAACAAACAAACGGAGGTGCTTCATGACGAAAATTGGATATGCACGAGTGTCAACCCTCGATCAGAACTTGGACTCCCAACTCGATGAACTCAAAAGAGCTAGTTGTACTAAAATCTTTCAAGAGAAGGCATCCAGTGTTAAAAAGAGAACAGAATTCGAGAAGTGCTTAGATTATTTACGAGAAGGCGATACCCTAGTCGTATGGAAGCTAGATCGGTTAGGGAGAACAACGAAGAAGCTTCTAGAATTGATTGATGATTTGAAGGATCGTGGAATCAATCTTCAAATCATCACTCTAGGTGTAGATACTTCCACTGCTTCGGGTCGATTATTCTTTACCATGATGGCTGGGTTGGCAGAGATGGAGCGTGAATTGATTCGCGAACGTACGAACGCTGGACTCCAGGCTGCCCGGGCCAGGGGGAGAATGGGTGGAAGAAAACCAATCGATGAACAAGTCATGGCCAGAGCCATGATGATGTATGAAGCCAAGATGACAGTAGATGATATTACAAAGACTCTAAATATCTCAAGATCTACATTTTATAAATACTTAAAAAAGTAAGAGGCATTCGTTATTTTGAATGCCTCTTACTTTAAGAGATAGTATGGTATTTGGGCACTACAGATCCTAGCATTCTGGCAATGAAATTATAAAAACTAAGTTGTTCGGAAGGTTCAGTGAAACCAGACTCGACATTAGGATCTTCGAGTACAAGGGTGGCAGCTGAATACAAACCACTTTCCATCAATCGATAATTAAGAATTTCGAGCCGTCTCTTATAGTTCATAGGCACAGACTCAGTAGGAATAAAAGCACTGTCTACATCAAATACAACCTTTTGCGGTCTCTTGTCTCCGCCTGCATTTTTAAAATCATGGCCTAACAAGAATACAAACCCTACAAATGGCTCTTCAAAAAATACTGTCCCCTCTGTATCCATCACTTTAACAGCGCTTAATCCTAACTTTTGATTAGCTTTCTTAAGGTCATATCCACTTCCGACAACTTCTTCTGCTCGATTATTAGAATTATTACCGACACTACCTTTTTGTGATTTACATTCAATTACACCAATTAAGACTAGTCCATTTTCAGTTCTTTTTTTGATTAATACATCCCATGCTTTTGCTCTTCTGAAATAACCAGGAACAGTAGCACTACGCCCGGTTATAATATCTGAACGTTCAACTCCATTTTCCACTAGTAAATCAATTATTACATGTTCAAATGCTTCCATCGTCGCACCATGTTGAGTTCCACCTTCTCGAACATCTGCATAGTGTTTGAAACATTCACTGACTCTTGTTTTCAAATCATCTGGGTTGGGAATTCTAATTTCCAACGTCTTCACCTCGTCAATAATTAGTCCTACATAGCTTAAAAGTAAATTTTTAATTCGATCATCTAATCCAAATATTTTTGCGATAATCGAATTGAAAACAGAAGGCTGATTTAATTCGATAGCTTTATCAAGTTGATCTATTGTAGATTTATCTACTTCTAAAGGAACACAAATCTGTTCAATATTTTGCTTCTGAAAGCGGAAGTAATCCCCCCGCATGGTTGTTGAATATGCTTTCACAAAAGCCAACGCAATAAAACTATTCAAAATATGTTTTAGTAACCGTGAATCATAACCATCCACTAATAAATAATATAAGCTATGTTCAGGATAATAACATCCTTTTTCTTCAAAAAATTTAGTCGAATTACCAATATCCTTCCACATTATTTTCGGTTTTTCTATTTCTTCAACTCTAACTTTCTCTTTTGTCCAAAACCATTTATCCGGATTTTTTTTAACAAAAGCTCGCTTAGACAATTTCTCTTTGAACTGCAAAAGATATTTCTGAAGTCTAGGATAATTGTCTAAATTAATAGGTTCACCATTACTTTGAAAAGTTTGAATAGTATAAGTCCCATTCCATTCGATACCTTCAGGAGTTAGATGCTTTTTTGTAATCAAAGGAACTAAAAGTTCTTTCTCTAACTGATAGTCGTTCACGATGCTTTCATCAACGACAAACAAATCTGTAGCCCCTGTAGCAATACCTATTTTACAATCAATCGTTTCAACATTACTGATCGTTGGAAAACGCATTTTTATACCATCTAAAATTTCTTTGATCTCAAAATCAATAACCCAAGGTTCTTCACCTTCAAACCAATTATCAACCATTCTGCTTTCAATTGATTGAGTTGGCTGATCAAACAAAATGAAATTTTTAACTTCACCTATTTCATCTCTACTTAAATGATCAGACTTAGCAAAATAAGTTTGAGAAAGTGAATCATCGCTTGAAAATCCAAAAATACAAGGATATGCTGAAACATTCTCTTCAAAAGGACTTGAGTTATGAATATCTAAAAAATACTTAACCTTATAAGAGTCAGTAATAAACTTCCTTAGTTTACGCCCATAATTGTTTTTAATAAAACGATCTGTACAGATAAATGAACATATCCCTTTTGGCTTCAGCATAAGCAAAGAATGCTCAATAAAAGGTACATAGATATCAGCTCTATCATAGTAAGTGACATACAAATCTCTATAAAGTTTTTTTATCGAATCATCCATGTTTTCATTTCTAATGTAAGGTGGATTTCCTACAACATAATCAAAACGAAGCTCATAGTTTCGATTCCACAATAAAAAGTCCGAGTTAACCAGCCAAGATTCACTTAACTCAATTGCTTGATGAATATCCATGCCTTTTTCAATCAAATAATTCTGGACTTCACGCGTTAATCTTAAATAAGTATTAGAATCTAATTCAACTGCTACAATAGCAGTTTTGGCCGACATAAAAATAGATTTCTTTAACTTCCCACTAGTAGTAAAGCACTCATTTTTCACGAAGCTTTCAAATAAACGATCAACAATGGAAAGCAAGAATACGCCATCACCCGTAGCTGGCTCAAGAATAGATTGTGTAAACAATTTTTTTTCAGGCGAATAACCAAATAAATCGAGCATTAACTCGACCACTTCAGGTTTAGTAAAATATTGACCTAAAGATTTTGAACTACTTACAGATGAAACTAGATCCATAGCTAAGAACCCCTTCTAAAAATATCTAAACAATCACGTGGACATATTTCAGATACTGTAATGCTGACAAAAAACCCACCCACCACCGTATCTATAAATGTATTGGAGTTGAGCCCATTTTTTTTTATGCGCAAATTGTCCAATACGATTAACTTATCATTAATGACCAAGCGAATTATCGTAATTGCTCCTCTTCCGCTTCCACTAACTTCTTTACATACGATGCCTTGATCAACTAATTCTTCAATTAATCGTTTAAATGATGTATATGATAATTGTTTATTTGAGTCGACTGAAGACGTAACCATTTTTGCAAGTTCGCGTTGAGAACCACAGAGGTATCCTTTATTTTGACGTAAAAGTATTAGAATGTCTTCTGTCCACTCAGTTAAATGGCTATATTTTCGCTCTTCGCGCGATTTTGCAGTCTCCCAGATTTGATACTTGAACTCGATTCCAGACAACATCTCAATCCAATACGATGAAGGACCGAGCGGAGAACCAGGCTTGAAAGCGCTTTTCACTTTCCGTTTAATCTCAATTTGACGAAGTGAGGGGGTATTCTTTTCATTCCAGCAGTAAAGTGATGACAAGGCTTGATCTTCTTCGTATCCTGCAGCCTTGTATACGAGAGCAAGCGTATAGCATGTGTTGTCACGTTGTCCCTCTTCAACACCTTCTAATAGCTTCAAAATCGCAGGATGAGATAACAGGTCGGTCGATCCTAACGCCACGTTTCCTTTCTTCGACTGATTCTCTTGTTGCTCGCTCAACCAGTCGCAAAGGTCGTCGAAGGAGACACGTTCTGCTGAGCGGAAGATGGTGTTCTCTTCTGTCGGCAGCCGGAACCAACGTTCAGCGCCTATCGCTTGAACGTCAGCGCTCATCTCCTCAGCAATCATTCGTTGGACGCGTTTATAATGATCTACCACTTTTGGGAATGCGCGTCTTGGCTCTTTTAAGTACCAATACACATGAAAACCACCTGATGGCGTCTTGACGACGAGTGACGGTGTCGGCAGACCTGCGCTTGTCACCCGGTCCATGACATCCGGGAAAATCATCCCTGCATTCTGCGTCGTCTTGACATCGATATCGATCACCATGGCGTTTAACCAACGCAAAGAGCCCGCGTGACGTTGGTCATTGCGGTAAAAAGTGTTCGGTGTGAAATATGTATATTTTTCCTTTGCCCCAAAGAGTGAGCGGTATGTACGGATGGCCCGTGGCTGTGTGAACTCCTGACAGACAAAAATCCATCCCAGATCTTTGCTGTATCCGGTTCTCTCGATCTGAGAGGCCCGTTTCGGAGCTTCCGTTAATTGGTCTCGATAAAGATTTCTCAATACTTCCATGCTGCATCCTCCTCTCTTCTTTTCTATGGCTCATCGTAAATTGTTGAGTATCCATTTCTCTGAAATACGATGAACATTGTCGAGAAGAAAGAACAATGATAAAATGATTGCATAAGAAAGACGCCTTTGTTCGTCACGTTTTTCTTTTGAACAACGCGTGAAAAAGGATCAGTTCATCGTATTATGTTTTTAGGAATCTAGGTTTCTACAAATCTATTCATGATGGCTGGTTTAGGGTGAAGCGTTGTTAACTACACAGTCTGACTACTAAGTCAGATGATTTGGATCTGATAACGGCCAGGTTATCAGATTTTTTTATGCCATTTTTTCCTACTGGAAGAACTTCATAATCCTATGTTTTCATAAAAGAAACCGCTTAACAACAGCTTTTTTTCAAGTTTATGCTCGTAAAAAGCAAGGTATACATGTAGATTTGTATACGCGTATACATGTAGATTTGTATACATGTAGATTTGTATACATGTAGATTTGTATACATGTAGATTTGTATACATGTATACAATATTCTAATTAAGGATTTGCTAAAAACGTTGGTTTAAAGCCACAATTCAGATTATTTTATTTTCAATGTATACATGTAGATTTGTAGATTTGTATACATGTAGATTTGTATACATGTAGATTTGTATACGTGTATATGTGTATACATGTAGATTTGTATATACGTATACATGTATACCGTTTTTAAAAAGTTATTTATGTTAGATTAATGTGGCTGGACATCCAGCAAAATAATATACCTTAATGACATCTAGACGAATTGTGGTCACATAAAAAACGAGCGTGCTCCAGTAGAGAACGCTCGTTCATTAATATATAAGGTTCAGTTCATCATGGACTACCTTTTTATTTCTTTTGCTTCATCATCAAAACATCTCGGATCATCTCGTATTCTTTCCTTTCATTTGAAGAGAGTAATTCAAGATACTCGTCAATCATCGTTGAAATGATAGCATCTGCTGAATCTGCTTTGCCCATCGTCACTAACGCTGACAATTTATTTTTTGTGAGATTTGATACACGAACAGTGCTTGACCCTATATTGACCGAGTTCTTAGCTGCTCGTTTATTTGAGGTTTCTTTCTGAGACGTGGTTTTCGATTCCACTGTTTGGTCTTCAGATACTTCAGCTTTATATGTTTGTTGAGGAGCCGCTGCACCTTTACGGTCCAGCAAGCGTTTTTTTGCTGGTTTTTGAATTAAATCTGACATATCGTTCACCCCTGTTCCACGTAATTCATTTCTGCTTCGAGACGCTGTAAGAACTCTTCTGCGACTTTTGCATATGTCTCCATGACACGTTTGTCGTGCATATCCTCCTCGACGATCCCAGTGATGTCATAGCGCTTCAAACGCTCCATGTTTTTGATCACGCCTTCAAATAGATTGTGCGAACCGAATACATTCTTGGCATTTTCAAGCGTTGCCATATCGACTGCCGCACCATTTTTAAGAAGAACCGGTAGGATTCCAAGAATGTCAAAATCAGCATCATAGTCATCCAGCAACGTCTGCAGGTACTGTGTGAATACCTCAGCGCCCTGCAAACTTCGTTCCTGTGTCTGAAGTACGACGACAACGAAATCAGAAGCATAGAGGGCTGAGTCCGTATAGATGGAGATAGTGGGAGGTACGTCCACAAAAATGAAATCGAACTCGTTCTTTAAAGGTTCGAGAAGAGTAGAAAGGTACGTCACACGATCCACTTCTTTCTCAAACTTTTTCTCAAGAAACTTCGGGTACTGCGCGAAATCACTGAATGAAGGTAGTAGGAACAGATTGTTCGTAACTTCTGTGACGATGCTACTCAAATCGCCTTCTTGCATTGCGGCCATCAACGTCTTCTCGAAAGTTATGTAATCATCTTCTCGTGCAGCCTTCGTCTTTAAAAACAACGTAGTCGCATTCGCCTGTGGATCCTGATCACAGAGCAACACACGATAACCTTTTTTGGCCAATGCGTAAGCGAGCATCGTGCTATTCGTTGTCTTTCCCGTGCCGCCTTTGAAGTTTCCAAACGTCACAACAATCGCTTCTTGTTGTGAGAGATCGAGCTGATTGGTCATTTTAATGCCTCCTTTTTAATTTGTAACTTCAATGTACCAAAATTCCCACCACATGTATACATGTATACATGTGGTGGGAATTTATTAGATCCACTTAAATGCCTAAGAAAGAAGATCCTTCAGATATGCAGCCTGTACCATGATGTCATGGTCATCCATGGCGGGAAGAACGTACTCGCTCACACAGACATACGGTTTATTGATGAACCACATATCTTGTCGGTACAACAGATTGAACACGAGACGATTCCCTTCATCATCCATCGAAAATTCATGCAGGTGCTCTTCAA
>NZ_JACSMB010000003.1:0-247705 GCF_018618455.1 Exiguobacterium sp. s142 | reverse complement strand
TCGGTCAGAACAAACTGTGGCTGATGAAGTGAGCAATAGTGAGCATTATTAAGCGAACGAAATTGTACATAAAGACGTTGACATTTATACGACGACGACTTGGTTCTCGTCGACGATGCGTCGTGACAGCTTGTGGAGGAAGTCATGTCGGCGGTTCCGTACCTTTTCATGCTTTTTGGCCAACAGGAGCCGCGCCTTCTCGCGGTTCCGGCTGCCGGGCTTCTTGCGGGAGAGCGCGCGCTGCGCCCGTCTCAGCCGTTCCTCGGCCTCGCGCAGGTTGCGCGGGTTCGGAATTGTCTCCGTCACCATCGCATCGTTCGTCATGACGGCGAAGTTCCCGAGGCCGAGATCGATCCCGATCTTGTGCTCGGCCGGGACCCAGGGCTCGTCGTCCTGCTCGACGAGGAGCGACACGAAGAACTTGCCCGCTTTCGTCATCGACACGGTCGCCGACCGGATCTCGCCGTCGAAGATTCGGTGCTGTGTGAAGCGGATGAACCCGACCTTCGGGAGCCGGACATGGCCCCCTTCGATACGGATCGTGCCGTGCTGGTTGTTCGTCGTGTAGGACGCGCGCGCTTTCCGTTTCGACTTGAACACCGGGAAGCCGGCCGTCCCGGCGAAGAACTTCGCGAACGCCGTGTCGAGGTGCAGCTTCGCGTTGGCGAGCGCGAGGCTGTCCGCCTCGCAGAGGAACGGGAACAGCGGCTTGCAGGAGGCCGGCGTCGGCGGCTTCCGCTTCGGCCCGCCGTTCGCCTTCGCCTCCTCGTGGAGGGTGATGCGGTCCTCGAGCAGCTTGTTGTAGACGAAGCGGGCGCAGCCGATCGTCCTGACGAGGAACTCGGCCTGTGCCGCCGTCGGGTGGAGCCTGTATTTATAGCCCTTTAGCATGTCTGCGCCTCCTCCCGGCCGATGATCGTGATGAACGTCTTCCTCATCCGATACCCGCGACGGGGGAAGGGAAATCTGACGAAATCACGAACTTATGTTCGTCATATCTGTCACAGGGGTGGCCAAGAAGTTTATGTACGGGCGATTTATCTCCCACCTACGCTGGGCTTCGCCCCAGACGCTTAGAGGTGGGAGAATTCTGCTTAAATCAGTTAAAATTCCAATATATTTTTTTGAAATATAAATGACATATTTAATTATATTTTTTGATGGTAAAATTCCTAAAGAAGGTTAAGAAAAACATCGTTCCGTCGCCCTGTTAACTGACCGAAAGGATTTACCAAAAAATGAAAAAACAATTAATGACAATTACTCTCGGCGCACTTCTCGTTTCCGGTTTGACGCTTCAAACGTCAACACCGGTAGAAGCAGCCACTTCTTATAAAGTCAAAATCACAACGAACAGCTTGAACGTGCGGACGGGTCCATCGACCGCCTACAAAAAGGTCGGCAGCGCCAAGCTCGGTCAATCGTTCACGTATCTAGGGGCGACCGGCTCATGGACGAAAATCAATTACAACGGCAGCACGAAATATGTAGCGAGTACATATGTCAAAAAATATAGCGGTACGGCGTTACAAACGGCCACGGCAGCTAAATTCATCATGCCGGCGCAAGGCAGATTGTCGCAAGGGTATGGCCCGGCGAGCGGAAAGTACGGTTACACGTTCCATAACGGCATCGACATCGCGGCCGCCAAAGGGACACCGATCCAAGCGGCCGCTTCCGGTCAAGTCATCGTCGCCCGAAACTATGGCGCCTACGGGAACCACGTCATGATCTCGCATACGATCAACGGCCAAGCGTACACGAGCGTCTATGCCCACATGGATCGGTTGAACGTCGTCAAAGGCCAATCGATCTCAAAAGGCGCGAACATCGGGACGATCGGGAATACCGGCAACTCGTTCGGGAGCCACCTCCACTTCGAGATCCATAAAAACAAGTACGTCTATAGCGGCTCGACAGCCGCCAACAGCGTCAACCCGTATACGTTATTCTAAAAAACACACTTTTATCCGTTAACGGATAAAAGTGTGTTTTTTAGCGTTGGAACGCATCTACATGATCACGTGCGAACTCAGCAAACGAACGTGGCTTCTCCCCGGTCAACCGTTCAAAGTCGTCCGTCACCGCCTTCGCCGTCCCGAGCCGTGTCATGAGGTAGAGCGCCATCGTCACATTCACATACGCTGGATCCAGGCCACGTTCCTGAATATAGTGTGAGCGATAGCGCAACATGCCCGGCTTGGCGTACGTGATGCGCCGCCCGGTCAGAATCGTCAATTGGTTGGCGATGTCGACATAATCGAGCGCCTCGGGTCCGGTGAGCGTATAGGCCGTATTGCGATGTGACTCCGGGTCGGCCAAGACGTACGCGATTGCCTTGCCGATATCCTCGGCGTCGATGAAGCTGACTTGACTGTTACCGGCCGGGATGAAGATCTCGTCGTCTTGACGGATCTCCTCGGCGTGGACGCCGGTCACGTTCTGCATGAAGAAACCTGGCCGGATATGAACGGATGGAACACCTGACTGCTCGATGTACTTCTCGATCTTATAGTGTGGCGGGAACGGATTCGTCTCGACGCCCATGAGTGAAAGAAAAGCGACGAGTCGAATCGAACGTTCGGCCATCGCCTCAATGAACGGAACGAACACGTCCGCATCCCCGATCTGTGGCGGACGCATCAAAAAGACGCGATCGACCCCGTCGAGCGCCGCTTCGTACGTGTCCGGGTTTTCAAAATCGAGTTCGACGTGTCGTGCCGCCGTCGGGAAGCGCCGTTGCAGCTCGTCCACCCTGCTTCCGGCCGCGACGACAGCTTCCCCTCGACCCTCTAAATACTTCACAACGTATTGTCCGACGTTCCCGGTCGCACCGGTCACTAAAATCGCTTGCTTCATCATATCGCCTCCTCTTCTCATTGTCGTACAGTCCCGTCTGTTTGTGTTTGAACAATTTGTGCCGACCGTCCCGATTTCCTTTCATTTTTAGGTAGGTCCATGGACTATATAGGGAAATACTGCACAATGTCGTATAATAGAGACAAATCAATCGACATCGTAGAGAGGAGGCCGACGCATGGACCGAAACCGATTTTATCGTTCATCCGCAAGGCACGGCCGAACACGTCCAAAACGAGCCATCCCGAACTATTCAACACGACGCCTGCCGCACTTTCCCATCGCTTCACTCATCGAGGAAGTGCAGGATGCCGTCTGTTATATCGATTTTACCCGCAACCACCTGTATACGAACCAACCGCTCCGTGCTTTCTGTCCGTCGCTGACGACGCGGCGCTTCACCGATTTCGAGACCTTGAGCCGCTTCTTCCATGACATGTTCGAACGGAACGAGGCCGACCCGGTCGCCGTGACGTCTTTTTGGGAAGAATTGCTCGACAATCGCTTCGGCTGCTGTCCGAGTATGGAACCCCACTACTTCCAACTTGGCGACCGGACGCTGCAACTCATCTTGAACTTCACCCACACCCCGCGCGGCGTGTTCATCCTCTGGCGCGACGAGACCGAAGCGCGCCGGTTCGAGGAGCAGAAAGACTCATTTTTGGCCGAGCTGTCGCATGAGTTCCGCTCACCGCTCACCGCCATCAGCGGCTACACCGAACTGCTCATGTACCAACATACCGATAACGAGAAGACGCACGGCATGCTGACGCTCGTGAAGCGAGAAGCGGAGCGGCTCGAACGGCTCGTCGATAACTTCCTCGACTATCAACGCGTCAACTACTCCGCGGAATTGCTGACGCTGTCGACGTTCGCACTCAAACCGGTTCTTGAAGGCATTGTCGCCCACTATGAGACGACATCCCCGAATCACCAGGTCGTCTTGTCCACTTGCGACGCGACGATCGAGGCCGACCAGGAGAAGTTGTTGCAGCTGCTTCACAACTTGATCGGCAACGCCATCAAGTATTCACCGAAAGGCGGGACGATCCGGATCACGGGCTCGATGGACGATACGACGCTCGTCTTGTCCGTCCGTGACCCAGGCATCGGTATCCCTCCTGAGTCCATCCCTTACATCTTTGACGAGTACTACCGGGTCGACTCCGACTCCCACCGTCCGATCAAAGGGACCGGGCTCGGCCTGCGCATCTGCAAACGGATCGCCGAGGCGCACGGTTGGGGCATCCACGCCGACTCCGTGTACGGAGAAGGGACGACGTTCTCAATTTACTTATATGACTGATCAACAAAGGGGCCCGGCAATGTATGCCAGGCCCCTGTTTGTTATGCGGCTTTTCGAACCGGTGCGTCGCACTCGAGATTTTGGGCGCGCATCGCTTTGGCGTGCTTGAAGAACAAGAAGAACAATGTCACCGTCCCGACCGTCGCGATGACGTACGGAATGACCCCATCCATCTTGAAGCCGATCGGCGCCGTCAAGATATAGAACCAGACCGCATACAGCATGAACGTCCCCGGGACGAGCGCGATCCAGTAGTTGCGTCCTTTGATGTACAAGTACGTCGCCCCGACGAACAAGGCGATAACCGCCGTCGTCTGGTTGGCCCAGTTGAAATATTGCCAGAGGAGACGGAAGTCGACTTTCGTCAAGATGAACGAGATGACGAACAACGGGAGTGCGATCCAAAGGCGTGATGCGAACTTCTTCTGCGCGATCTTCATGTAGTCGGCGATGATCATCCGGGCGCTACGGAACGCCGTGTCACCTGACGTGATCGGCAAGACGATGACACCGAGGATGGCGAGCGTGCCGCCGATGCTGCCGAGCATGAGCGTTGCCACTTCTTGGACGACGAGCGCCGGTGTGCCGGCGTTGATCATCGCGAGCAGTTGACCCGGTTCGAAGATCGCCATCGCGGCCGCTGCCCAGATCATGGCGATGACGGCCTCGACGATCATCATGCCGTAGAAGATGCTGCGACCATTGCTTTCTTTCATCGTCGTCCGCGAGATGATCGGCGACTGCGTCGCGTGGAATCCTGAAAGCGCGCCGCACGAGATTGTGAAGAACAAGAGCGGCCAGATCGGCAAGCCGTCCGGGTGCATGTTCGTGAACGTCATCTCAGGGACCTGATAGCCTTGGGCGAACAGGCTGACGGCGATGCCGACGGCGCTGATCAACAAGAGCGCCCCGAAGAACGGGTAGATGCGCCCGATGATCTTATCGACAGGTAAGAGCGTCGCCAAAATGTAGTAGCCGAAGATGGCGAGGAGCACCCAGGCGAGCGTCGACGCGTTACCGTCGAACAAGTTGTTGATCATGTTGGCCGGTGACGTAACGAACACCGTCCCGACAAGCAGTAGCAACAAGAGCGCGAACCCGTTGACGACGTGGCGGAGCGAGCGGCCGAGGAACTTCTCGGCGAGCTGCGGCAAGTGTGCGCCGTTGTTCCGGAGCGAGATCATCCCGGTCAAGTAGTCGTGTACCGCCCCGGCAAAGATTGACCCGACGACAATCCAAAGGAATGCGACCGGACCGTAGAGCGCTCCCATGATCGGACCGAAGATCGGACCGACACCGGCGATGTTCAACAGTTGGATCATCGAGTTACGTTTTTTTCCCATCGGTACATAGTCGACACCGTCCTGAGACGCATAGGCGGGCGTCGTCCGCTCTTCCTTGATGCCGAACGTCTTCTCGACGTAACGGCCGTAGACGAGGTACCCGACCAATAATAATCCTAGTGCGATAAAAAATGTAATCATCTTCTCTTCCTCCTATAATATGACCCATGTATGATTTCTTATTGTGAAGTTTATCACAATTAAAATATAACAGGCTTTCCTATGGATGGATAGATGTAATTGCTCACTATTTCACATGAAAATAACAATGTTCATTTTTTAGACAAACGTTGCTGTTGAGCCATTTTTATGAAAACGGTTACTTTTAGAATGAATCATTCCGCTTCCGGGAACAGTCAAAGAGAGACACAGAAAGGATGAATCAAATGAAACGACAACGTGGATATTTAGCACTACCGGTCGCCGTCGCCTTTATTCTCATCTTCGGACTGTTGTTCGACAACTGGTGGCTCGGTATCGGGATCGGCATCGCGATGTTCTTTGCTTTTAAAGGAACGAAGAAAAAGGCGTGATGTTGAACTATGTATTCTGATTCGCCGAAATTTTAATAGGGAAATACTATGCTGCATTGAAGTGAGAGGATCAACCATTGATTTGGGTGTTCCTCTTATTTTTAATGCTTTCAGTCATGTGAACCACTAGTAAATCAGTAGTTTGAATACATTGAACCATCTTATTTTTACAGTTTTCTTCAAAAAAATATTTTCGGATTTGACAAGTTTTTGCAGTCTGTTACGGTTAAAGTATACTCTGTGACTAAGGTCGTGATTTTATGCCAATTATCTCTCTATTCGTTAATGCTTGTGTCGCTTTTACCGGCTTTTATTTGATTTCCAAAGTGTTTCACTCACAACTATTCTTCTCATCAAGAAGTCGTGGCGTCCTAATCGGTATGCTCGCGGGGATGCTCGGCTTGTTCCTTATGTTTAACGGTGTCGAGGTGAACGAGGATGTCCGTGTCGACTTGCGCCACTTGCCGCTCGTATTGCTCGCTTTTTATGGTGCACGTTTGCCATTGTTCATCGCGACCGGCTTTATCGCAAGCACTCGGTTCTTGTTTGGATTCACTGATCAAGCCGTCGTCGCCTTTATCGCGACGTGGTTCGTTAGCCTCGGTATGATATGGATTCATCGCCGTCTGTCTGAACGACTGTTCTTTCAAAGTATGCTATTAAACGTCTGGGCGCTATTTGTTATATCAATCGCCGTATTAATCAATCTCGGCTGGAGCATGTCTTATATCACACTTATCGCCACGATTTGGACGATTGGACTATTGGTCGGGTTGCTCTCGAGCGTACTGACGATTGACCTTGAGCAGGCGAAACGACGAGCGAAAGATTATAAACAATCCGCCGAGCGTGACCCTTTGACCGGTTTATTCAACCGTCGTGTCTGGGATCGTTATACGTCTGAACTAGAGAATGAAAATCGGTCGTCTAACGTACTGGCGTTAGATATCGACCATTTCAAACGCGTCAACGATACATATGGTCATGCAAACGGGGACCTCGTTTTACAACGCTTTGCTGAACTGCTTTTGGCTGAAACGAGATTGCATGATGTGGTCGCACGTGTCGGTGGTGAAGAGTTCGTCATTTTAATGTATGATCTTACTCCTGAAAAGGTGGAAAAAGTCGCTGAACGTATTCGTAAGCGGATTGAGGATGAAGTTTTCGTATTGAAGGACTTTCCTCCGATTCATATCACCGCTTCAATCGGGATTGCCCACGGTAAATCGGAGCCGGTTCAGAAGATGACCGAAGCAGCGGACAACGCATTATATCAAGCGAAACGCTCGGGACGAAACCAAGTGATTCTAACGAATGTCAGTGAACTTTCACTCGTAACCAACTAATGATTCACCTTAAAAAATGGAGCCTTCGAGTGAAGGTTCCATTTTTTTATACGTTGAGTGAGCTCCCCGTATATGAGCGCAGGATTATGTTTCCGAAGTCGAATCAACTGTTGATAATATTGAAACAATGACAAGAGGCCGTCAGGAGCGCATCAATTGCTCCCGGTGGCCTCTTTCCTATGAATCTACAGTGCTGTCCCCGCTTCTTGCTTCTCGTTCATCGTCTGATTTCGAGTGTCTCAAACAGCTTCGGTGGACGAGTCTCAAGGAGCCCTCCGTTCTCGTCGAACAACGTCATATGCCGCGGCGCAATGTAACATGCCACTTTTTCGCCGATCGCGAGCGGCCATTGACCTTCCCATTTGGCAATCCACTCGGCATTCCCTAAATGAAACGTGAGCACTGTTTCCGCACCGAGTACTTCAATCCTTTTCAACTCGGCATAAAAGGTCACATCTGCTCCCGCCGGCAGGATGTGCTCGGGTCGGACTCCAAGTATCGCCTGCTCTATTCCCGTGACCAATAAGGGACGGAACAGACGGCCGTCGTTGACAGACCATCCCTTGTCACTTCGCGTCACAGGCGTCAAGTTCATCGGGTGTGTACCAAGGAACGACGCGACGAACGTATTCGCCGGTTTGTTGTACAAGTCGAGCGGTTTACCGATTTGCTGAGCGCGACCGTTATTCATGATCATCATCCGGTCCGCCATCAACATCGCCTCGCTCTGGTCTTGGGTCACGTACAGAAACGTCAGACCAAAATGTTGTTGCCATTGCCGAAGCTTCGCGCGAAGTTCCGTTCGAAGTTTGACATCAAGGTTCGAGAACGGTTCATCGAGCAAGTAGATTTGCGATTCCGTGCTGAGCGCTTGAGCCAAAGCAATCCGTTGTCGTTCCCCCCCTGAGAGTTCGTATGGTTTTCGTTTCATGAGGTCGGACAGTTCAAACAGATTGACCATCTGACGGCATCGGTCTTGTCGCGCTGAACGTGTCAAGCCTCTTCCGCGCAAGGACCACTCCATGTTTTGCTCAACGGTCAAGAAGCGATAGAGCGTGTCCTGCTGAGACAAATACGCCACCTCTCGTTCCTTCGGTTTCAACCGATTCGTCGCGACCCCGTCAATGCGGATCGTCCCGCTCGTCGGCGACTCCATGCCGGCAATCATGCGAAGGAGCAAACTTTTTCCGCAGCCTGACGGGCCGACAATCGCAAAACATTCGCCCGCCTCGACCATCATATCAAGCTCGTTTATGACTTCACGGTCCCCATACTTTTTTCTAACATGTTGTAGCTGGAGCGATTTCATACTGAACTCTGATTGCTGCTCGTCTGAAGTGTCACGTCCAATCGAACGGCAGACGCATCAAACTGTCCATGGTAGACGGTGATAGGTCGGGACACCACGTTGTATGTCACGATCGGAAGAGAGATGGAAGGGATAGCATCCCACGTTTGAGAGTTAGGTTGACTCGAACAAGGATCACCTTGTTTTGTTTCAAGTTCTACTGCGTGCGTATTGCTATTCATCTGAATCATTCCTTTCTAAAAAAGGACCACCAGAAACATGACGTCACGGACGTGTGGGCTTCTGCTGGTCTCTCGAATGTTCTACCGAATGCTATTCACTTTGGGTTGAGGGGTCTCACAAGTCCTATCGTAACGGATGAATGTAAAGCATCCGTGAAGCCCGTGCAAAATTTTATAAAGACGACGTAAAAAAACCGATTCACGGGGAATCGGTCAATGTTTGTCGCGCTTTCGCCAAGATGTCGGCTTTGACGTCGTCGTCACGCCCTTGCCAGTTGCGTACCATCATCTTCATGCGCTGGTTGTTCGAGAAGCGTTCCTCGTGCTTGTCGATGAAGTTCCAGTACAGGGCGTTGAACGGACAGGCGTCAGCCTCGGTCGTATGTTTCGGGTTATATTTGCAGCCTTTGCAATAGTCGCTCATCCGGTCGATGTATTTGCCCGAGGCGATGTACGGCTTCGTCGCAAGACGTCCCCCGTCCGCATGGAGCGCCATGCCGAGCACGTTCGGCAACACGACCCAGTCGTAGGCGTCGATATACATCTCGTTGAACCAGTCGCTCGTCTGTTGCGGCGAGATTTCGAACAGCGTCGCATAGTTACCGAGCACCATCAGCCGCTGGATGTGATGGTTGTGCGCTCGCTCGACGACCGGCTTCAAGCTCTCGTGCATACAGTTCAGGTCCGTGTCCGCGTCCCAAAACAAGCCAGGTAAGTCACGCTCGTGGTTGAACGTGTTCACGTCTCGATAGTCGGGCATCAACGCCACATAGACGGCGCGCATGTATTCCCGCCAGCCGAGAATTTGGCGGACGAACCCTTCGACTGAAGCAAGGGGCGCGTCGGTCGCGCATGCCGCCTCGATGACTTCGTGCGGGGTCAGCAGTCCGACATTGATCGCCGCCGACAACAGACTGTGCGACATCTCCGGGTTTTCGGTCAACATCGCATCCTGATACGGACCGAACGTCTCGAGCCGCTCGTCGACGAAACGCTTGAGTGCTCGCCTTGCCTCGTCCCGCGTCACCGGCCAAGCGAACGGTTCGATTTGTCCGGGGTGGTCGGAAAACGTCGTCTCGACTTTTCGGATGACGTCTGTCGTGATGGCGTCAGGTCGGAAGTGGATGGCCGGTGGGAACGTGAGCCCGGACTTTGGCGGCTGGCGATTATCCGCGTCGAACGACCATTTGCCGCCTTTTGCTTTCCCGTCTTCGAGCAACACGTCAAACCGTTTGCGCATATGACGGTAAAACCGGTCCATCCGCCACGGCTCGCTGCCGAGCGTGTCGACGGCCTCTTGCTTCGTTAAATAGAAGAGCGGTACGTCCGTATGTTCGATGAGCTCGTGCTGGTCTCCGAACTGCTTCAGCTTCCGCTCCATCGGCTCATCGGTGACGGCCGTGTAGTGAATCGCCTCGGGGTCGAATCTACTGAAGTGATCGTTCCACGCGTCTTGGAACGAGTCGGCCTCGTGGTAGTCGACGGTGAAGCCGCGCTCGCGTAACTCCTCGGCGAAATGTCGCATCGCCGAGAAGATGAGGACGAGTTTTTGTTTATGATACTTCCGCCACATCGCCCGTGACGTCGCCTCGATCATGACGATGACGTCGTCAGCTTTGACATATTCGAGCATCTCGAGGTCGTGTGATAACTGATTGCCGAAGATCCAAAAGGATCGCATTTACACACCCCTCTTCTTTGCTAATCTTCTTTAGAAAGTGGTTCTAAATTCTTCATTCCGACATACAAGTTGAACGAGTTCTTGATTATCGAGCTGTCTGTAATCAACGTCTCGAACCGAATACGAAAATCTCAATTTTCGATGAAGGTGTTTTCCTGCACGATGTTTTGATAAGAAGGTAATCATGTCTTCTTCACTCCACACATCTCGCCTCTTACTTAAAATACTACATAACAAACAATCAAATGATTCAAGTTGATACGCCTTAAGAAAAGATGGTTGATTCTGAATATGCAACAGAGCGAGCACTTTTTCATCAGCACTGAGCAAACGGCGCACGTTATATACACCCTTCTCTTCATCGCTAAACAAACGAACATCGGGAACTCCGTCTTCTAAGAGAACGAACGCTAAAAGGTGTAATATTCTTTCTCCCAAGTCTTTTTTCTGTTGCGATAACGCATGAAAGATTTCTTCTGGTGAAGCGGCAACCTCAATAGCATGCTGAATCGTTTTATTCGTTTCGTTCAAGTGGACGTTCAGCAGACGAAACTTAAGAAACGCATGATCGGTGTGATTCATAGTTGCTGCTAATATGTCATAAATCATTTCAAACGAAAGAACTTGAACCGGAATTTTTTCAGAGAGTTTTCTAAACATTGGTTGATGTAAATCACGATACAGCTCCATTGTCATCCCTCGGTTTCCAGCCGTCTCTTCAAGAATGATTTCAGGGATATACAGAATCGCATTCAGTGAAATCAGCTCATCTATAAAGTGGTTAAAGTCTGCTGGGTAATCTCGAGCAACTTTGGCTAATCGAGTCAAAATCATTGTGTCGAATAGACATGCTTGTTGAAGTGGCGTCGGTGGGATATATCTTTTTTCAATATACGGGTCAATTGAAGTGATTAACGAATCATCAAGTTCACGCATCGAAAATCACCACTCATCCTTTTGTAGCTCTACAAGACGTTTCATGTGTTTTGCATAAATGGATTCAAAGCTTTGTAAATCACTTTCTCTGAGCATAGGACTGACTCGTTGTTGTTGAAGCATACGATTTAACTCGTTTAATTTAATCGCGAGCGTCGGGTTAAAGAGAGAACGATCAATGTCACTAGGGAGTTGATTTCGATATTCATAATCAATCGCAGCCAAGCCCTCTGTTTCGCTAATTAATCCATCCTGAGTCATTTTAATGACCAGTGATTTATAAGGTACTTCAAAAATCGGTATGAGGCGGATGATGTTTAAACGATAGTCGTCCTCTGGATAAAGTTCCTTGATTGATTCATATGATTCTTTTAAGACGTGACCGTTGATTAATAATTCCCCAGCAAATAAATTAGCTTTTCTTTCGTTCTCATTTAAAACCGAATCATCAAAAAACGTTTGAGTCGTGCTATTTTTAATTTCTTCTTGTTCATACATGTAATGATAATACTCGTGAGCCCACATAAAATTTTCATAGACCCTCGGCTGTGATGTATTGATATGAATATAAAAAGTTCCATTTCGATATGTGACTAACCCACCGTAATGTTGCTCTTCGCTTGGAAACAACAAAACATGGGCATACTTCATCAATTCATTTTTGATGGCCTCATGTGTTTTTAAACGAAATGCTAACCCTTTATCTTTTGTGTTTTCTACTTTACTGACCACTTCTGGCAACAATCGTTTATTTTGTTCAATGACATCGAGCAAATTCTGCTGATTAATCATAAGATTACGATAACTCCTCGTCTATTTGATTTAATCGTTCTAATACATCAATCATCGAGATGAAATCTTCAAGCATCTTCATTGTTTCATCGAGACGATGTTTATCCCCACTCTTATGATAACTTGCAGCTGCAACATTTATGAGATTAGACTCTAGATTGATTTGTTCAATCGTTTTTGGCGGAACAAATTGTTCATTATAGAAATAAAACGACTCATTAATTCGAAATAACTTGTTTATCTTTTGTACGTTTTTATTAACATCGCCTTGCCCTTTTAGCAAATCGTAATAAGTCGACTTTGTCATACCCGCTCTCTCATATACCCACTTTGGCGATTTTCCGGTCGCTTCAATATAAAGTTTGATATTTTTTCCGACTAACTGATTCAATTCATTCTGATTCATGCTCATCACCCCCTTTATTACCCCCTTCCTTAATTCCGGTAAAAACAAACTTAATAACTAAATTTTATATTTTTTTATCAAAAAGACTATAATACCTATTTTAAGTTTGCTCTAAGTGGAATATCAAGTATATTTTTTTGGTTCTCATCAATTCTTTTTACGTGTCACAGCGACCCCGCCGAAACCGCTGATGATCGCGATATAGAATCCTAAATCATAAAACCAACCGGTGTTGTTCACTTCATAGACGCGATACGTGTCATTGAACAACCCTAAAATCAGTGACACCGGTGCGATCCAGCCGTGCCAGACGCCCCAAAAGAAGCCGGCCGGGTCCGTCGTGTAGGAGCCGTCACCCGGTACGCAGCCGCCGAGGACGACAACCAACCCGAGCATGATGGCCAATAATCCGATTCGTTTCATTTGAATCCCTCCTCGTATTCCTATTCCCCGTTTTCATCAAAAAAGCACTGACCGAAGTCAGCGCCAAAGCTGGACCGTGTTCGCGAACTCGATATCGGTCGCAATCTCACCGTCGAGGGCGTGCAAGTCGAAATCCTCCCCGTCGAGCCACGTCTGAAAATCAAAGATGACCGGGTCGCGGTCGCCGCCGAGGGCGAACCACGTCTCGAGCGTCTCCGGGAAATAGGCGGCCGTATGGATCGTCCCGGCCCAACTTTTATACAGCTCCGAAAACACACCTTTATCCGAGTCGTTCATGAGCCGGAACGCGCTCTCGGCGTCTTGGACGATATGTTGATACATCTTGATTTCCATCATCCGTCGCGTCGAGTCGTCGAGATGGTAACGGTTCTCGTGCTGCAACAGCTCGAAGTGGTTCGTGCAAATGTTCGATTCGCGGACACGGATGTCGCGCGGGGTCGCTTCGATGACACGTGTGTTTGATGACTTGTCGTGGACGACGTACGTGAACGAGCCGCGGTGCGGGATGTCTTTCAACAGATCGACCGCTTCTTCGACCGTCGCGCACGTCTCGAGAATCATCCGTCCGATCATCTGGCAGACGAAGCCGTCGCCGGGGCGGCGGCGGTTGATGAAGTTATAGCCCATGGCGAGTCCGCGCTCGTTCATTCCGTCCATCCGCCCGGTGACGCGCGAGACGGGTCCGATGACGGCGTAGCCCTCGTCCGGTTGGAACACGTTGTAGCGCCCGTCATACGTCATCGGATGATAGTCGTAGTTGCGGACGAGGAAGTTGTCCCCTGTCAAAATCGAGCAGCCGCTGATCGGGTTATTGACCCGGAAATGACCGAAATGAAGGAGCGTATCGCCGAGCGTCAGTTCGAGCGCGTCCTGCAGGCCGAGCAGTTCTTCCCAAATCCTCGGGGCGAACCGGTCGAACGCTTGTTTCGTCTCGCGCTCGTCAATCTCAAACCGGGGGACGCGCAGCTTCCACTGATCGGTCCGGTTCTCGAGCAGCTTGCTGCGCTTGATATATTCACCTTGAAAGCGGCCAAAGTCGTAGTGACTGCCGCGGAATTGTGTAAGTTCGCTTGAGACACGTTGCATGAAAAAACCTCCCTTGCGCCCATTATAGCGGACGCGCGGGAGGGATGTCTGACTTGAAGCTGTTCATAGTTTAAACTGGCGGCTCATCTGTTGCATGTCTTCCGCGGTGAGCGACAAGTCTTTGACGAGACGGTTCATCGTCTCGCTCGTCGCCGACATCTGTTCGGTCGAGGCGGCCACTTCTTCGTTACCGGCCGTACTCTCTTCCGAGATCGAGGCAATGTCTGAAAGACCGTGCTTGATGTCTTCTTGGTTCGTCTTGACGCGACCGAGCTGTCCTTGCATCGACCCGGTCAGCCGCTGCATCTCACGGACACTCGCCTCGATCTCATTGAACGCCTGCTTCGTCGCCTCGAGCGTCCGTCTGCCGTCTTCGGCGGCGTGCATACTGTCAGTGAACGTCTCGCCGAGCGCGATCGAGTTCCGTTTAACGCTGCCGACGATCTCTGAGATCTCACTGACCGATTGGGCGACGCTGTTCGACAGACCGCGAATCTCGGAGGCGACGACGGCGAACCCTTTCCCGTGCTCCCCGGCACGGGCCGCCTCGATGGCCGCGTTCAAGGCGAGTAAGTTCGTCTGTTGCGAGATCTGCCGGATGATCGTGACGAGCGCCGTCACTTCGTCCGCCTGTTGCTCAAAGTCTTTCACTTGGCCTTGCGACTCATTTACTTGCGCATGGATGTTCGTCATCTTCCCGACTGCGTCTTCCATGAGCTGCAACCCTTCCGTCGTCGCCCGACTGACGACTTCCGCTTGAGTGCTCACGCCGTGCCCGTCCGTCGCCGTCTGTTCGACGAGTCCCGAGAACTCGTTCATATGTCCGTACAGCTTCATCGTGAGCACGCTCTGATTCTCGACCCCCCCCAGCGATTTCTTCCATTGTGAACGCAATCTGTCGCGACGCATCGTTTACTTCCTCTGAGATGCTCGCGACGTTGCCACTCTCATCCCGGACCGTCTGTGCCGACGTCTGTAGGTTTGAGATCAACCCTTTCAACATCTTCGTCATTTGGTCCATCGAGACAGTGAGGCGCTTGATCTCATCATTCGCGCGCAGTTGAATGTTGTTTATCTCAACCGACGCCGTCGCCAAGTCGCCACCGGCGATGTGCGTTGCGACGCGTTCGAGGTCACGAAGCGGACGTAATTTCCAACCGAGGTAACGCCAGATGATGACCGAGGCGAGACCGAGCAAGATGACGAGTCCGATGAGTACCGGGGGCAGACTTTCACGTAATACGTCAGTCGTGACCGCCGCAACATCGGCCGCGCTTTTGTCGATGCCGATGACACCGATGACTTCATCCCCTTGCTTGATTGGGACGAGCACCGTCATATAGGTCCCAAACTCCGGGTCTTCGACAATCGGCGTCGTGCCGGTTCCGCCTTCAAACGCCGGCTGTACGTCTTCGAGCGAAGTTGCAGACACCGGTTCCCCAATCTCGGACGCGTCTGTCCCACTCATTCCATCTACAATAATTTGTAGCTCCTCACCGTCCAATGCGAGCGTGTAGACGTACATCGCCCCGATTTGCGTGCGGTACGTATCGAGTTGTTCCCGAAACTGCTCGAATTGTTCATTCTTTTCCGGATTTTGTAAAAACGCCGCATACGCGTCCGCATCTATCTCCTTACTGATCCGAGCAGCGTCTTCTAGCAAGACGGCCTGCATCGAACTGAGCACCGTATGTTTCGTACTCACGTATTGAGTGACCCCGAATATGACGATGAGTAGCGTCACAAAGGCGAGCATCGCCGCGAGAATCCGATTCTGTAGTGACTGTGGTTTATTTTGTTTCATAAATTCCCCTCCTAGTTCCTTATTGTTTATATCGGAGGAAACTAAAAAAGAGTAAACAAAAAACGGATGATTTTCGACAAAATCATCCGTTTTTTTTTATTCATTTGTCGAATTAACGGCTTCGAGCGGCATCGAGACTTCCGCCTCACCTTCTTCTCCGATGTGGAACAATGGGAGTGTCGTCGGCACGAACAATTCTGGGTTCATGTCGGCTTGATAGACGTATGTCCGCACGTCACCTTCACGCTCGGCGACGATTTCACCGAACGGGATCGGTACGCGCGTGCCATCGACTTCGTAGCTGATCACCGTCGTCGGGTCGAGCCGACGGTCTTCGAGCATTCGGATCGTGAACAGCATCGTCGAGCTGTTCGTCCGCTCGAGCGACACGGCAATCGACTCAGACTGTCCGGCCCGCTTGTCGATCATCGAATCGCCCGCCGTCTGTTCGAAGACGACGTTCTCTTCTGTCGCTTCTTCTGTCTTCATCTGTTGGCATCCGACAATTGTCGCTAATCCAAGCATCAAGGCAATCACTAATACACGCATCTCGTTTCCCCTCACTTCAAGGCGAAAGTCAGTTCTGCAACACACGCCACTTCTCCGTCGACCGTCGCTACGGCACGTCCTTTACCGATCGGACCACGCACCTTCAAGATCTCGACCTCGAGGCGCAACTGGTCGCCCGGGACGACTTGACGTTTGAAGCGACAGTTGTCGATGCCTGCGAAGAACGCGAGCTTACCTCGGTTCGACTCTTGTTTGAGCATCGCGAACGCACCGACTTGGGCTAGTGCTTCGACGATCAAAACGCCCGGCATGACGTTATAGTCTGGGAAATGTCCGTTGAAGAATTCTTCGTTCGCCGTCACATTTTTTAAACCGACGGCCCGTTCGCCTTCTTCGACCTCAAGAATCCGGTCGATGAGCAAGAACGGGTACCGATGCGGGATCACTTCTTTAATCTGTTCAATCGTGTACATGGTTCCACCACCCTTATGATGTTAGCCAGAAATCGGTGATATGGCGCCACGTGTCGATGTTGAACACGTCTCTCCACTCGCCTCCGCCAATCACGCTGTACCCGATAATGGCACCGATCGCGAGCATCGCGGCGGCCAAGATCAAGACAACGATGATGCGTAACAAGATCGGGAAACGGCGGTTGTTCGACAAGCGCTTTCGCTCCGTCCGCTCTTTAGGCTCTTTTTCTTCCGAGCCCTTCTGTTCTTCGTTCGTCACGTCCATTCATCCTTTCAGCTGATCTGATTATAACATATTAGTACCAGGTATTAAAATTGTTTCATAAGTTCTTTATAAGTGTAACGTATCTAGAAATGTCGAACAAGCGCCCCGTCCTCTAGCAGTCGAGCGCCCGTGCGAAAAAAGATACGGTTTGCCCTAAATAATATGCTAACGTGAGAGTATTCATTGTAAAAGGAGGATTCATTTCATGTGGAAAGAGTTCAAAGACTTTGCAATCAAAGGTAATATGATCAACCTTGCTGTCGCCTTCATCCTCGGGGCCGCCTTCACGGCGATCGTCACCTCGCTCGTCAACGATATCTTCATGCCGTTCCTCGGCATCCTGATCGGCGGCATCGATTTCTCGACGCTTGCAGTCACCGTGCTCGGCGTCAGCGTCACATACGGCAACTTTCTGCAAGAGATCGTCAAGTTTTTCCTGATCGCTTTTGCCTTGTTCATGATGGTCAAAGGGATCAATCGCCTGAAGCGCGAGCAAGCGGTCGAAGAGACGCCAGAGCCAGAGTTGTCGCGCGAAGAACAGTTGCTCTCAGAGATTCGCGATCTGCTTAAAAACCGTCCACTATGAGTCATTCGTCTGAGCCGTCACGGTTTAGACGTTTTTTCAATTAGTCGAAACGCCCGGCTGACCGCGTTCGTCAAGAGCGGTGACGCTTCCAACATCGCCGTCTCAAGCGGCATGACCCGGGAAATGATCGGGAAAATGGCTTCAATCCCGACTTCCGGGAGTGCCGTCATGTCGGTCTGGCCGGTGAAGACGAGCGTCGGGACACCATGTTCGTGCGCAAAACGAGCCAAACCATACGGGGCTTTCCCGTGCAGTGTCTGTTCATCGAACTTACCTTCTCCCGTGATCAGCCAATCGGCCCCATGCAGTTGCGCGTCAAACGATGACCAACGCATCACTTCCTCGATGCCATTCACGTACGTCGCCCCGAGTTGGTACATTGCAAAACCGATGCCACCAGCAGCTCCCGCCCCGGCGACCGCCGTATCGGCGCGATCGAAACAAGCAGCGTAAGCGCTCATCAAGTCGTCATAGCGGGCGACGTCACTTGGTGCCAGACCTTTTTGTGGACCGAACACGGCCGCCGCGCCCGCATGTCCGAGGAGCGGGTTCATCACGTCCGAGGCGATTCGCCATGTGACGTGCTTCGCCTCCGGCATCAGACCGGACCAGTCGACGCGCTTCACGCGCTCGAGTCCGTGCGGGAACGGTTCGAGCACTCGTCCGGACTCATCGAGGAAACGGACGCCTAGCGCTTCGAGCACGCCCTTGCCACCATCAACAGTCGCACTGCCGCCGAGACCGATCGTGATGCGCCCCGCTCCGCGTTCGATCGCTTGTCTGAGTTGCATCCCCGTCCCGTAAGAACTGTACCGCCACGGGTCGAACCGATCGACGAGCGTCAGCCCGGACGCTTCCGCCACTTCGACGACCGCTTCTCGTGTTGCTTCGTGCCATCCGTAGCGCGCCTGACGGACCCGTCCGTCGAGCGCAGTCACTTCCTGTTCGACCGCCTTCGCTTCCGGATGTGTCGCCAGCCAGGCGTCGAGAAACCCTTCGCCCCCGTCCGATACGGGGATCTCTACGACGTCATGTCCCGCAAGCGCCCGTCGCACCGCCCGATTCGCTTCCTGACTCGTCAGCGAGCCTTTGAATGAATCCATCGCCACAACAATTCTCATACCGTTCCCTCCTTCACCTCATTATAAAATAAAAACCGCTCCTCCGAAGAGAAGCGGTCAATGTTATGGGCGAAGTGACGTCACGAGCCCCATCATCTGGTCGCTCATCGACAGCGCCCGGGAGTTCATCTGGTAGGCACGCTGTGTGATCGTCATATCGGTCATCTCTTTCATCAAGTCGACGTTCGATGATTCGAGCGTTCCTTCTAATAAGAGATTCCCGACTGGACGGTCGACTTCGATGTCAAGATCAGCCGAATAGACGTTGTTCCCAAGCGGACGAAGTTCCGACGTGTTGCGCACCTCGACGATGTCGAGGCGCCCGAACTCTTCTTCGACGCCGTTCACGCTGGCGACGAGGACCCCGTCTTGACGGACGCGATGATTCGTCGCTTCGTTCGGTGTGACGATGCGATTGCCATCTGCACCGAGAAGTGCGTTGCCGTTCACGTCAGAAAGTGTCGTCCCGTCATTGCCGACCGAGAGCTGCATGTTGCCGCTCCGGGTCACACCGATCCCGTCTTCCGTCTCGACGACGAAAAACTGGCGGCTTGCCTGCAAGAAGACATCAAGACCTCGGTCCGTCTTCTTGATTTGGCCGATGTTGAACTGTTGAGAGATGTCACCGACGTGACCGCCGACACCGATGCGGATTCCGTTCGGTGTATCGCGGCCGACTTCAAGTTCGGCCCGAGGCTGATTGTCATACGCTTGCGAAAGGAGCGAGGCGAAGTGACCTTGCTGGCGTTTAAAGCCGACCGTGTCGACGTTCGCGATGTTGTGGCCGGTCACATCGAGCTGACGTTGAAGCTGGGCTAGTGACGAGACCGAGTTATAAATGGACTGCATGGGTTTCCTCCTTATCGAATCCGAGCGATTTCGATGGCCCGCTCGGCACTCTTGTCATACGCCTGGACGACTTTTTGGTTTGCCTCGAACTGTCGGTACGTCACCATGAGGTCAGCCATCGTCCGGTCGAGGTCAACGTTTGCTTCTTCGATATAGCCTTGTTGGAACTGGACGTTCGCAGCGGGATTTGCTCCCCCGTTGACGCGATAGTCGTTCCCGACTTGTTCGAGCGTGGCCAAATCATCGATTTGAACCGCCCCGAGCGTCGCTACGTCCTGACCGAGCGACGTGATTTGACCGTCGCCTGACAATTCGAAGTCACTAGACGGCAACTGGATGCGTTCACCCGTATCAGACAAGATGTACCCACCATCCGCCGAGCGGAGGAACCGCTCATCGTCGACCGAGAAGCGGCCGTTCGTCGTATAGAGCGCCTCCCCGTTCTGTTCGACCGCGAACATGGCGGCGCCTGTAAAGTCAGCCGGAACTTTCAAATATACGTCGGTCGGGCTATCCGTCGCCGTGACGCTGCCAGCAGAGAAGCGTGGCATCGTTTCCTGCAAATACACGCCGGTCGAGAGCGTGCCGACCTCGCCTTGGACGCGCGAACGGTCGTTACCAGGATGGCTCACCTCGGCGAGCAATAGTTCAGGGAACGACCGGACGACACCGTTTGATGCCTTGAAGCCCGGAGTCCGAACGTTTCCAAGGTTGTTGCTCAATATCTCTTGTTGCCGCTGAAGCGCGTTCATCGCACCCGCCGCCGTATAAAGTCCACGTAACATGTTCGTCTTCCCTTCATCCTTAAAGTTTCTACTTCTTATATCGTACCAAAGGAAGGAATCATTCACCCTTTTTCGAAAAAATGCATAAAAAACTCCTTAGTCGTCAATACGAGACAAAGCCCACTTCAGTTTGACTGAAGTGGGCTTTGTCTATGCAATCATTCAACAATCGGCAATTCGACGATGATCGTCGTCCCTTGTTCTGATTTAGAACGGACTGAAATCGTTCCGCCGTGTGATTCGATGATCTCTTTACAGATGGCGAGCCCAAGGCCGGTGCCTCCAATGTTGCGGCTCTGTTCATTCTGTACGCGATAAAACTTTTCGAATAGTCGCTCGGCGTCCTCTGCTGTCACCCCGATGCCCTCGTCTTCGATGGCGACGCGGATGACGTCCCCTTCACGCGATACGTTGACGGCAATATTCCCGCCGTCGGGTGAATACTTGATGGCGTTGTTCAAGATGTTCGAGAACACTTGGCGTAGTTGGGCTGGGTCCCCTGAGACGCGTATCTCCTCGTCACACTCGAAATGGAACGCGTGTAGCTCGGTCGACCCCGCATGAACCTCAAGGACGTCCGAGAGGAGCTCGAACAGACTCTCGACTTTAAAGTCTTGTTCGACTTTTCCCGCTTCCATCTTTTGAACGTCGAGCAGGTCGCTGACGAGCCGTTCAAGCCGTCTCGTCTCGCTGTTGATCATCCCCAGATAACGCTTGCGTTTCAGTTCATCGACGTGACGGTGCTCGAGGAGCTCCGTGAAGCCGAGGATGGATGTCAAAGGCGTCCGCAGTTCGTGAGATACGGTTGCGACCAATTCAGTTTTCAACCGATCGACCTCAATCTCTTTCGTGACGTCGCGCAACACAAAGATCACACCAACACGTTCGTCCTGCAGTTCGATTGGTTCGGCGTACATCCGTATGATACGTGTTCCCCCTTGCATAGAGTACGTAAACGTCTCATCGAATATTCCTTCGTGCTTCGCTCGATTTGTGAACCGGTTGAGACCTTCCTGATCGTCGATTTGATCCATGAACGGTCGGTAAAACTCTTCAATCGGATAGAGACTTTGGCGATCATCAAATGGGATTGGTTGTTCGTACAGATCAAACAACGCCGCATTGGCATACCTTTGCCCTGTGTCCGTCTTAACAAATACAATCGCGTCTCGCATCGTATGAACGATTCGTGCCGTCTTCTCTCGTTCCCGCTCCAATTCATCATGCTGCTTGATGAGCGAACTCGACATCGCGTTGAACGATCTCGAAAGTTGCCCTACCTCATTTTGAAGCGGATCGACCGGGACGAGCAATGCGTGCGGGTCGACTGCCAACCGTTCGCTGTTCGTGATGAGTGCCTGGAGCTGGTTCGTCAACCGGACGATGTACGGTTGCAGACTGATAAAGAGCGTAAACAGGGCTCCGAGCAAGATGATAAGCCAACTCCATTGGGCTTTGGCGAGCTGTTCAGATAACGATGCACGCAGTCCGATTTCTTGGAAGTCAAGTTCGGACCGATAATCGGTGAATATCGATTCCATGTCGACGATGCTCGCGCTCATATCGGCCGCGCTAGTTGACTTGAAGTTGAATCGTGTCTGGTCCGAGCTCGCGATTTGCGTCAGGAGCTGTCCGACGGTCTCCATCTGCAGGAACGGCTCATCGACTTCTCCGTTCGCCTTGGCAATCACGTAACGCTCGAGTCCGGGCATGACCCGGGACGTATAGACTGTAAAGAGGAGACGGGCTTCAGTCGCGAACGTCACTTCTTCTGCGCTCGCGGCGCTTTGTTCGAACCACGTCGTCTGTTCGTCGATCCGGCTTTGTGCCGCTCGTACTTCATCTAGCAGTGACGCCTCACCGAGCAGGACGTGCCCGCGCATCTCATACTGCATCGATTGCCACGTCTCGAACAAGTCGGTCGCGCGTGCGCGTTGTTCACTGATCCGCTCGAGTTCAACCATCGTCTCATCGATCGCCTGTTGCGTATAAAAATAAGTCCCGAGCGAGGGAACGGAAATTAAAACGATGAGAACGTAGAACACCGTTAGGACTTGCCGGCTAATCCGTTGTTCGATCCAGTGTTTCATACATGGCCTTCTTTCCGTATCAGTTATATTTTATTTATTTACGTTCGCTATTCACATAAGCCAGATTCGTGTATTATAATTAGACGTTAGACACTATTAATCTAAAAAATGTAGTTTTTTTCCTGACCTAGTAAGTATAGCAATGACTTCTCACAAGAAACTCACAAATAGCGAAGGGAACATGCTGATGACCCCTAAATATATCGGGCTGACGCTGTTGATTCTCCTCCTGGCATTGACAGGTGGGCTCACGTTCACACGTGGGCAATCGATTGACAGTACAGCTACCGTCATCCAAGGAACTGCCGACTTGAGCGCTTCCGAAGTGACTGACACAATCGTACGTCTTGACGGGACTTGGCGTTTTCAATCGAGCCTGCTCGACCAAGTCGACCGTCAGACGTATCGTAACGTCCCGTACGTGACCCCACATCAAGTGGCGACGTACGAAGTGGACGTCTCTCTCCCGCCTGGCCAGTACGCGTTACGCGTCCCGAGAAACCACCCGCATATCCGTCTCGCAATCGATGGTGAAGCGGTATCTCCCGTCTATTCGTCGACACCCGATTCACGGCATGCCTATCTCGTCTTACTCGATACGCACACGCCCGATTTTCGCTTGACGATGCAAGTGACCAGGTCGGATGAACGCACAACCGGTATCCAAGACAGTCTGCTCATCGGTCCGACGAGCAGTATCATAACCCTCCAAAATAAATTTTTTAGCTACGATTTTATCATTATTTTAATTTCGTTTTTAATTTTTTCATTCTATGCGATCGTCTTTATGTTCCACCGGAAAGAGTCACTCTATCTATATGGTGCCGCCTTCTTCTTCTTGATCGGCTTGTCGCTGTTGACACGTGATCAAATGATCATATTCGAATTCATCCCGGCCATGACCTACGTCGTTGCCCATAAGTTCAGCTTGATCACAGGACTCCTTAGCTTGACCATGCTGATCGGATTCGCACTCCGGCTCGAGCAAGTCCCGTTCAGCCGTTTCCTCTCCATCGCATCTTACCCACTCTACGCGTTCAGCTTGATCGCACTCATCATTCCGTACAGTGTACACGCGACGTTTGATTATGTTGCCTGGGTTTATGTACTCGTAATCGCCTTGTTTTGGACAGGACTCAATATCCATTGGCTATTCGAACGAAAAGACGATGGGTACCCGTTTGAATTTCTAATCTTTACGCTCGCCTTGGTCATCGGCTATATCGGCCAACTCATCTACGTGTTCATCACGCATCCGAACCAAGTGTTGTATTCGAACGTCCTGTCGCTCATCTACTTTTTACTCATGTTCATGTTGCTACCGGTTCATTTATCGACCGACAAAAAACAGAAGCGGGAAGTGCAGACGTTCGCCACACAAAGCGAGATCTCATTCTTCAACTCTCAAATCAAACCGCACTTTTTGTATAACACGTTCGGGAACGTGATCGCACTCTGCTACACGGCACCGAATGAAGCCGCACGCCTCCTTGGTCACTTGAGCACGTATGTCCGCTTCATTTTCGAGAACGGACGCACAGAGACAGATATTTCACTCCGGCAAGAACTCGCGGTGATCGATTCTTATTTGATGATCGAGCAGACGCGGTTCGACGGCGCCTTCACCATCATCAAAGAGATTGACGAGACCGTTCTCGACGCCCTCATTCCTCCACTCTTGATCCAACCGCTCGTTGAGAACGCGGTCCAGCATGGGTTGATGAAACAAGACGGCGTCAAACGTCTCATGCTATCCGTCCAAGACGCCGGTGATATGATCGATATCCGTATCGCGGATAACGGAGTCGGCTTTGACCCGAAGACAGTGCTTCACGAAGTGAGCGGTATCGGTATCCCGAACGTCAAGAGCCGAATCGGTTACCTTCCTGACGCCACGTTTAAATTGAATTCTGAACACGGGGTCGGCACGAACGTGCACATTCGGCTTCCGAAACGAGAGAGGATGACAGTAACACATGCGGACGATCCTGATTGAAGACGAGCCCCATATTTTGAGGATGATGGAACGATTCATCCAAGCAGAACCGAATTTGAAATGGATGGGCTCGTTCCACGACCCCGTCCAAGCACTCGAATTTTTAACGACGCAAGAAGTCGATCTCGTCTTTCTCGACGTCGAAATGCCAAAGATGAACGGAATCGACCTCGCCAAGCGCCTGCCTGAGACGACACAAGTCGTTTTCACGACGGCACACAGCCAATACGCGGTCGAGGCGTTCGGGTTACAGGCGACCCACTATCTCCTCAAACCGATCACCGAAGAAATGATTCACGACCTCGTCCCGCTCGTCTCGAAACGGTATACAGAAACGCTTCAGCCCAAGCATCATCGGACGTGTACGATCCAATGTTTCAACAATTTCTCCGTCAAGACGCACGAAGGCGACCTCGTCAAATGGCCGACCCAAAAGACCGAAGAACTTTTCGCCTACTTGATTTACCATCGCGACAAGGTCGTCAATAAATGGCTCATCGCCGAGATGCTCTATCCCGATATCGATGATCCGCAACGGGCACTCCATAACGTCTATAACCTCATCTATCGCTTAAAGAAGACGCTTGCTGATTTCGACTTGAACATCACGGTCCAAACAATCAACAATGGCTACTCGCTTCATTTAGAGGACGTTTGTTCATGTGACTACCACGACTGGTTGAACGCCGGTCAGACGGAAGCAAACACTCGCCTGTTCGTCGACAAAGATTACAAGTGGCACTAAAAAACTTCTTCCCGCTCGGGGAAGAAGTTTTTTTATCGTCCGATGTTTAGGGGAGCAAAAAACTAGTGTAAGGCTAGTCAACAAAAGGACGAACAAAAAAACTCGGTCCAGGCGTCCCGTCTTCTCTAGGAAGCGTAGACGCCGTGTACCGAGTTTTCCTCTTATTTCAATCGATCTAAGTTCTCAAGCATGATGCCTGTACCGTGCGCGACGCTAAGCGTCGGCTCGTCGGCGATCATGACTGGCAAACCGACTCGTTCAGCAACGAGCTGGTCGATGCCGTGAAGGAGCGATCCACCACCTGTCATGATGATGCCGCGGTCGATGATGTCGGCCGCGAGTTCTGGCGGCGTCTGCTCGAGGACGCGCTTCGTCGCTTCGACGATCTCGTTCGCCGACTCGGCCATCGCTTCACGGAGTTCTTCTGACGTGATCGTTACTGTACGCGGAAGCCCACGCACCATGTCTCGGCCTCGGATATCCATCGTCTCGTTGCGCCCACCCGGGAATACGGTCGCGATCTCTTTTTTGATCTGTTCGGCCGTACGCTCACCGATGATAAGCTTGTGCTTGTCTTTGATGGCACGGAGAATGTCCGTATCGAACCGGTCTCCGGCAATCTTGATCGTTTCACCGCAGACGATGTCGCCCATCGAGAGGATGGCGACGTCGGTCGTCCCGCCCCCGATATCGACGATCATATGTCCAGCTGGCTTCCAGATGTCCATGCCCGAACCGACAGCAGCTGCTTTTGGTTCCACGGCGAGGAAGACTTCTTTGGCGCCAGCTTTCTCAGCGGCCTCACGAATGGCTTTCGCCTCGACCGGTGTCACGTTGGCCGGTGTACAGATCAGCATTCGGATGCCACCGAAGAAGCCACGGACTTGAATCTTCTCGATGAAGTGGCGAAGCATCGCTTCTGTCGTCGCGAAGTCGGCGATGACCCCGTCACGGAGTGGACGGATGGCAACGATGTCGCCAGGCGTACGCCCGACCATCTGATACGCTTCCGAACCAACGGCGAGCACTTTCCCTGTCGAACGCTTGATGGCCACGACTGAAGGCTCGTCGAGGACGATGCCTCGGCCTTTCACGTGGATGACTACGTTTGCTGTTCCTAAATCAATCCCGATATCTTTTGAAAACATGGTGTGTAGGTTCCTCCGTTCGTTACTTCATTGAAAAGAGCGAGAAGAATCTCCTCGCTCCTATGAGTCTATTAATTAGTTGTTGACCAGTTCTTCAGCGATTTCGACAGTTCCTTCAATTCGCTCGATGTCGGCACCGAGTGCTTTAAGTTTCTTGTGGAAATCGACGTATCCGCGGTCGATATGGTATAAGTCACCGACACGAGTCTCCTCGTCGGCGATGAGTCCTGCGAGGACGAGCGCTGCCCCGGCACGAAGGTCTGTCGAAACGACTTCGGCACCTTGGAGGCGAACGCCACCTTTAATGATTGCTGAACGACCTTCAATCTTAATATCCGCGTTCATGCGACGGAATTCTTCGACATGCATGAAGCGGTTTTCAAACACAGTCTCCGTAATAACTGACGTGCCACCCGCTTTTAAAACGAGGGCCATCATTTGCGCTTGCATATCTGTCGGGAAGCCAGGGTGTGGCATCGTCTTCAAGTCGATTGGTTTCAATACTTCTGGTCCAATTACACGCATACCTTCCGTCGTCTCTTCGAACTTGACGCCCATCTCTTCCATCTTCGAGATAAGTGGACGTAGATGTTCGCGCTCAGCTCCGATGACTTCAATATCGCTGGCTGTGATCGCAGCAGCGACGAGGAACGTGCCGGCTTCGATACGGTCCGGGATGATCGAATGCTCAGCACCATGCAACTTGTCTACGCCTTCGATGCGGATCGTTTCCGTTCCAGCACCGCGGACGTGAGCGCCCATACCGTTCAAGAAGTTCGCGAGGTCGACGATTTCCGGTTCTTTCGCAACGTTCTCGATAACAGTCGTTCCTTCAGCGAGAACCGCCGCCATCATGATGTTTTCTGTCGCACCGACCGATGGGAAGTCAAGATAGATCTTCGCACCTTTCAAGCGACCTTCAACTGATGCTTCGACGAAACCGTTGCCGATCACTGTCTTCGCGCCCATTGCTTCAAATCCTTTTAAATGAAGATCGATCGGACGTGATCCAATCGAACATCCGCCTGGCATTGCGACACGCGCATGGCCAAGACGAGCAAGGAGAGGACCCATGACAAGGATCGAGGCACGCATTTTGCGAACGTACTCAAGCGGTGCCTCGTCTTTGATTGTGCCCGAGGCATCGACAGTGACTTCGTTGTTTGCTTCATCGAACGCGACCTCTGCACCGAGATGGCGAAGCACTTTATTAATCGTGTAAACATCAGCAAGACGTGGCACGTTTTGAAGTACCGATTTTCCTTCGCCTGCTAAAAGAGTGGCAACCAATGTTTTCAGTACGGCGTTTTTAGCTCCTTCAACACGCACAATACCTGACAATTTACGTCCTCCACGGACTACAATCAAATCCTTCATATCTCTCTTTGTCCTCCAGCTTCGTTGTTTTTTTATTTTATGCGTCGATATCCGTTTCCGGATGTGGTTATGTCGATTACTATGATGTTTTTTTTAACGTGACGCCTCATCAGAAAAAAATAAAAATAAAATCATAATCTGTCCTGATGATTGGTCGTCATGTCAGACGAGTTTATCCTACATGATATACATATAGGAGTCGTTACAACAGGATTACAGTTTGTTAATGATTTGGAAAATCGACTGTAATGGTACGAGCGCCTGAGCCAATCGGATATACTCCAAAAAGAACTGGGCGATCAGAGAACCGAAGACGACGGCCACGAGGACACGCAAGACAGCGGCTTGCGGACTTCTCACTTGGTTGAGCACGCTCTCCCACTTAACTGGCATGAGTGCCCACCAAGCGACGTAGATCGCTACGACATAGATGACGAGCGATAAGACGGTGTTTAACATCCTCGATTCCCCTTTTTTCAAAATTTTGTACCATTTTTAATCATAGCACGTTGCGACAGAGAAAAAAAGACTTAGCATGATGATGATCAATCGAATCGTCTCATCCTATCAGCTCACTCTCTTTACATAAACCGCATATAAAAGGGACGTCATCGGCGCATAGCCTTTACTACAGTAATTGACGTCCCACCAAATTTTCAAACATTATTCCTTTTTTTCGTCCTGTGCGAGCGCCCAGCGGATCGCTTCGATATAGTAACGAGACCAATCTAGCGCCGTCTCGTCGACTGGCACGGTTAACTGCTCATACGCCTTCACCGATTCGAGCAGTTCATGCAACTTGTTCGGCTTACCGAGAAGTGCCTCTTTGACAACCGGTTCGACTGGGAGCTCGGCGATCAGCGTTTGCATCGTCTCGTCCAAAATGACGTCGAGTGAAGAGAAAATCCCGGTGATGAACGCATCAAACGGAGCTACCCCCGGAATTGTCTCATCGGCAATCAACTCCATCATCTTCCCACGGATAACGCTTTGCTTGATCAATTCTTTCGATTCAGACGTCTGCATCTCCCGAAGCAACATCAAATACGACCAACGCCGCATCTCGTCAAGTCCGATGCGGGCAACGGCTTGTTCGATCGATTGAATCGTCGTACGGCCCTTTTGATAGACCGTGTTCACCGACCGGAGCATCTTGTAGGACAGATCGACACTTCGTTCAATTTGCCCGGCGATGCGGCGGAAGTTCGGTTCTAGTTTATCGAGCTCTTTCAGCACCTCGACGAGCGTATTACGGAGCGGATGGACTTCCGCCCCATGAATGACTGTCGGACGACTGAAGAAATAACCTTGGAACATTTTATAGCCAAGCTCTTTCGCGATATCATATTCAAGCTTCGTCTCTATCTTTTCCGCAAGAAATTCGATCCGGTGTCCGAGCGCATCGATCAAGCGTTTCTGTTGATCGACCGGTGTCGCCTGATAATCGATTTTAATAATATCCGCAAGCCCGATCAACGGGCGGTATTTCTCTTCGAAGACGAAATCGTCTAAGGCGATCGTATAACCTTTCCGCCGAAGTGATCGCAGGGCGGCAAGTACTTTCTCGGTCGGTTCGACGTGTTCAAGCACTTCGATGACGAGAGATTGCCGCGGCAATAATGAAGGCACTTCCCCTTCGATCAAGTTCTGTGGAAAGTTGATGAACGCCCGCGTCCCTTCGGTCAATTCCCGAAAATTAAAGACGAGGTAGGCGTTATGGATCACGTCGGCGGTCGCAAGCGCATCGTCGACGTGTTCGAACATATTTTTCTCGCTGCGGCGATACAACAGTTCGTAGCCGCAGACACGTAGTTTCTGGTCAAAGATCGGTTGACGCGCAACGTAAACTTTCATCCATCTATCTCCTTTTTGATAGTTCCCACCTATACTATCGGACGACCCGTTCCTGCATTCCACTATTTGGACACAAAAAAACATGGTTCTTTCCACCTACATATAATGAAGGAAGCTGGTTCAAACGTCTGATTCAAAATGGAGGAACAAAAAAATCCTCTCCCACTAAAAGTGAGAGAGGATGCTCATCATTCTTTAATATCGCGAATGCTCAAGCGGTTGACCGCTTTCTTGAGCGCTAACTCCGCACGTCGGAATTCAGTATCCGAAATCTTCGAATCTTGAAGGCGACGTTCGGCGCGGAATTTCGCCGCAGAGGCGCGGTCGTAGTCGATCTTATCCGCCATTTCGGCCGTTTCAGCTAAGATCGTCACCATATCGGGACGAACTTCCATGAAACCGCCGCTGAGTGCGATCAGCGTGCGTCCACCATCTTCGTGGCGCAGTTTAAGGACCGAGACGTCGAGTGGCGTCACCATCGGGATGTGTTTCGGCAAGATACCGAGTTCACCTGTCACCGATTTGGCGACGACCATTCGTGCCTCGCCCTCGTAAGCTGCACCATCCGGGGTGACGACGTTGACGTGAAGAGTATTCATCGTCTAGTTTCCCCCTTCCGTGTAGGTCTTAGACCAACGTCTTCGCTTTTTCGATGACGTCTTCGATTGGACCAACGAGACGGAATGCGTCTTCCGGGAGATCATCGTGTTTACCGTCGAGGATCTCTTTAAAGCCACGGACTGTCTCTTTAACTGGTACGTACGAACCTTGTTGGCCAGTGAACTGCTCAGCCACGTGGAAGTTTTGTGACAAGAAGAACTGAATCCGACGGGCACGGTGAACCGTGAGCTTATCGTCTTCAGACAACTCGTCCATACCGAGGATCGCGATGATATCTTGAAGCTCTTTGTAACGCTGAAGCGTCTGCTGGACGTTACGCGCGATTTCATAGTGCTCAGGTCCGACGATGTCAGGCGAGAGGGCACGTGAAGTCGATGCGAGCGGGTCAACGGCTGGGTAGATCCCCATCTCCGAGAGACGACGCTCAAGGTTGGTCGTTGCATCAAGGTGGGCGAACGTTGTCGCTGGAGCCGGGTCAGTATAGTCATCGGCTGGTACGTAAACCGCTTGGATCGATGTGACCGATCCTTTAGCTGTCGACGTGATCCGCTCTTGAAGCATACCCATTTCCGTCGCGAGTGTCGGCTGGTAACCTACGGCAGATGGCATCCGACCGAGAAGGGCCGATACTTCAGAACCTGCCTGTGTGAAACGGAAGATGTTATCGACGAAGAGAAGAACGTCTTGTCCTTGCTCATCGCGGAAGTATTCTGCCATCGTGAGACCCGTCAAGGCAACGCGTAGACGCGCGCCCGGCGGCTCGTTCATCTGACCGAATACCATCGCCGTCTGCTTGATAACGCCTGATTCCGTCATCTCGTGGAACAAGTCATTTCCTTCACGCGTACGCTCGCCGACTCCTGCGAATACAGAAATCCCGCTGTGCTCTTGCGCGATGTTGTTGATGAGTTCCTGGATGAGAACAGTTTTACCTACACCGGCACCACCGAAGAGGCCGATTTTACCACCTTTGATGTACGGTGCAAGAAGGTCGACGACTTTGATCCCTGTTTCCAAGATCTCAACATTTGTCGACAATTCATCAAACGTAGGTGCGAGACGGTGAATCGGTGCCCGACGTACAGTCGGTGAAACTTCTTTATCGTCGATTGGGTTACCGAGTACGTTGAAGACACGACCGAGCGTCTCTTCTCCGACTGGTACTGAAATCGGTGAACCTAAGTCAAGTACTTCCATGCCGCGGCGAACGCCGTCCGTTGAGTCCATCGCAATCGTACGGACCGTGTCATCCCCAAGGTGAATCGCCACCTCGAGCGTCAAGTCGACACTGACATCTTGCGCCGTCTCTGCCACGTACGTGACTTTGAGGGCGTTGTAGATGTTCGGTAAGTGGTTCTCGAACTTAACGTCGATAACTGGGCCCATGACTGCGACTACGCGGCCTTTTATGCCGTATTCGTTCATCGTGTTAGCCTCCTACAATCTAGAGGGCGTGCGCTTATTCAAGCGCAGCCGCACCTCCGACAATCTCTGTGATTTCTTGTGTGATCGCCGCTTGGCGCGCGCGGTTGAACTTGAGCTTGAGTCCGCGGATGAGATCATCCGCATTGTCTGTCGCGTTCGCCATCGCCGTCATCCGAGCCGCGTGCTCCGATACTTTCGCATCGAGAAGCGCGCCGTAGATGAGCCCTTCCGCGTAACGCGGGAGGAGCGCTGCTAAGATCGTTTCTTCTTCTGGTTCGTATTCATACATCACATTAGATGCGGTCTGTTCGATATCCCCAAGCGGAAGCAATCGATCCATCTTCACTTCTTGGCTGATGACAGAGATGAACGAGTTGAAGCAGAGCTTCAATTCATCGATCTCGCCTTCACTGAACGCGCCGACCGTCTGTTTGACGATCTCCGCGACTTCAATGAATGTTGGCTGGTCGTTAAGTCCTGTCATCGCACTGTACACCGGAATGTTACGTGTCTTGAAGAACTGAACGCCGACCTTCCCGATCACGTACAGACGGTACTCGTCTGTCGAATCGTGTTTGGCTTTCAACTCGCGGTACACGTCGCGAAGGACGCTGGCGTTGTATCCACCAGCAAGTCCGCGGTCCGACGTGATGACGATGTAGCCGGTCCGTTTGACGGGACGGACTTGAAGCATCGGGTGCGTTGCGCCTGAAGTACCGCCGGCAATCGACGAGATGACTTCTTGCAACTTGGTCATGTACGGCTTGAAGTTGGCGTTGCTCCCTTGAGCGCGGTTCAACTTCGAGGCCGACACCATGTTCATCGCTTTCGTGATTTGCTTCGTGCTTTGGGTCGAGGTGATCCGCATCTGGATCTCACGTAATGATGCCATTTCGATTCACCACCTTAATAGACGCTCGTCACCGGATTAAACCGATGGCGAGAATGTCTTTTTGAATTCCGCAATTGCATCGACCATCGCCTCGTCAGCAGGAAGGTTTCCTGTTTGACGGATTTCACGGCAGAGGTCCGCACGGTTTTGGTCGAGCCATGCGTTCATGTCTTTTTCGAAACGACGGATGTCTTCGACTGGGACGTCATCGAGATGACCTTTCGTGAGAGCGTAGATGATGAACACTTGCTTGTCGACCGAGAGCGGTGCGTTCAATTCTTGCTTCAAGACTTCAACCGTCCGTTGTCCACGGTTCAACTTCGCTTGTGTCGCTTTGTCGAGGTCTGACCCGAACTGGGCGAACGCCTCGAGCTCACGGTATGACGCGAGGTCAAGACGGAGCGTACCGGCAACTTTCTTCATCGCTTTCACTTGAGCCGCACCACCTACACGCGATACCGAGAGACCGGCGTTGATCGCGGGACGTACCCCTGAGAAGAAGAGGTCTGACTGAAGGAAGATTTGACCGTCTGTGATCGAGATAACGTTCGTCGGGATGTAAGCCGAGATATCCGACGCTTGTGTCTCGATGAACGGAAGAGCTGTCAGCGAGCCGCCACCGAGTTCGTCGTTCAACTTCGCCGCACGCTCAAGAAGGCGTGAGTGGAGGTAGAAGACGTCACCTGGGTAGGCTTCGCGGCCTGGAGGACGACGGAGAAGAAGCGAGAGCTCACGATAAGCTGCCGCTTGTTTCGAGAGATCATCATACACGACGAGGACGTGTCGTCCGCGGTCCATGAAGTACTCACCCATCGATACCCCTGCAAACGGCGCGAGGTAAAGAAGTGGGGCTGGCTGTGAAGCCGAAGCCGAAACGACGATTGTGTAATCGAGGGCACCATTTTTACGGAGCGTCTCAACTACGCCACGGACAGTTGATTCTTTCTGACCGATTGCGACGTAGATACAAACCATGTTTTCTTCTTTTTGGTTGATGATCGCATCGATTGCGACCGATGTCTTACCAGTTTGACGGTCACCGATGATGAGCTCACGCTGACCGCGACCGATTGGTACGAGGGCGTCAATCGCCTTGATCCCAGTTTGGAGCGGTTCGTGAACTGACTTACGGGCCATAACGCCGTAAGCTTTACGTTCGATCGGGTTGTATGTGTCCGTCACGATCGGTCCAAGACCGTCGATTGGTTGTCCGAGCGGGTTGACGACGCGTCCGAGGAGCGCATCACCGACTGGTACTTCCATGATGCGGCCCGTACGTTTAACTGAGTCGCCTTCTTTGATACCTTTGTAGTCGCCGAGGATGATAATCCCGACGTTGCCTTCTTCTAAGTTTTGCGCCAAGCCCATTATGCCGTTTGAGAACTCTACGAGTTCTCCTGCCATAACGTTATCGAGTCCGAATGCACGAGCGATACCGTCACCTACTTGAATGACTGTACCTGTCTCACTAACTTCGATTTCAGAACCGTACGAAGCGATTCGCTCTTTTAGCAGGGCGCTGATTTCTTCAGCTTTGATCGTCATTGAATTCACCCCTATTTCTTACGCATTCAACAATTCACGCTCAAGGCGTGTTAGTTTAGTTTCGATTGTGTCATCATACGTCGTGTAACCGATCTGGACACGAAGTCCACCGATAACCTGTTCATCGACGACGTTCTTCAATTGAAGCGTCTTGTTCATCTTCTGACCGAAGACGAGTTCGACTTCTTTCAACTCTGCTGCCGACAACGGGTAAGCACTTGTGACGAACCCTTCAGCGATGCCGCGGAAGTCGTTGATGTAATCTAAGACGTAACGCGGCAGCCCGCGAACTTCGCTCGCACGGTCGTTCTCGACCATGACGAGAAGTGTGTTAAGCACGATTTCTGTCATATCACCAAAGCTGTGTGTTAAAAGCTGTGCAAGCTCGCTGTCGCTGACTGCAGGATTCGTTAAGAGATCCGTCAGTTCAGGCGTCGCGTGGAGCACTTCATCGAGCAGACGCACTTCCGCTTCGACTTGGTCGAGCGTGCCTTGCTCCCGCGCTAAGTCGAAGAGCGCTTTGGCATAGCGTTTTGCTAACGATATGTTCATCAGTTAGCGCCTTTCGCTTTAGACAGGAAGTCTGTGACGAGGGCACGTTGTTTCACTTCGTCGCCCTTAAGGTCTGACTGAAGGACGTGGCGTGCTGCCGAGAGCGCCTGTGTGACGACTTCGGTTTGAAGCGACTGTTTCGCGAGCTCGCGCTCACGCTCGATCGCTTTTCCAGCCTCGATCTTGATTTTTTCGGCTTCCAAACGCGCCTGCTCCACCAAGCGTGCTTGTTCGGCTTCAGCTTGACGACGGCTTGAGTCAAGCATCTCTTTTGATTCTGTACGTGCGGCGCTTAAAGCGTCACGTTGTTCGACGACATATGTCTCCGCGTCTTTGCGGCTCTTTTCAGCAAGCTCGATTTCGTTCGCTACATACTCTTCACGCTGTCTCATCATTCCAAGGAGTGGTCCCCAAGCAAATTTCTTCAACAGGGCCAAGAGTACGAGGAATGTGAAAAGTGTAAAGATCATATCCAGGATGCGGAGGCCTTCGCCACCAGCACCAGCTGCAATCATCATCGTATCCATGCATACCCTCCTCTTGACTAAATAAGTGAGGGAGACTTGCTCCCTCGTTTGTTGTTCTCGTTAACTCGTAATCAAGAGTTGAGGAGAAGGAAACCGACAGCCACACCGATGATCGGGAGGGCCTCAACCAAACCGATACCGATGAACATCGTTTGACGAAGTTCGTTTTTAAGTTCTGGCTGACGTGCTTGTCCTTGTACTGTTCCGTATACGATGAGACCGTTACCGATACCAGCCGCGAGTGCTCCGAGACCGATAACGATTGCTGTTGCGAGAAGATTCATTTGTTCCATTGTGTATGTTCCTCCTAAAAGTAAGTAAATAGTTTTTTTGTTCAACGCTTTGGCGAGGCCAGCTTATCCGAATCAATGCTCGGCTGAAGCTTTATGCCCGATGTACACCATTGCAAGCGTCAGGAAAATGTAGGATTGGATAACCCCGATAAAGATTGAAAAACCTTGCCATAAAATCATCGGCAGGATTGCGAACACAGCACCGAGCGGGTTAAGTGCTCCTTGTGCGGTAATTGCGAGTCCCAAGATGATGGTAATCATGATTTCACCGGCAAAGATGTTACCGTAAAGACGCAGACCGAGCGTCAAGGTGTTCGCGAACTCCTCGATAAGCTTGATCGGCAATAAGAACCAGACCGGCTTCACGAATTCCGCCGAATAGTGCTTGAAACCGTGTAGCTTCACGCCGTAATAGTGTGACATTGCAACGACGAGTGTCGACAACGCCAATGTGACGTAAGGATCGGCCGTCGGTGAGTTGAACCATAGATAGTGACCGGAAATGACGTTGAACGGCAGACCCATCAAGTTCGAAATCAGAATGAACAAAATCAACGTCATTCCAAACCCGATAAAGCGGCCTCCTGTCTTCCAATCCATCGCACTCGAGATGATCCCGCGTACGAATTCCGCGAAGAATTCCATCAAGTTCTGCTTACCTGTCGGCTTCATGGCCAAGCGTCGTGTTCCCCAAACGGCGAACGCAAAGACGAGCAGTGATGCGATTAGCACCGTAATGACGTTCGTCCAGCTCCCATATAACGTATAGTCTCCAAGTTGTAGAGAATATGTGGGAAACTCATGACCCATTAGTATTCACCTCTTTTCCTGCTGAGCTGGGCAAGTGTGAACTCGCCAAATTGTATGATGTGGCCGGCGATTAGACCAGTTACCACCGCAATCAGCGATACTCGATCCTCATAGAAGAGACCGACTATCACGGCTAACGCACCGACTGCCATTCTTGAAACAGTCCCGTGCGATTTCGGGCGTCGTCCATGTTCGATCACGTCAAACATCCGAATGACGCTGCGATTCTGCATATGTAGAATGATCAGACTGGCGACCCCACCCAGGAACAAGCCGAGAAATACCGGTTTGTACACAGGGACGATGAGCGCTCCGACGAGGAGAATGGCGAACCATCCGACAAACCACTTCGTATAGCGTTTCATCAATTCTTGTTGTGCTTTTCTGTCTGCTTGCACTTGTTGTAGTTCCGTTTGCTCTAGCTTCATTCGTCCTCTCCTGTCATTAAACTTCGAAGGGTGAGTACGAGCGCGGTGATCCCGATAAACATTCCAAGAAACACCGACACATTCCAACCAAACGTGCCCCAAAATTCACGTCTCGCCCCATATTGGCCGACGAGATAACCGATGACGATTGGTCCGGCGAGCGCGGTCGAGATTTGTGAGGCGAGCGAGGCGTAGGATAGGTAACGATTGTCTTTTTTCGTCATCCTAGTTCCCCTTTCTAACCGGCAGCCAGCACTTCATCTTCTTCGATTTACACTCGCGTGACCATCAAAAGTCACACAAGTTCAGAGTAATAGAAATAGCATAATAAGTCAAACGATTTCACAATTATAAAAGCGCTTTAAACCGAGTCGTATCAAGGCTTTCACGCACTTCAGAAACTAAATTAAAATCGCTAAATTTTAAAGAAGTGTGAAGAAATGATGAAATAAAAATGTTGACTTTATAATATTTCACAAACCGAATCAGATGAGGAATAGTTCAGTTATACATCCGCGTATTGGAAAATACAACGTAAACCACCTCACGTTCACAAAAGGTTTTAAAACGGACGCTGATTTCGTATTGAAATCGTTTTCATTATCCTGTATCAGTATACCGATTATCTTTTTGCCGTGTCGAGCGATTCCTACAAATTTGTAGTGACGAATCTCACATCGTCATTTCTAAGCATGAATCGGCTGAAAACCCAACGCTATCAAGCCGGAATCGATGCCAACCTTTGTGGGGAGTCTGCGATTACGATGTAAGCGCCATCTATATTTGTGTCTATTTTGTGACTTTAAAACTGATAATCGCGTCTCTCTTGCCATGAGCAGCTCTTCGCACTGTTTAAACAGCAAGTAATATTCCCCCCTTTTGCAACCTGTTAAACACTTTTTCCAAAAATAATGTTTACAATCCTTCGACAACGGGCAAATAAGTTTATGTGAAAATAATTTTTGAAAAGAGTTGAGTCAATGATTGAGTTTAAAAATGTAGAGAAGACTTTCAAAAGTACGACTGTACTGAAGGAAATGAACTTGACGATTAACAAAGGCGAACTCGTCGTCTTTATCGGCCCGTCCGGCTGCGGTAAGACGACGTCGCTTAAAATGATCAACCGTTTGATCGAACCGACATCCGGGACGATCATCGTCAACGGTCAAGACACACGCAAGATGGACCCGATCGAACTGAGACGCCAAATGGGTTACGTCATTCAACAGACCGGCCTCTTTCCTCATATGACGATCCGCGAGAATATCCAATTGATCGCCGGACTCGAAGGACACGCCGAACAGGATATGGACGCCCGGACCGAGCACTTGCTCCGCATGGTCGGCCTCGACCCGGATCAATTCATCGATCGCTATCCGAGTGAACTGAGCGGCGGTCAACAGCAGCGCATCGGCTTCGCCCGCGCCCTCATGAACGACCCGGAAGTCATCTTGATGGACGAGCCGTTCAGCGCCCTCGACCCTGTGACACGGAATGACCTTCAAGAAGAACTGTTCAACCTGCAAGAGGAAGTCAAGAAAACGATTGTATTCGTCACCCACGATATGGATGAGGCGATCAAGCTGGCTGATCGTATTTGTATCATGCGTGACGGGGAAATCGTTCAGTTCGATACGCCGGAACAGATTCTCCGTAACCCGAAAGACGAGTATGTCGAAGCGTTCATCGGTAAAAATCGAATTTGGAACAGCCCTGAATATATTAAAGCGAAAGATATCATGATCACGGACCCTGTCTCGATCAGCGGCAAACGCACGGTGTTGCAAGCGATTGAAATCATGCGTTCACGCAAAGTCGACAGTCTCCTGATCACGGACCGCGATCGCGTCCTTCAAGGACTCATCAAATTGAAAGACGTCCACGGGATTCAAGATAAGACGAGACGACTCGAGGAAGTCATGAATGTGAACTACGCTTTCGTCTCGAGCGAGGACTCGCTCCTCGATATTTTAGACGTCATGAACACGAGCGACCAAGGCTATCTGCCGGTCGTGACCGGACCTATCCTTAACGGACTCATCACACGCAGCAGTTTGCTTTCCGTCCTCAGTGAGCAATTCATGCAAGAGGAGGAAACAATATGAATACGATTCAATCTTTTTTCAATTACGTCGCGGGCAACACCGACCAAATCGGTACGCTCTTGCTTGAACACTTGCAACTGACCGTCTTCGCCGTCTCGCTCGCAGTGCTGATCGGTGTCCCGCTCGGTATTTTGATTCTCCGGATGCCACGCCTCGCCAAACCGATCCTCGGTCTGACGAGCGTCGTTCAGGCTGTGCCAAGTCTTGCCTTGCTCGGTTTCCTCATCCCGTTCATCGGAATCGGTTCGACACCGGCCATCATCATGGTCGTCCTGTATTCACTGCTTCCGATCGTGAAGAACACGTACACGGGTCTGTCGAGCATTCCAGGTGACACGCTCGAATCTGCTAAAGGGATCGGCCTCACCGATCGCCAAATTTTAAGCAAGATCCAATTGCCGCTCGCCTTGCCGATCATCATGGCCGGGATTCGCATATCAGCCGTCACAGCTGTCGGTCTCATGACGATTTCAGCGTTCGTCGGAGCAGGTGGCCTCGGTTACCTCGTCTTCGCCGGTATCCAGACAGTCGACAACAACCAGATTTTAGCAGGTGCGATTCCGGCCGGTCTACTCGCACTCTTGATCGACTTCATCGTCAGCCGTATCGAGTATAAAGTCGCTCCGAACGGGATCGTCCTCGCTGACGGACGGATGAAGAAGAAAAAACACCGTCCCGCTAGAAAAGTGGCGAAACCGCTCATCGTGATCGCGACAGCGTTCGCCTTGCTCCTCGCCGGTTCGATTTACGCCTTCACCCGTGAAGACGATACGATTGTCATCGGCTCGAAAAACTATACGGAGCAAGCGATCCTCGGGAACATGGTTGCCGATTTGATCGAAGACAAGACCGATCTCGAGGTGAAGCGTCAACTTAACCTCGGCGGTACGCAAGTCGCATTCAGCGCACTCCGGACCGGTGAAATCGATGCCTATGTCGAGTACACCGGAACACTCTTCGTCGACGTCTTGAAGCAAGAAGTCGATAACGACCCGGACGCTGTCTACGAACAAGTCCGGTCGCAAATGCAAGAGCGGTTTGATATCCGGACACTCGACCCGATTGGATTTAACAATACGTTCGCTATCGCCGTCAAACAAGAAGACGCCGACAAGTATAACTTGAAGACCGTCTCTGACCTTGCCGCGGTGAGTGACGAGCTCGTCTTCGGCCCGACAATCGAATTCTCGAACCGGGAAGACGGCTATCTCGGGTTGAAAGAAGTGTATCCGTTCAACTTCGCAGACGTGAAACCGGTCGATGGCGGCCTTCGTTACACGGCGCTCATGAACGGCGAGAGCCAGGCAATCGATGGTTTCTCAACCGATGGCCTATTGAAGCGGTTCGAACTCGTCGTCCTCGAAGACGATCAACAGTTCTTCCCGCCTTACTACGCCGTCCCGATCGTCAATGAAGAGACGCTCACCGAGCATCCCGAGCTCGCAGACGTGTTGAACTTGCTCAACGGCAAAATCACGGACGAAATCATGCAAGAGTTGAACTACCTCGCCGACGTCGAAAAACAACGTCCCGAGAAAGTGGCTCACGACTTCCTCGTCTCTGAAGGTTTAATCGAAGAATAAAGACAGAAATCCCGCCCCTTGAAAAGGGCGGGATTTTGTCTGTCCGTTTGTTGACCACGTTGGTCGTTTTCGGCGCCTCGAATCGAACGACCTACATCGCTTTCCCCATCGAGACGCGGTTGCGTCCGCTTTGCTTCGCCTGATAGAGCGCTCGGTCAGCCGCTTCGATCAAATCAGACTTCTCGACGTCTAGTCCGGGGATGTGTGCTGCGACACCGATGCTGACACTCACTTTGCGGAGCGGCTGATACGCTTCATGCAAAATGTTCAGCTTAAGAACCGCTTGGCGAATCCGTTCAGCGACTTCTTTTGATTGACGGGCATGGTGCGGCCGAAGTAACACCGCGAACTCCTCGCCGCCGTAGCGGGCGACCATGCCATCTTCCCCGACTGCTTTATCCACGGCTTTTGCGACCCGTTCGAGACAGGCGTCCCCCGCCAAATGACCGTACGTATCGTTATACAGTTTGAACGCATCGATGTCGAGCAGGAGGAGCGCGACATCCGTACTTGATTCTTCCGTCTCATCCCAAAGTCGCTCGAGCTTTTCATCGAAGGCACGACGATTCCAAACGCCGGTCAAAGCGTCATGAAGCGACCGATGGATTAGCGCCTGCTTGCTGCGCTCGAGCCGGAACGTGTGCACGAATGCTAGCAACAAGAGGATGGCGATCGCGACGACGATGACGATCACCCACGTCGCCGAATTCGAGGCACTGACACTTCGCTGTGACGCCTCTTGAATGATTTTGTCGATGTCCTCCCGGATGTCGGCGTCAACGTCTCGAAATTGATTGATGTAATCAATCCCGCTATAGCGCCGCGCATTCGCTTCCACAATTTTGCCCGCATCGACGAGGGCAAGCTGTGACTCATAAAACAGCTCCATCTCATTGATGAGCGGAAGCGCCTCTCCTTGAATGATTTCCTGCATAATCGGATGGCGATGGTCAAGCTCGTGGATGACTTGGATCGTCTCAGCAAGAGCATACTTCGTCTCATTATATTGTCGGAGCGACAACATATCTTGATTATATGTATAGCCACGGACCGATAACTCTTGATCGAGCAGGAGCGCGAACAGTTCAGACGCCGCGTTCGCGATCGGGATCGCCTCTTCGACGATACGCTCGTTCTGCCGTTCGATGTTTTGGAAGGCGCTGTAGCTCCATAGACTCGTTAAAAACAGCGCTAATAACGCAATCAACAGATAGGCTTGCAAAAGTGACAGTTTTGGCCTCATGGTCGTTCTCTTCCTCATTTCAACAGATGACATTCGCTTCTGTCTTCACTATCGGTTGTTGCTTCGGTTTTCTCAACTATTATGGATTGGTTTTGACAGATTGAGTGCACAAAAAAGGAGGATCCGACTGGAGCCTCCTTCCGTTTTGCTTATTTTGTTCCGAACAAACGGTCACCTGCGTCACCGAGTCCTGGCACGATGTAGCCATGTTCGTTCAACTTCTCGTCGAGTGCGGCGAGATAGATTTCAACGTCTGGGTGCTCGGCTTGAACGCGTTCGACGCCTTCTGGCGCTGCGCAGAGACAAGCAAGCTTGATCGACTTCGCGCCGTGTTTTTTGAGGGCTGCGATCGCATCAGCTGCAGATCCGCCGGTCGCAAGCATCGGGTCGACGACGATGAAGTCACGCTCGGTAATATCTGTCGGCAACTTGAGATAGTATTCGTGTGGCTCGAGCGTCTCCGGGTCACGGTAAAGACCGATGTGACCGACTTTGACGTTCGGCATCATTTTGAGGAAGCCATCCACCATGCCGAGGCCTGCCCGTAAAATTGGGACGATTCCCAATTTCTTGCCGGCAATCATCTTTTGTGTCGATACCGAGACCGGTGTCTCAATCTCCACATCAGTAAGCGGAAGGTCGCGTGTAATTTCATATGCCATGAGTGAAGAAACCTCTTCTACGAGTTCGCGGAACTGCTTCGTCCCCGTCTCTACTTTGCGCATAATCGTCATCTTGTGCTGAATCAATGGGTGATCATAAACGTGTACTTTTCCCATTTTGCTTCACTCCTCTCTAAATCTCTCTCGAGCATTGTACCCCAACTTCTCTTAGAAAGGTAGGGTCAACTTCCGTTTTTGAAGAGGTCAGACGAAACCCCAAGGGCCAGTTTGACACCTTGGGGTTGATCTACCTTCTAGATTAGAATTTGAAGAAGTTCAAAAAGCCGGCTGTCTTGTGCTTTGCTTTTGCACACATGTTACCTTTGGCTTTTTCGTGCTTCACGAACTTGGCATGCTTAGCAGCATGTTTTTTCGCGTGCTTCTTCGCTTTCTTTTTGTCTTTTTTCAGTTCTTTTTCTGTTTTCTGCTTCGGCTCAGCTTGCTTCGAGTCTTTTGGCTCGACTGGCTTCGTTGTCGTGCTCGTCGATGCAGCAGGCTTCGTCGGCGCTGTTGTCGGTTTTGACGCAGTCGACGTCTCTGTCGCCGGTTTTGTTGCTTCCGGTTTTGGCGCAGTCGATGTTTCCGTCGCTGGTTTCGTTGCTACCGGTTTTGGTGCAGTCGATGTTTCCGTCGCTGGTTTCGTTGCTACCGGTTTTGGTGCAGTCGATGTTTCCGTCGCTGGCTTCGTCGCTTCCGGTTTTGTTGCACTCGATGTTTCCGTCGCCGGCTTCGTTGCTTCCGGTTTTGGCGCAGTCGATGTTTCCGTCGCTGGTTTCGTTGCTACCGGTTTTGTTGCTGTTGACGTCTCTGTCGTTGGTGCTACCACGACAGGTGCCGGAGTCGGTGCCGTGTCTTTCGTCCGTGTCACAAGACCTGCGTTCCAGTTCACATAAGCGTCTGCTTCGTGGAAGTGGATAAACTTCGAGTCAGCGGCAAGTTTGTGGCTCTCCGCACTTTGACGCGTCGAGATTGTGAGCGTTTTGACCGAATGTTTCGTGTCGACTGCTTGAAGTTTTTTGATCATGTTTTGCGACCAGGCGTCGCTTTTGATCGTGTCGGCGTTGAAGCTCTCCCACATGATGCCATCGACGTAAGGTGCTGTCGACGTTTCGAGTGTGTCAAAGCCCCAGTTTTGGACCATAGCGATGTTGCCGTAACGGGCACGCGCTTCTTTCAAGAAGTTGACGAGACCGTCACGTTGCTGCTTGAGCACGGTCGGGTTGTTCAAATGTTCGTTGTCGATATCGCCGACCGTATCCATGAACACGCCATCGATCCCTTTAGCGATGACTTGGTTTTGGATTTCCGTGAGCAAGAGCCCTTGGAAGTGCGGTGAAGCGATGTTCGTCAAGTAAGAATCCCATTCCGAGTAGTGGACACGTTGTCCGTTACGCGTGAAGAAATCACCTGACTGAAGTTTTGACATGAGACCGGTGTTCCACGTCGCGACTTCCATGACACTAATATAACCGAGTACTTTCGTACCGCGTGACTTGATCTGTTCAACTTGAGCTTTTGTATAATGAAGCGGCTCGATGATGACGAGATCATAGTTTTGCATATCTTTGATGATCGTTTCGGTCGGATGACCATAATACACTTGATAGTTCTTCACACCGTCGAGTGGGTTCATCGTTTGCGCCCCCGTTTTTGACATGTTCAGACTAACAATTAACAACACTACCGTTAGAGACATAATAATCTTTTTCAATTTCAATACCTATTCCTCTCCTGATGACTGACAAAACTTGGTGACGGACAATGATGGTTGAATTGAGATGTGTCTCTCCGTTCCCCCTTTTCTTCATAAATTGATGACGAGAAGGTTAGTGCTGTGTGTTTTATAGATGTATCGGATTCATGTATGTAATGTTGAACCTTCGCAAAAAAAATTATAGGATAGTTTTCCAGCAAAATATAGTGTCAATTTGACGACAAAAAAACCGCTTCATGACATAGTCTTGTCATAAAGCGGGTAATATATTTAGTTCAGCTATTATATCGAATCGATCGATTCAACAATTCCTCGAGCCGCATCAGGTCGATTGCGTACGTTTGTTTCGTCGTCAGGTCGATGAGGTGGACCCGTTGATCCCCAGGTTCGACCCAAACCTCGAAATGTTGCTCTTGTAAGTGTTCGTACAAGGAGAGTATCCCGTGTTGGACGGCTGCTTCTGACTTGTCTCCGCCTGTCACATGCGTCAGGAGTTCGAACAGCTCTTGCGTATTCGGTCCATCCAGATATGACGTCTTCCCCTTCGTCTCGTACGTGGCGAGCTTCGTCTTCACCGAACGAGCGGACGAACTCATCAGCTTCGTGGTCATCGGCCGTCTGACACTGCCCCACACTTCGATGACCGCATCATATCGTTTAGACAATGTGAGCGAGGTGGCGTCGCTTACGTCTCCAATCGGCTGTTCAGCAAGCACAACTCGTTTCAACAGTTGGCGTTTTGAATGATCGAGCGTGAACACATCAGTTGTCGAATCGGTATATACATACTTTCCGGTGAAGGCGCTTGAAAGAACGGTGCGTTCCCATGACGATTCCGTACCCATCTGTAGCGCGACCCTGCCATCCGCTAACTTCGTGAGGAAAGCGTATCCGTCATTCTTTCCGCTCTTGAATACGAACAGCCCCGGTTCAATCGTCCGGTCGAGCGTCCGGCCGTTCCGCATCACCTCATACGTCACGTACAACGAACCGCTGTCCGGTGTCTGGTAGCGGAATGTCGATCCCGGGACGATTGTTTCATGCGCTTGATTCAACCGGAACAAGTTGACGATTTTTGCGACATCGGGTTCCGGATAAAACGAGACCGCCTCTCCGACGTCGGTCTCGACTAGTTCACTCGAGACGAGCGATTCGAATTCGTTGACGGGGTCAATCCGGAACGTCCGCTCGATTTGTTCGTGGCTGTTCGCACAAGACAAATAACGGTCGTCACCGCTCACCCAATACTTAATCGTCTGACTGCCGAGCTCTGCATAAAGCGGATGGCGAAACGTCACTTCAGCCACCTCGCCCCGGCGTGACGGGAGCCGTTCCGTCGTTTGTTGTCGACAATAGGCCAGCAGTCGCTTCTCTGTTTCCGGTAAAATGTGTTCCTGCTCATCCTGATTCGTCACGTACGCTTCGAGCGGACGTAACGCGAGGGCGTTAATCTCTTCTTTCGAACCACAACCGCTGAGGCAACAGAGGGCGAGCAGGGCAGTCCAACTCAGTCTCATCACTCGTCTCCCCTCTCCCTACATCGTCGTTATATGTATTATGTTATGTTGGCATAAATTCCCTCTCCATCATATCATAAGATGCGAATCGATTATGTTTGCAGAAATATTACGAATCAAAAAAAACGGGTACCTCCAGCGGGCACCCGTTCGTTCATCAATTGTCGTCATCTTGATCGTCATCTCGACCGTCGTCACTATCATCGCTATCGTCTGCGCTGTCACGGTCATCATCACGTTCGATCTCTTTGACTTGCTCTTGCATGTTCAATTCAAGTTTGACGCGATCACCGGCTGTTGGCATCTCATCATCGATTTCATAGCGAGCGGCGAGTGGGTACGTCACTTGCTTCCCGTCACGCTCAATGACGACGTCTCGATCCGAGAGGCTGACGAAACTACCGTAAATGTCGAAGTCGTCGCTCTCCCGGTCGACTTCTTTCACTTCATTGTTTTGATTGAACTCGAGTTTGACACGGTCACCGGCTTTCGGGGTGTCATCATCGATCTCATGGCGTGCCGCAAGTGGGTACGTCGATTCTTTTCCGCTGAAGCTGATCGTCACGTCCTGATCTGACAAGCTGACGAGCGTCCCGTATAGTTCATAGCCGTCATCGTCGACCGAACGGACGGGCACGTCACTTGAAGATGAGTACGATTTGGAAGTAGCAGCTTCCTTCGCAGCGTCATCTTTCGCGTCGGCGGTTCCACTAGTGGCACTATCGATGGCGCGTGGGATGATGACCGTATCCGTCTTGTCGTTCGCGACATACAATCCGATCCCTGCGACAGCGAGTACGGCCAGGCCGACCCCTAAAATCCACCCAAGTAATTTCATGATGTTTCCTCCTCGTTCCATGTGCTGTTCCTTCTCTACACCTTCATCATAGAACGTTGACGTTAGAGCACCACGAGGATTTCATTAGAAAATGATGAGTGCCTGAGAAACTTTCCTCATTTGGTGACGAAGAATATGCTCCCGTCCGGCGCGTTCGCGTAACTCCCAACCTTCCAACCGTTCAAGTCGGCGACTTCTTTGGCGATGGCAAGCCCGAGACCGCTGCCGCTCCGGTCGCGCGCTTCATCAAGCCGATAGAACCGGTCGAACAACCGCGCACGCGCCTCCTCGGTCAGAGTTGTCCCATGGTCACGCACCTCAATCCGATTTGATGTCATCGTTACGCTCGTGTCGGTCGCGTACTTCAAGCTGTTATCGATGAAGATGACAATCAATCGCTGCAACGAGTCACGATGTCCAGCCCAACTCCCTGCCGCGTCGATCGGGACGTGTTTTCCGTGCGACCGTTCGAACCGTTCTTCAAGTTGGAGCGCGAGATCGCTCAAATCGATCTGTTCGACTTCGATGTCCTCTAAAGCGGCGAAGCGACTCAGTTCAAGCATCGGTTCAATCAAGTCCTCCCGCATCTGTCTCGACTCGGTCAAAATATGATCAATCGCCTCGTCGCGTACGACGGGGTCATGTTGACCCCAACGTCTGAGCAACTTGGCGTACCCTTCAATAACGGTGAGCGGGGTTTTGAGTTCATGTGAAACATCCGCGACGAAACGGCGTTGTTGCTCCATCGACCCTTCGACACGGGCAATCATCTGATTGAACCCTGTCGCGAGCGTCGACACCTCATCTTGATTCGGCCCGACGTCAATCGTCTCGAGCGTCCCTGATTCTGTGATCCGGCCCATCGTCGACTCGAGCCGCCGGAGCGGATCGAGTCCTTGGCGCACAATCCATAAACTTCCGACGAACGTCATCGCCACCGCAATCAAGAAAATGACGAGGAAAATCGTCGCGAGCGTCTGTAGCGTCTCACTTACCGCCGCGTCTTGAAAGGCGAAACCGAGACCGTTCGACGTGGCGATGACGAACCAGTCATCAATCAGTGCCGGCTCCCCAAAATTGATGGGAAAACTCAAACCTTCTGCTGCCTGCCCGCCGGTGATGCCCCAATCGCCATTGCTCTGTCGCTCGAGAACGACACTGTCCTCATGCAGCGACAGCACGGCCTGACGGTTCCGCTCATCCTCTTCGAGCAGACTGAGCGCTTGACGGAGCACGTCATAGCGGGCGTCGACGATTTGCTGACGCGAGACGACCCAGGCGACCCCGAACGACGTGATGAGTAAAAACAGCATGAACCCGGCCATCCCGAGGGCGATTTTCGTCCGTAATTTCATACTCACTCACCACGCTTCAGCATGTAGCCGACGCCTCGTACCGTCTGAATCCAAGAACCTCCGAGTTTCTTCCGTAAGTAACGCACGTATACGTCGACGACGTTCGTGTCCCCATAATAGTCGAAACCCCAGACGTGCTCGACGAGTTGGTCGCGCGTGAGCACGCGTTCCGGATGCTCGAGCAAATAGACGATCAAATCGAATTCACGACGAGTCAACTCGACTTTCTGTCCCTCGCACGTCACCTCATGCCGGTTAACGTCGACCGTGAGTCCCTCATAGGACAAAACACGTTCAGTCGCATCGACATGGACGTGCTGGCGCATCCGCAAAAATGCACGGATCCGGGCAAGCAGTTCCTCCATTTCGAACGGCTTTGTGATGTAATCATCCGCCCCAAGGTCGAGCCCGCTCACTTTATCGTACCGGTCGCCCCGCGCCGTCACCATCAAGACCGGGAGCAACGGTTGTTCTTCCTTCACCCGACGGACGACCTCGAGCCCGCTCATTTGCGGAAGCATCACGTCTAAAAGCATCAAGTCGATCCCCCCGGCGAGCGCTCGTTCAAGCCCGCTGCGTCCGTCGTGGGTGACCTCGACTTGATAGCCGGCGTGCATCAGTTCAAGTTCAAGCAGTCTGGCAATTTTAGCATCGTCTTCTACGACGAGGATTGTCGGCATATAGTTCATCCTTTCTTGAAAAAAAGCGCCGAGCAGTCCGCCCGACGCATCCTTATTCTGTTCCCGGATTCATCAGTCGAAAAACGGACGAACCGCTTCTGGAATCGCTTGTTCGACGCGAAGCTCGATCGAGTCGCTGAAGCGTTCAAACGAGGATTCGATTCCCTCCGCTTGGAACGACACGTCAGTCCCGAATTGAACGATTTGATCGAGCCAGGCGTTCCCGGTCAGCGTGAAAATTAAAAATCCTGCCACTCCTGCTGCCATCAATGTGAGCGCGAGCGCCCCGATGATTGCGCCTTTCATGAATCGGGCGACTTTACCTGTTGTACTGCGTTGCATGTGCCTCTCCCCCTACTTCTTTTTCTTTACTGTACGGGAGCGGGTTGAGAAACGTTGGTGAACCAGATTAGAATTTGATGAGAAAAAGGTTGCGGCATGGCCGCAACCTCATTCGTCTTCTAGTACCGATTTCGCAATCGGTGCCCAATATGTGCCTTCCATCGCGGCGACTTCGGCGAGCGTCGTCCGGTACGCTTCGTCCCCGGCCTTCTTCTCAGCGATGCCCTTCATCCACAGGACGTCTGTCTTGTAGCCCGATTCCGGGTACGTTTCGACGTACGCCGCATAGTCTGACACTTCTGCTTCTCCGAGCTTGTTGTCGACGAGGAGGCGATAGAAGCCGACGGCCTGTTCTTGCCCGGCTTTCGGCGTGCCTTCGAGGAGGGCGTCCGCCTCTTTATAACGTTTGTCTTGGACGAGCGTCTCGACATCCGCAAGCGGAATGACTTGTTGTGCCGGTGTCGCCGGCGCTTCCTCTTCGACCGGCGCTTCTTCCGTCTGCAACGCCTCGTTCGCTTCCTCGAGACGGGCGACTTCTTGCTCGAGCTCTTCTAGCCGTTTGGCGAGCGCCTCGTCCTCGGTCACCGTCTCGACCCGTGGCGCGTCTTCAGTCACCGGTACGGCGGGTGGAGTCGCTTCAGGCCAAAATGCGAGGGCGACAAGCGCCAACGCGACGACAGCCGGTAGTCCGAGCCACTTCTTGTCCCATTTAAAGGCGGTACGCCATGGCGAGAGGTCCGCATGCTGCATGACGGCTGGCGACAACGAACGAAAGCGGCGCTTGGCCGCCTTCTTGCCGTTCGCTTTCATTTCAAGCGCGAGTCCGAGCCGATGGAACGCCGCCGGCACTTTCATCCCGAGAAGCGGCACAATCCGTTCGCTCGCCTCGACGTAATAGCCGTGGTCAAGGAGCGTCATCACGACGCCAAACTCGTTCGCAACGAGACGGAACGTCGGGTCATGCTCTCCTTTTCGGATGAGCCATTCCGTCATATCGATGAGCGGCAGTTCTGCAAGTTCCCGTTCTGCTAGTGTCCGTGCGTCCATTCATCAGCCTCGTTCAGGATAGAGCGAGAATTTCGCCGTCAAGGCACGTACGTCTTCGTGCGCCTCGGCGAGCACTGCTTCATCTTCATGGTTTGTCAGGACACGACCGATCAGACGAGCGACTTCACGCATGTCGTCTTCTTTCAAACCGCGTGTCGTCATCGCTGCCGTCCCGAGACGGATCCCGCTCGTGACGAACGGTGACGCCGGGTCGAACGGGATCGTGTTCTTGTTGACCGTGATACCGGCTGCATCGAGCGCATGCTCGGCCGCTTTACCGGTAATATCGATGCCACGGAGGTCGACGAGGAGGAGATGGTTGTCCGTACCGCCCGATACGATGCGGAGCCCTTCTTCTTCTAAACCTTGCGCGAGCACTTGCGCGTTTTTGATGACTTGCGCCTGATAGTCTTTAAACTCCGGTTGGAGCGCCTCTCCGAACGCCACCGCTTTCGCGGCGATGACGTGCATGAGCGGGCCGCCTTGAATACCAGGGAAAATCGACTTATCGATCGCTTTGGCGAACTCTTCTTTACAAAGGATCATCCCGCCGCGCGGGCCGCGAAGCGTCTTGTGCGTCGTCGTCGTCACGAAGTGCGCGTGCTCGACCGGGTTCGGATGGAGTCCGGCCGCGACGAGTCCGGCGATGTGGGCCATATCGACCATGAGATAGGCGTCGACGCTGTCGGCGATTTCACGGAACTTGGCGAAATCGATCGTCCGCGGGTATGCTGACGCTCCGGCGACGATCAGTTTTGGTTTATGTTCTTTCGCGAGGGCTGCGACGACGTCATAGTCGATGTGTTCTGTGTCTTTGTCCACACCGTACTCGACGAAGTTGTACTGGACGCCCGAGAAGTTGACCGGACTTCCGTGCGTCAAATGGCCACCGTGCGACAAGTTCATGCCGAGCACCGTGTCGCCCGCTTCAAGCACCGTGAAGTAGACGGCCATGTTCGCTTGCGCACCCGAATGCGGCTGGACGTTGGCGTGTTCTGCACCGAACAGTTCCTTCGCCCGGTCGCGTGCCAAGTTTTCGGCCACGTCGACGAACTCACAACCACCGTAGTAACGGCGACCTGGGTAACCTTCGGCGTATTTGTTCGTGAGAACCCCGCCTTGCGCTTCCATGACCGCTTCTGAGACAAAGTTCTCCGAGGCGATTAGTTCGATGTTCTCCCGTTGACGGGCGAGCTCGTGTTGCATCGCTTCAAACAATTCCGCATCCTGCACTTTCAACTTCGTCGTGTTTACCATGTTGAAACCCCCTCTGAATGTCTAAAAATCAACAACCCCATCGTACCATATGCTCGTTTTTTTGGGTATCGTCATAATCGGGCTCAAAGTTGGGTATGGTATTGAAGAAGAACATTAGAGGAGGACAATTATGATTGAGACGAGACAAGTGACGATTACCCCGTTCGAGCGCGAGCGGACGGTCCGGATTTATACGCCTAACGACTACGAACTGACGGACAAGCGCTACCCGGTGCTCTACATGCACGACGGACAGAACGCGTTCGACGACGCGGACGCGAGCTACAATATGAGCTGGCGCGTCGGAGAGTATTTGGACGCCTCAAAGCGCGACTTGATCGTCGTCGCCATCGATAGCGCACCGGGTGAGATGAGACTCGACGAATACGGCCCTTGGGAAAATCCGTTCGTCGGGGAAGCACTCTATGGTCGAGAATTGACATTAGGCGGCCAAGGCTCGGCCTACATCGAATATATCGCCCAAGAGCTGAAGCCGATGATTGACGACGCGTATCGGACGAAACCAGACGAGACCGGGATGATCGGCAGCTCGATGGGTGGACTCATCTCGGTGTATGCCGCCTCCGTCTATCCGGACATCTTCAAACGTGTCGCTTCCTTGTCGTCAGCGTTCTGGTTCAACCAGACCGAACTCGAGCAGTTGATCGAGTCGAGTGATTTGAAAGGTATCGAGCGTCTATATATGGACGTCGGCCGTAAAGAAGTCGAGCAGCCGTCAGAGGATGGGCCGACGAACGAGATGTATCTCGAGTCGAGCGAGCGCGTCTACGCCTTACTACGCGACAAAGTCGACCACTTGCGCTTCGAAGTCATCGAAGAAGGTGTGCACAACGAACTCGCCTGGCGCGAACGTTTCCCGATGGTCGTATCGTATCTGTTCAGTGAAGACGTATAACGCAAAAGACAGCCGGTCGCTATGACCGGCTGTCTTTGTTATTTCGCTGGATAATGTGCCCGAGGGCCACCGATTAGTTTCGGTCTTGTGACGGCGAACGTGACGTACGCCTCGCCGAGCTGTTTCGCCGATAACCGGACCGGGATCGCGACCGGCTTCAAGTGCATGCCGATCAACGTCGATCCGATGTCGATCCCAGCGTCCGCTTGAATCGATTCGACGACGCACGGCGCGTTGAGGCGCTCATACGCTTTCTCCGCCATCGCCCCACCCGCTGAGCGGACCGGGACGACGGTCACTTCGGTCAGACCGAACTGCTTCTGCGTCCGACGCTCGACGGTGAGGGCACGGTTAATGTGCTCGCACCCTTGAAACGCCAGATGGACGCCCGTCTTGTCACGAAACGCGAGAAACGCTTCGATGAATTCCGACGCCACATCGATCGATCCGGCTTTCCCAATCGTCTTGCCGATGACTTCGCTCGTCGAACAGCCGATGATGAGGATCTTGTCCTCATCGAGCGGAAAGCGTTCGTGCAGCTCCAACAGCAGGTTCGAAAGTTCAGCTTTCATCACGGTCACTTCGTTTCGTAAGCGCTCATTTTGTCGACACGGTTCGAGTGACGTCCGCCCTCGAAATCTGTATCGAGCCACGTCGCCACCAAGTCAATCGCGAGCCCCGGTCCGACGACACGCTCGCCCATCGTCATGATGTTCGAGTCGTTGTGTTGACGTGTCGCCTTGGCGCTGAACGAGTCGTGAACGAGTGCTGCGCGGATCCCTTTAACTTTGTTCGCCGCAATGCCGATACCGATCCCTGTGCCGCAAATCAAGATGCCGCGGTCGAACTCGCCGGCAGCGACAGCCTCAGCGACCGGGATGGCTACGTCTGGATAATCGATCGACTCGGCCGAGTGTGTCCCGAAATCTTTATACTCGTGGCCAAGCTCTTCTAGTAATCCAATGATGTCTTTTTTTAAGTTGAATCCGCCGTGGTCGGCGCCGATTGCAATTTTCATGTGTTCATTCCCCCGTCTTCTTTGGTAGGCGTCTCGGTGGTTTCGTCACCTTTGACCCGTCATTCGTCAATTTTAACACAAGTCGATTGACGAGTGGTTCGAGTTCGTTTCGGACTTGGCGATAGACGTTCATCGAGCCTCCGAACGGGTCGTTAATGTCACGTTCGAGCCCGGTCACGAACTCATATAATGTGAACGTACGATCGGCCAAATCCGGATACGTATCCCGAATCTGTTCGCGGTGTGCCCGCGTCATCGTCAAAATGATGTCTGCCCAACGTCCGAGTACGTCGTCGAACGTCTGCGTCACGTGTTCGAGTTCAATCCCTCGTTCACGTAATACTTGAAGAGCGTTTTCTGAGGCATCAAACCCTTGCATCGTCCGAACTCCAGCCGAACGAATATCAAATTCGTCGCCTGTCACTTTCGAGCGGAGCAGGGCCATCGCCATCGGGCTTCGGCATGTGTTCCCACTACATATGAATAATACGCGTTTCATTGACATCGCGTGATCCTCCTCATGTCCTTAAGCCTCTTCCTCTAGACGGATGATCTTCCCGCCTGCCGCTTTATACAAGCGATTATATACGGCAAGAGCGACTCCCGTCGGTTCAATCCGATTCACGTAAATCTCTTCTACATCTGTCTCATCGAATTTGCGCAACGCCTCGTAAAGTCGCTGGGCCGCCATCTCCATCGTGTCACCGAGAGAAAGCGTGACGTCAGCCGGGGTCGTTGCTTCATCAAATACGAGCGCGCCGATCCGTTTGCCCGCCGCCTGCCGCATCGTGATGGCACGGACGAGATCATCGCGTCCGCCATCGACTAAATACAAAGGTGCAGTCGGGGCATAGTGGGTGTACTTCATTCCTGGTGATCTGGGCGCGGCCGCTTCATCGCTCAAATTCGCATCGAGCGCGACTGGCCCGATGACGGCCTCGATCGCTTCTTTCGTCACGCCACCGGGACGCAAAATCGTCACCGGTTCCGTCGTGCAGTCGATCACAGTCGACTCGACGCCGATGCCTGTCGGTCCCCCATCCATAATACCCGCGATCCGACCGGTCAAATCATCGGCCACGTGCTGTGCCGATGTCGGTGACGGTCGTCCTGAACGGTTCGCACTCGGCGCCGCGAGACCGAGACCGGACGTGCGGATGAGTTCGAGTGCGGCCGGATGGTCCGGCATGCGGAGGCCGATCGAGTCGAGCCCGGCCGTCACGAGTGACGACGCTCGACCGTTCGACGGTAAGATGATCGTCAAGGCACCGGGCCAAAACGCTTCCATCAAGCGTTTGGCTACCGGCGGGATGGCTTGCGCGAAATGTTCGGCCTGTTCGACCGTAGCCACGTGGACGATGAGCGGGTTGTCCGATGGTCTTCCTTTCGCCTCGAAAATCTTACGGATGGCGATATCGTTCGTCGCATCCCCGGCGAGGCCGTACACCGTCTCTGTCGGAATCGCGATCACCTCGCCCATCTTCAAGAGACGAACCCCTTCCTCAACTTCTGTTGGCTTGATCCATTTCGTTTCCATGCGCAATCCCTTCCCTCACGGCGTAGACAATTCGGTCTTTACCGTTTATATCTTTTAAAATACCCGTTTCTGCTTCAGGATAACGTTCGGACAGGTACGATTTCACAACTTGTCCTTGACTATACCCGATTTCAAACGCAATCAATTGCCAATCGGCACGTAGCACGCGTGTTGAGTCCGCGATGATTTTCCGGTAGAACTCGAGACCGTCCGCCCCCCCGAATAATGCGAGGTGCGGTTCGTATCCTGCGACCGTCTCATCGAGCAGTTCATCAGCTTCGATGTAAGGCGGATTTGAGACGAGCACCCGAATCGAATCGTCCGCGACCGGACCGAGACAATCCCCTTCATGAAACGTCACATCGGCACGAAGCACTTCCGCGTTACGTTTTGCCACTGCAATCGCTTCCCGGGAAATATCGACCGTTTGGACGCGGACACCGAGCTCGAGACTGAGCGTGATGGCGATGGCGCCACTGCCCGTGCCGACGTCGACGATCGCGTCGTCTTCAATCGGTCCGACGTGCTCAACGACCCATTCGATCAACTCTTCGGTCTCCGGTCGCGGGATAAGTACATCCCGATTCACAGCGAATGAACGACCGTAGAACGGGGCCTGGCCAATCAAATGTTGGACCGGCTCACCGACAAGCAGTCGTTCGAGCCCGGACTCGAACGCAGTTGTTTCGTCGTCCGAGAGTTCTTCGGATAACCGAACGATCAGACCCGTCCGGTCGACGCCGAGCACGTGCATGAGCCACCATTCGGCGGTCGACGGGTCACGCCCCGCGTCAATGAGCATGCGTTCCGCTTGTTTCAACCTTGCGGCAATCCGCATCACTCCATACCCTCCATCAAGCCGGCCTGATCTTCCATGACGAGCGCATCAATGATGTCTTCAAGCTCCCCGGCGAGCACCCGGTCAAGTTTTTGAAGCGTGAGGCCGATGCGGTGGTCGGTCACACGGCTTTGCGGGAAGTTATACGTCCGGATCCGCTCCGAACGGTCGCCCGTCCCGACGGCCGACTTCCGCTGCGCCGACAGTTCTTCGAGATGTTCGCGCTGCATCTTGTCGTACAGACGGGCCCGCAAGACTTTCATCGCCCGATCTTTGTTTTTATGCTGTGATTTCTCGTCTTGGCATGACACGACGAGTCCTGACGGGATGTGTGTCAACCGCACGGCCGACTGGGTCGTGTTGACCGATTGACCACCCGGCCCTGACGACGTGAACGTGTCGACGCGGACGTCTTTCATGTCGATGTGCACTTCGACGTCTTCCGCTTCCGGCAAGACCGCGACGGTTGCTGTCGACGTGTGGATCCGTCCGCCCGACTCCGTCGACGGGACGCGTTGCACACGGTGTGCCCCATTCTCGAATTTCAGTTTCGAGTAGGCACCGGCACCGTTGATCAAAAACGTCACTTCTTTAAAGCCGCCGAGTTCCGTATAGTTGGCGTCGATCAGCTCGGCTTTCCAGTTTTGACGCTCGGCGAATCGGGTGTACATCTTATACAAGTCGACCGCAAACAGTGCCGCCTCGTCACCACCGGCCGCCCCGCGAATCTCGACGATGACGTTCTTGTCGTCGTTCGGGTCTTTCGGGATGAGCAGGACGCGCAGCTTCGCTTCGAGCGCTTTCACAACTGGTTCGAGCAGCGCCATCTCTTCTTTCGCGAGTTCGCGCATATCGGACTCGAGCGTTCGGTCTTCTAACATCGCTTTCGCTTCTTTGTAGGCCGTACTCGTCTCTTTATAGCGTCGATACGCTTGTACCGTCTCCTCGAGTTGAGACTGTTCTTTTGAATATTGACGCAGTTTATTCGAGTCGCTGAGCACTTCCGGGTCAGCGAGTATCTCATTCAATTGCATATATCGTTCTTCTAAAACGCTTAAACGGTCAAACATCATGATCCGTCCTTTCTGTTCACCAAATCGTTCTCTTCATTATACCAAAAAACGAACCGAGCTAGCTCGGTTCGTCGACAAATTGAATACTTAGAGCGAACCAGCCAAATCCTCAATCCGCTACTGTATGACGGATCGGGCGTGGTTTGTTCGGGACGTCATGACAATGGCGGCAACGCGGTTCGTACGACTCAGCGGCACCGACTAAGATGACCGGGTCCTCAAAGCGAGCCGGTTCGCCGTTGATCAAGCGCTGCGTCCGAGACGCCGGGGCGCCGCACGACAGGCAGATCGCCTGCAGCTTCGTGACGAACTCGGCACGCGACAAGAGCTCCGGCATCATCGTGAACGGTTCGCCACGGAAGTCCATATCGAGTCCGGCGCAGATGACACGTTTGTCTTCTGACGCCAACTGCTCGATGACGTCGACGATCCCCTCGTCAAAGAACTGCACCTCGTCGATGGCGATGACTTGCGTCTCTTCGCGCACCGCATCGTACACATCTTGACTCGTTCGAGTCGGGACGGCCACGACCGAGTTGCCGCTATGGGAGACGACGTTCTCTTCGTGGTAGCGGTCATCGATGGCCGGCTTGAACACTTGGACCGGGATCTTCCCGTAGTGCGCCCGACGGACACGGCGGATCAATTCCTCCGACTTCCCAGAAAACATACTGCCACAAATCACTTCTATCCAACCGTAACGGTTCGTCACATGCATCATTCTACTTCGCCCTCTCCATCGTTAATCGCTTTCCGATTATAACCATCTTTCAGTCATAGGAAAAGGGTTGACTTCTAACAAAAATCGGAACGGCATCATCCCGTCCCGATTTCTCTTCACTCTTCCGCTTCTTCTTCTTTTTTATAATCGATCAAGTTCAATTTGCGCGCGAGCGGTCGAATCGTCAGCCCGTGCAACGTCACCGAGGTAAAGACGAGTCCGATCGTGAGCGGTAGCATCTGTGACGCATCCTCAATCCCGAGACCAGCCACTTCCTCCGCGAAAAAACCTGCGACCGTCATCGCGACGATGCCGCGTGGCGCGATCCAGCCGATGAACCCACGCTCCTTGAGCGGAAGCCCCACACCAAGCGTCGATACATAGATTGCCAGTGGTCGAACGAGAAACAAGATGCCGGCAATCGTCAACAGCAATGGCCACTGGAAGATATTCAATAGTTCTTCACGCGACAGCGACGCCGTCAGCAAGATGAATACGGATGAGATCAGCAAAATCGAGATGTCTTCCTTGAACGACTGCAGTTCCTCGATGATCTGTTCATCGCGAAGTTTCGTGTTCGCCATCGTCATCCCCATCGCCGTCACGGCAAGGAGACCGACTTCATGCATCATAAACTCGCTCAAAGAGAATAAGATCAAGACGGCCGTAAGCGTCACCGAAGCGCGTAAGTACCGCGGAATCTTCTCACCTACGAACCAGCCCATCAAGACGTGACCGAACACGTAACCGAGACCGATACCGACGAGACAAGCTCCCGCAAAGAGCAATTGTACCCACAAGTCCATGCCTTCATAGACGATGTAGCCGATTCGAATCACGAACAGGCCGAGCAACGCACCGACCGGGTCGACAATGATCCCTTCCCACTTTAAGATGGCACCGACCCGATCTTTCAGATGGGCTTGCCTGAGCAACGGGATGACGACCGTCGGGCCGGTGACGACGAATAGCGCTCCCATCGTCCAAGCGACGACCCAATGGAGACCGCCGACGTATTGAATCAACAGCGAAGCCCCAACGAACGACAACGTCACACCCGCTGTCACGATGCGGACGATCGAACGCCGGAATTGGTTGATCTCGCTGAAATGAAGCCCTAAACTACCTTCAAATAATATGATCGCGACCGCAAACGAGATGATCGGGCTGTACAAATTACCGAGCAACTCTCGCGGTTCAAACAAACCAAAGATCGGACCGGCCAACACGCCGGCAACCGTCATGATGATAATCGCCGGAATTTGGTAGCGCCACGCCAACCATTGCGAGACGATCCCGACGCCAACCAACAAGCTGATGCTAATCAATATATACTCCATGGAAGCCCCCTCATGTCAGTCTTCCGTCTCTTTACCCTCGCTTGGACAACAAAAAACCGCCAAGGGCAATCCCTAGGCGGTGTGCATACAACTTGACGATTAACGTTGGTACTTCTTGTTGAAGCGCTCGATACGACCGTCCGCAGATGCGAATTTCTGGCGACCTGTGTAGAACGGGTGCGAATCAGAAGATACATCGACACGGATGAGTGGGTATTCGTTACCATCTTCCATCGTGATCGTTTCGTTAGAGTAACGAGTCGAACCACTGATGAATTTAAACTCAGTCGTTGAGTCCATGAATACGACTTTACGGTATTCTGGGTGGATTCCTTGTTTCATTGCTTTTCAACTCCTTCTGCCCTAAGTATTCTTTCAACCTAGAGAAAGTTCACTAGAATATAATAGCACCCGGTTCACGGATTTACAAGTCCGTTTTCGTTTTTTTCACCGGGCGGCGACTCTTTTTCTTATCGGCCTCGAGCGCCGCAAAAAAGTCGAGATTTGTTTGCGTCTCACGCACACGACGCAAGAACTGATCGACGAAGTCCGGCGACTCGTTCATCGTGCGACGAATCGTCCAAAGTGAGTCGAGCTCGTCCTTGCCGAGGAGGAGTTCTTCTTTTCGCGTACCCGAACGACGGATATCGATGGCCGGGAAGATACGGCGTTCCGCGAGCTTCCGGTCGAGATGGAGCTCCATGTTGCCGGTCCCTTTGAACTCTTCATAGATGACGTCATCCATCCGCGAACCGGTATCGATGAGCGCCGTCCCGAGAATCGTCAAACTGCCGCCGTCCTCGATGTTCCGGGCCGCCCCGAAGAATTTCTTCGGTTTGTGGAACGCTGCCGGATCGATCCCGCCCGAGAGCGTACGCCCGCTCGGCGGGACGGACAGGTTATAGGCACGCGTCAACCGAGTGATCGAGTCGAGCAAGATGACGACGTCTTTCTTATGTTCGACGAGGCGCATCGCCCGCTCTAGCACGAGCTCCGAGATGCGAGTGTGATTCTCCGGTGTCTCGTCAAACGTCGAATAGGCGACGTCTGCACCCGGCACCGAACGTTGGATGTCCGTCACTTCTTCCGGACGTTCGTCGATCAATAGGATGATCAGTTCAACGTTCGGATGGTTCGTCGTGATGGAATTGGCGACTTCTTTCAATAGAGATGTCTTCCCGGCTTTCGGTGGGGCGACGATCAAACCACGTTGCCCGAAGCCGACCGGTGCGATCATATCCATGACACGGACCGATAGATGGTTCGGCTCCGTCTCGAGCACCATTTGCTTTTCCGGATAGATCGGCGTGAGCGCAGGGAAATAGTCGCGGTTCCGGGTCGAATCGGTCGTTTCCCCGTTGACCGCCTCGACGCTCAAGAGCCCTTGGAAACGTTCATTTTCTTTCGGTTTCCGGACTTTCCCGGTGACGAGATCCCCGTTCCGCAAACTAAAGCGGCGGATCTGTGAAGCGGCGATATAGATGTCTTCGGACGATTGGGAGTAGTTGATCGGTCGGAGGAAACCGAAGCCACCTTCATTTTGTGACTGCGGGTTCGGAGGGATGATCTCAAGGACACCTTCGAGGAAATAAAGGTCCTTCGATTCGGCTTGCGATTTTAAGATTCGGAACATGAGTTCACGTTTCCGTGCTTCCCGATATTGAGGCACATTCACTTCTTTTGCGATTTCATACAATTCTTTCAACGTCTTCGTCTCGAGTTCACGAAGCGTATAGTTTTTAGCTGGTTCTGTACTTTGCGTCATAAACGTCACCTGTCTTTCTTGTGATTCTATATTTGAAAAGTAATTGTAAAGTTCTTATTCATCTAATCACAATTCAATCATGCCGTCACTTTATATAAACGGCTACATATCAGTCTATTCCCTTGATTTTTAAAAGTTAACGTCCGGTACTCTTCCTTATGTAACAAAAAGGTCTCTATGCCTCCATATTGTTTCAAATATGTTACAAGAAAACTATTTTTGACTTGTGATTGAAAAATGCCATCGGTCTTACGCATGATATAGTTTATTTGCAGAGGAAACCGGGTAACAAACTCGACTTTTGCTCAACTATCGTAAACACACATCGATCATATACACTCACAGGGTTTTATTTTAAAAAACGGAGGGAATTATACTATGTTAAAGCGTTTCGCATCTATCATCGTCGCCGCCACTATCGCTTTCTCGGGTCTTGCATTCACAACAGGTGAACAAGCAGAAGCAGCTACTGGAACATTCGCTTACTCGAAAGTCAACGGCTTGAACATTCGGACATCAGCATCACTCAGCTCGTCAGTCGTTACGAAGATGAATAAAGGTCAACGCTATACATACCTCGGTAAAGTTGGCTCGTTCTACAAGATCAACTACAAAGGGACTCACCGTTACATCTCAGCGTCATCGACTTACACGTACTTGAAAGCAAACACAGCAACGGCTACTAAAGTGACAACGACTTCTTCTTCAAGCGCTCGTACGAAACTTGTCGCCGAGTCGAAGAAATACCTTGGCACACCGTACCGTTACGGCGGAACGACAACAGCTGGATTTGACTGCTCTGGTTACACAGGACATGTTTACAAGAAAGCGATCAACAAGTCAATCCCACGTGATTCACGCTCACAATACTCAAGCTCGAAAAAATTGTCGAAGTCAGCGATTCAAGCAGGCGACCTCGTGTTCTTCTCACATAACGGCGGCACGATCCAACACGTCGGTATGGCAATCAGCAAGACACAAATGATCAACTCAGAAACAGGCGGCGTTAAATACGCGAGCTTCACATCAGGTTACTGGGCACCACGTTACGTCGGTGCTGGAACGTACCTCTAATTCAATAAAACCTCAAACGACTCGGTTCAGCGGAACCGAGTCGTTTTTTATTTACGAACATTTTGCAAAACGGCTTCCGTGCTCGTCAACACCGAGAACGTCCCGTCTGTCTCAAGGACGACCGCCTCGACTTTATCGTGAGCGGTCCCGCTCGAGCGGATGGCTTGGAGCACTTCGATCTCGAGCACGCGTTCTTTACGCATCTCCGCTTCTAAGTAACTCCCCCGATAATATAGCATCGTCGGTGTCGATTTGATCAGCTCGTTCACTCGTTTTGACCGATTGGCCAGCTTCGCCATGACGTATTGCAACGCGACGAGCGTGGCAAAAGCGACGAGCCCATTCAGTAGCGGTGTCTGTCGGCTCGTGAGCGTCGTCGCTAAGATCGAACCGAGCGCAACGGTCACGATAAAATCGAATGCGTTCATTTTCGAGAGCGTCCGTTTTCCTGATACACGTAATATGAAAATGATCGAGAAGTAAGCCCCGATCCCTGTCAAGATGATTTGCACCATCGTTTTGAGTTGATCCATCGTCTCCCCCCTTTTCTGTTTTTGAACAATCACTTCGAAAGCGTACTCGTCGTTCATCATTTTTGTTTCAAGGCACCCCGCGCGTTCGTCGCCGCGAAGACGACCATGATGACACTCATCCCTCCAGCCACGGCAAGGCCGGCCGACAAAGCGCCCCAGTCAATCGTCGGTTGGGTCAACACGGCCCGCATGCCTTCGAAGATGTACGTCGTCGGATTGAACGTCGCCGCCACTTTGAGCCATTCCGCCTCGATCAACTCTTTCGGGACGAACGTCGTCGACAAGAAGATGAGCGGGAAGAAGAGAAGTGTCCCGGCCTGTGCGGCTTGGGCGTTCCGTGTCTTCAAGGCGACCCCGACCGAATACCCGGCAAAGGCGAGTCCGAATCCGAGCGCGAGCAGGACCGTGAACAAGAAGCCGACCACACCGACCGGAATCGATAACCCGAGTAAGAACGCGACGGCAAAGATAAGCAACGTTTGAACGAACAGTTGCAACATCCCGGCAATCATCGGTCCGAGCACGATGGCAGTCCGCGTCGAAGGTGTGAGCAGCAACCGGGCGAAATAGCCGCTCTCGATGTCACGCACTAACGCTTGGCCGGCACCCCCAGCCCCGCCGACAGCACCTGAGACGATCGATACCGGCAAGATGAAATTCAAGTAGTCGCCGCCGCCGAACTGCGGCAATGCGGCCACACTCGACAGCCCGCTCGTATAGACGAGCAAGAAAAAGACAGAAATCATCAAGTTCGGGATAAATGAAAATGGGTTGCGGATCGTCGTCATTAGACTCCGCTTTGTAAACAACCACGTTTCAGTCCACACTCGGCACACCTCCTTCGTACGATTCGCCCGTCACTTTCAAGAACACGTCGTCAAGTGACGGCTGTTTCACCGTGAGCCGCTCCGGCTGTAACGCCTGCTCATCGAGTTTCCGGACGACGTCGGTCAACGTGTAGTCGCGAAGTTCGAAGACGAGGCTCGGTCCGGTCGCGGCTTGTCCGAACAGTTCAGCGGCGGCTCGTGCTTCTGAATCGGTATGAAACACCAGAGAAATCGACTCGCCTCCGACGGTCTGCTTCAATTCTTCTGCTGTCCCTTCGACGACAATCTTACCGTGATGGATGATGGCGATGCGATCGGCCAGCTCGTCCGCCTCCTCTAAATATTGGGTCGTCAAAAAGATGGTCGTCCCGAACTCTTGATTGAGACGCCGTACCTCTTTCCAAATCTCGATTCGACTCGCCGGGTCAAGCCCGGTCGTCGGTTCATCTAAAAACAGTACGATCGGACGATGAACGAGCGTGAGCGCCAAATCAAGCCGACGCCGCATCCCGCCGGAATACGTGCCACTCTTTCGGTCAGCCGCATCCGCGAGTGAGACGACCGACAGCAGTTCCTCGGCCCGTGCTTCTGCTTCACGTTTCGTCATTTTGAACAGCCGTCCTTGAAGGACGAGCAATTCCCGGCCGGTCAACACTTTATCGATGCCCGTCTCCTGGAGGGCGACACCGATGGATAACCGGACGTCCTTCTCCCGCTTGACGACATCAAACCCGTTCACGCGCGCCGACCCGCTCGTCGGTCGAATGAGTGTCGTCAACATCTGTATAGCCGTCGATTTCCCGGCCCCGTTCGGACCAAGGAACGCAAAGATTTCTCCTTGTTTTACTGAAAACGATATTCCGTCGACGGCCGGAACATCCCCGAACGTCTTGACGAGTGACTCTACTTCGATCATCGACCCCACCTCCTGCCTTACTCATTCCCGTTCTATTCATATTTTAAATATGAAAGAACGCATCAAAAAAGCTGCAGAGAGAATCTGCAGCTCGAGAGAATTAAGGTTTCATGACCATTTTCGGTTTTTTCTTCAATGAATGAATCCCTTCGACGAAACGGACCGTACCCGATTTGGCGCGCATGACGACCGAGTGTGTCTGACCGCCCTGACCCGTGAATTGGACACCACGGAGCAGTTCACCGTCTGTCACACCCGTCGCCGCGAAGATACAATCCTCGCCTTTGACGAGATCGTCAAGAAGCAGGATGCGTCCCGTGTCAGCGATGCCCATATCTTGGCATCGTTTTTCCTGGGCCGCGTCTTCCGGCAACAACCGTCCCTGGAAGTCACCACCGAGGCACTTCATGGCGACGGCTGCGATGACGCCTTCCGGCGCCCCGCCCGAGCCTAGCAAGAGATCGACACCGGTTTTCGGGAACGCCGTGTTGATGGCCGCCGCGACATCGCCGTCCGGAATCAACTTGATACGAGCTCCCGTTGCCCGGACTCGTTGAATCATCTCTTCATGACGGTCACGGTGCAAAATCGTGACGACGACGTCTTCGACGTTCTTGCCCTTCGCCTTGGCGACGATCGCGATGTTTTCTTCGATCGAGTTGTCGAGGCTGATCAGTCCCGCCGCTTCTGGACCGACCGCAATCTTATCCATATACATGTCTGGCGCGTGAAGGAGATCACCTGCGTCCGCGACCGCGAGCACCGCGAGTGCGCCCCATGTTCCCGTCGCGACGATGCTCGTCCCTTCGAGCGGATCGACGGCAACGTCGAGGCGTGAGCCGTAACCGTTCCCGACTTTCTCGCCGATGTAGAGCATCGGTGCCTCGTCCATCTCACCTTCCCCGATGACGACGATCCCTTTCATCGGAATCGTATCGAACACTTCGCGCATCGCTGTTGTGGCTGCGTCGTCCGCTTGTTCTTTCAAGCCTTTCCCCATCCAGCGGGCCGAAGACAGCGCTGCCGCTTCTGTGACCCGGACCAATTCCATTGATAAACTACGTTCCACCCGAATTCTCCCCTTTGTTACTCGGACATCTCATCGACCCAGACGAGGGCGCCGAGTTGTTTTAGTTTGCCGACGAAGTCGACGTACGAGTCGTTCAGACGTTCCGCATAGAGAACCGTCGACTCTCCCGTTGCCTGCAAACCGGCCAAGACGAGTGCCGCGGCGCTCCGCGCATCGGCAGACTCCATCTCAGCGTTCGCAAGCGTCGTCCCGCCACGAATGACGGCCGACGAATCTTCAAGCGTGATTTGCGCGTTCATCCGCCGCATTTCGGCGATATGACGGAAACGTTGGACGTATAGCTTATCCGTCACGACGCTCGTCCCGTTCGCTTTCAACAAAGCGGCTGACATGATCGGTTGCAAATCGGTCGGATAACCCGAGTAGTGGAAGACGCGAATATCAATCGGCTCAAAAGCTTTCGCCCGAACCGTGATCGCTTCTTCCCCGACCTCGACTTCAGCACCGTAATCAACTAATTTTTGGATGACCCCTTCTAAATGGGTCGGAATAACGTTTCGAACCGTCACTTCCCCTGCAACCGCACCGTAAATCATAAACGTTCCGGCTTCAAGGCGGTCTGGGATCAGCGTATGTGTACAGCCGTGCAAGCGTTCGACCCCTTTAATTCGAATCTCATCGGTCCCGGCACCGATGACGTATGCACCCATCGATGTCAGCATCGTCGCGACGTCGACGACTTCCGGATCAGTCGCGGCATTTTCAATGACGGTCGTCCCTTCGGCAAGGACCGCGGCGAGCATCGCGCTCACCGTCGCCCCGAATGAGCGAAGGTCGAGGTAGATCCGATTGCCGGCCAACTTGTCGGCGTTGACGTGATAGAGACCCGACTCGTTCTCGACTTTGATGCCGAGACGTTCTAGCGCTTTTAAATGTAAATCGATCGGTCGTGGACCAATCGCATATCCCCCTGGTAATCCAACGGCCCCTTTCCCAAAACGAGCTGCGAACACACCAAGTAAGTAGACAGCGGCCCGGACTTTCCGAGTTTCTGAGCCGAGCAGCGGCATGGCGACGGCATCTTTTGCATGAAGCGTCATCCGCTCCCCGTCCCGCTCGATTATCACCCCGAGTTCTTGTAATAGGCTGAGCATCACTTCGACATCTTCGATGACGGGGACGTTCTCGATTGTCACCGGTTCTTCGGTAAGAAGTGCTGCGACGAGACAAGGCAAGGCACTCTGTTTGGCGCCACTAATGTCAACTGTTCCTTCAAGCTTCTGCTGTCCAACGATATGGAGAATTTCCACGATGATCAAACCTTTCTACGACGAACTTATTTGGATTGAGCGTTATTCCAATCCGCTAAGAACTGCTCAATCCCTTTGTCAGTGAGCGGATGATTCATCATCTGTTCGATGACTTTGTACGGTACCGTGGCGATATTAGCACCAAGCAGGGCTGCTTTCGTCACGTGGACCGGATGGCGAACGGACGCGGCGATGATTTCCGCATCGATGCCATGGATGGCAAAGATATTCGCAATCGTCTCGACGAGGTCGAGACCGTCGTGGCCGATATCATCAAGGCGACCGATGAACGGCGAGACGTATGACGCACCCGCCCGAGCTGCTAAGAGCGCTTGGTTGGCGTTAAAGATGAGCGTCACGTTCGTCTTGATACCGAGCTTCGAAAGCTCATTGACAGCGATCATACCGGCTGCTGTCATTGGCACCTTAACTGTAATATTCGGCGCGATCGCCGCGAGTTCCTTTCCTTCTTTGACCATACCCTCTGCGTCGAGTGCAATAACTTCCGCACTGACTGAAAGGTCCCCGACGACCTCACAAATCTCACGGAGCCGCGTATGGAAATCGACGCCTTCTTTCGCGACGAGCGACGGATTCGTCGTCACGCCCCCGATGACGCCCATTTGGTGGGCTTTCTTGATGTCTTCCACATTTGCCGTGTCAATGAAAAAACGCATGTACATGTCCTCCTCGAATCGGATTGTAATCGCTTACTCTCTTATTATGAGGAAATCGACACGGAATTGCTATACCCTTTACGTCAGCGCGGCGATGCCGAGCATCGAAGCGGCAAGCAAAATCATCCCGGCGAGTGTCCCGACGGCCCATGACTTCCTATAATTTTTTTCAACAAAAAAGCCAGTTCTCACGAGGAGAACCGACTGATGTGACAAGATTACGCTTGGTTGCTTGAACCAAACTCACGCATTTTACCAGAAACGACGTTGTAGATTGCTTCGATTCCAGGTCCGATGACTTTACGTGGGTCATATACTTTCGAGTCAGTGTTAAGCTTCTCACGTACCGCACGAGTCCATTCTTGTTGGCACTCTGTGTTGACGTTGATTTTGCTGTGACCGAGCTCGATTGCTTTTTTGATTTGGTGCTCAGGGATTCCTGAACCGCCGTGAAGAACGAGTGGCGTTTTAGTCGCTTCCGCGATTTCTTCCATCTCTTTGAAGCCGAGGTTTGGCTCGCCTGCGTATTCTCCGTGTACAGAACCGAGTGCCGCTGCAAGAGCGTCAACTTTCGCTTCTTTAACAACACGGACACACTCGTTAAGGTCAGCGTATTGTACGCCGCCGATGACGCCGTCTTCTTCGCCGCCGACTGTGCCGACTTCCGCTTCAACTGAAGCGCCTTTAGCGTGTGCATATTCAACGACTTGTTTCGTCATTTCGATGTTTTCTTCGATCGGGTGGTGTGAACCGTCGATCATAACAGACGTGAAACCAGCGTCGATCGCTGCTTTACACTTGTCGAATGAAGAACCGTGGTCGAGGTGGATTGCAACTGGAACAGTGATGTTGTAGTCGTGCATGAGACCTTCAGTCATTTTAACAACTGTTGTGAAGCCACCCATGTATTTTGCTGCACCTTCTGATACACCTAGGATAACTGGTGATTTCTCGTCTTCCGCAGCGCGAAGAATCGCTTGCGTCCACTCGAGGTTGTTGATGTTGAATTGGCCGACTGCATACTTGCCTTCGAATGCTTTGTTAAGCATTTCTGTCATTGATACTAATGGCATAATGATGTCCTCCTCTGTTCGCTGTTGTGCACTGTGGGAAAAGTGCCCCTGTGCAATTCGTTCCCATTATAACACACGTCAAAACTTGTGCCTATGCTATTCGCATATAGAAATGGCTCCGCGCAAGCGTTTACATATGTCATCTTCGTGACGATTCACTGAATGTCGAGCACTTCTTTCACTTTCTCGATCATGCCATAAATATCGAACGGCTTCTCGAACTGAGCCGTGATCCCAAGGCGGCGCACTTCTTCGATTGTCGATTTTTCCCCAAATGCGGTCATGATCATGACCGGTGTGCCGATGTCGTTGTTCCGCATGTTCCGTAACACTTCATGCCCGAACATGCGCGGCATGTTCATATCGAGCAGCACCAAATCGTAAGTACTTTGTTCTAGCTGTTCCCAAGCGCTCAAGCCGTCCTGGGCCGTGTCGACCTCGATACCGAGGTTTTTAAACACTTGGGCGAGCATCAAGCGAATTCCATCTTGATCGTCTGCGATTAACATGCGTGACATCCAGTTACCTTCTTTCCGTAGCTTCTATAGCTTTGTGCGATAATATAACCATACCAAAATCGTTTTCGTTTGGCGACGCGTCATTTTCTAAAAGATGGAAACGAGGCTCACGTCCCCGCCTCCCCCGCTTGCTCCATTTTCAATTCGAAGGGAACGTCTCGTTCGTCGGCGATTTCATACGACGTCACCGTCCCTTCATCTTTCACGTACAATTTCAAAAATTCACCTTCTGCGAGACGTGAGTCAGACGTGAATGTGAGCGAACGCTTTTTTCGTTCCTCATCATAGCCGATTGTCGTATACACATAGTCCGTCCCATCTCGCTCCGCCGTCTCCGCCTTCGGGATTTTCACATAATATGTATCCGCGAACAGACGGTCCAAATCGATGACCAACCATCCGGCAAAGACCGCGAGACAGACTGTGACGATGAGTACTCGGTTCCGTTGCATGTGCATCCCTCACTTCTATTGATCGCTATCTTCCAATACCATATATGAACGATTCCTAAACGCAACGCTTCTTGTTATACTCGACGTACAAGACATGATGGGAGACACGACATGAAGCATTTATTCGGATTTTTACTTTTTTTAGTGACGCTTGCCGGAGGTGTCGCCATCACGGCTGGGACGTTCGGAGAAGAGCCGTCCGCAGACGCGTATGAAGATGTTTATGAAGACGATATACCGCTCGCTACTTCAATAGATGCGGAATTAGAAGACGTGCCCGAGACGTTCAAACTCATCTCCGAGGTTTTCGACGAACCGATTTCAGCAGAAGACGTCGAGCGCATGCATCTACTCGTCTCCAATCCAGATTTAGACGAGGCGACCGTGCATCCGCTCGGTGAACTTGAAGTCACGTATGACGGACAGCCGACAACGCTCATCGTCGAAGCGGAAGTGTATCGCGAGGACGGAACGTATATTGTCTTCTATTTTTCGGGCGACGAGGAGATGGTCTTCGCAATCGATGATCGGATCACAGCGTACTATGAAGAATTAGGCATATGAAAAGGAACTTCGCTCGCTTGAGCGAAGTTCCTTTTGGTTTACGTTTAGTCGATCGTGACCGGGACGACGGCGAGGTCGATCTCTTTCTCGACTTCTTCCCGCTCCTCGGCAAGACGTGCATCCGACCATTTGAAGACATCGGCCATACAGCGCAAGACGCCGTCTTTATAGTCTCTGACGAAGTCGATGTCGAAGAACATCGCCCCTGTCCGACGGACGAGGAAGTCGATGGCACGGACGACAGACTCTTCTTCGATGCCGTACATCAACTGCGCGTAGACGATCTCAGGCAGGTCGTAAGCGTTCGTATCCATCCGCTCGACGACGCGATCGATGTTCGATCCGTAGAGACGGACTAACTGCTCCGCTTTCACGTCATCGAAACCAAGGTTTTTCAGCTCGTCTTTCTTCTTCGTCAAGAAGTCGTCAAAGCCGTTCGAACCGCCCACATGTCCACCCGACATCGGCATATGTTTCGTCCGTGAAGCGAGGAAGACGATGCCCTCTTCTTGTTTGAGTAGCTTCGCGACGAGATCGACGACCGTCTCAGACATCTTCCGGTAGCCTGTCAACTTACCACCGGCGATTGTGATCAGGCCGCTTTCCGATTGCCAAATCTCATCTTTCCGTGAAATCTCGGACGGGTCTTTGCCTTCCTCATAGATGAGCGGACGGATGCCGGCCCAGCTTGACTCGACGTCATCTTCCGTCAACGACACATCCGGGAACATATAATGGATTGCGCCCAAGATATAGTCGCGGTCTTCTGTCGTCATGCGCGGATGCGCCTTATCCTTATCGAAGAACGTGTCGGTCGTCCCGACGTACGCTTTGCCGTCACGCGGGATGGCGAACACCATTCGGCCATCTGGTGTATCGAAGTAAGTCGCTTGCTTGAGCGGGAACTTCGATTGATCGATGACGAGATGAATACCTTTCGTCAGACGAAGCATCTTGCCTTTATTCGAGCCGTCCTGCTCACGGAGCACGTCGACCCATGGACCGGTCGCGTTGATGACTTTTTTCGCATAAATTTCATACGTCTTCCCGTCGATTTGATCTTCGACGTTCACGCCGACGACTTTGCCTTGCTCATAAATGAGACCGGTCACTTTCGAGTAGTTTAAGAGGAGTGCGCCATGGTTCGCTGCTTCTTTCGCGACTTCGATCGTCATGCGCGCGTCGTCCGTCCGATACTCGACGTAATAACCACCACCGACGAGCCCATCTTTTTTGACGAGCGGTGACTTCTCGATCACCTCTTCCGGCGTCAACATCAACCGACGTTCCACGCGCTTGACGCCGGCCAAGAAGTCATACACCATCAACCCGAGTGCGGTCGAGAGCGGTCCGAACGTGCCGCCTTTATGCATCGGTAGAAGCATGCGCTCCGGCGTCGTGACGTGCGGTCCGTTCTCATAGACGATGGCGCGTTCTTTCCCGACCTCGGCGACGAGTGCGACTTCGAACTGTTTCAAATAGCGCAAGCCACCGTGGACAAGTTTCGTCGAGCGGCTCGATGTTCCAGCCGCGAAGTCTTGCATTTCAAGAACCGCCGTCTTCATTCCCCTTGAAGCGGCGTCGAGGGCGATTCCGGCACCGGTGATGCCCCCACCGACGACGAGGATGTCATGACGCTCACTCGTCAATTGTTCGTATCGCTTGGCACGTTCTTTTGCTGAGAAGTTTCTGATTTCCATCTTATTCCCTCCTATAATGAATCCGGTTCGTATAAACAAAGAGACCACAACAAAACAAGGCTTCGCCCTCTATGTCGTGGTCTCTCTGTAATCTCCAACCGGTTATCAACTTTTCTCCTGTATTATACCCTATTCTCTATTGTTCAACCATCGACCGGCTCACTAGACACGCAACCTGCCCGACCGAAAGCGTCACGCTCGCAATTTGAAATTCAGAAGACTAGACTTCAAAGTATCACTACGAAGGAGGAGTTTTCATGAAACGCATGTTACAATCTTTTCAATTTAAAAACGGCGTCGAGCTTCATAACCGGCTCGTCCTTGCGCCGATGACCCATTATTCGTCCGAGCCGACAGGTGAGGTTTCGGAGCACGAACTCGCCTACTATCGGAAGCGAGCGAAAAATGTCGGTCTCGCCATCACGGCGTGTGCCTATGTGACAGAAGACGGTAAAGGATTCCCGAACGCGTTTGGCGCGAGCGACGATCACTTCATCACCGGTCTCCGTCAACTCGCTGAAAGTTTGAAGGCGGAAGGTGCCAAAGCCATTCTGCAAATCTTCCACGCTGGGCGCATGTCTCCTCCAGAGCTCGTCCCGAACGAACAACCCGTGAGCGCAAGTGCGGTCGCACCCGTCCGTGAAGGTGCCGCCACACCGCGTGCCCTCGAGACAGAAGAAGTCGAGGCAATCATCGAAGCATTCGGTGAAGCGACACGCCGTGCCATCGAAGCCGGATTTGACGGCGTCGAGATTCACGGAGCGAACACGTACTTGATCCAGCAGTTCTTCTCACCGCACTCAAACCGCCGAGACGACCGCTTCGGAGGCGACGTACAGGCGCGTCTCACGTTCCCGCGTGAAGTCATCCGTTCTGTGAAAGCCGCGGCGAAAGACGCTGACGATTTCTTGATCGGCTATCGCTTCTCACCAGAAGAAGTCGAAGAGCCAGGTATCACGCTCGACGACACGGACGTATTGATCGACATGTTGCTCGAGGAAGGACTCGACTACCTCCACGCCTCGCTTTGGAACTTCAATATCGGTTCGATGCGCAACGAGAACGTGATGGAGCGCTCGATTGACCGGATCGCGAAACGCATCAACGGTGCCGTCCCGCTCATCGGAGTCGGACAACTTCAGCGCCCTGGTCAAGTCGAAGACGCTTTGAACGTCATCGACCTGGCCGCGCTCGGCCGTGAACTCATCATCGACCCTGACTGGCTTGAAAAAGTGCAAACGGATCGTGAAGATGAAATCGAAACGGCGCTCGACTTGAACAAGCAAGCCGAACTCGCTGTCCCGGCCCCACTTTGGAACGCTATCACGACACGTGCCGGCTGGTTCCCAATCAAAGACGAAGCAGTCAAATAAGCAAGCTGTCCGCAGACATAAGTCTGCGGATTTTTTATTGCGTTCGGAGACGAGACCGGACTGTGACACAAATAAGTCTCTTCAGACACAATTCCGTCACATTTATCATCTTTTTCACCACTCCTTTCGTGTTGACCTAACTTTCCAAGCATTCGCCCCATTCGTAAGCTAAGGACAGGAAGCGTTTCCTCATTGAGACCGCGGCTCGAGACCAATCATTCGTTCCGTCTGTCTGTTTGACCTTGTTTTGAAAGGGGCATATATATGACAAAAAAGCCGTTTGATCTCGATGTACACAACAAACAGCTTAATCAACATCACCAGCGCACAAAACAAGCGGCTGAAACGTATCGCAACAAAAGCAAAGAACTCGAACACCACCTCGAATCATCCACACGTTCCCGAGAAGAAGCACTCGCCAAAGAAATCGCCGAGCTGAAGCAGGCGACGATGCGAAACGCTCAACGAGACAAATGAACGATTCCCGATGGTACGATGAAAGAAGTGACTTGACCGGTGGAAAACAAAATCGAACGCCAATTTATGAACCACTTGCAGCGCGACAAAAACTTATTTGCTGACTTTCAGCTGCTCGATAACTTTTATGCGCTCGACCAACAGATTGTGAGTGCGCTCCGGAGCGCCCATCCGGTCCGGGCCGAGCAATTGCTTGAAACGTTGACGTTCGACCTTTTGAAACTTCCGGTCACGGATGAATATAGGAGTGTCCGCTTCTACTATCGCGGACTCGTCTATCACGTCATCCGCATGATTCCGGTCGACAACCCGAACGTCCAGACCGCGCTCACTTATACGAGTGCGCTCCTCATCTTGATCGACGAACTGACGACGACGCTCGACTTCATCTATGCCGTCCCGGTCATCGTCGATTCCTTGACGAAGATGATGGCTTTCTTGTCTCCACCCGTATCGACCAATCCGAACGTGACGACGATCATCCACTTGATCGAGGACCATCTGCAAGAACCGGCGTTATCGCTCCCTTGGATCGCCCAACGAATCGGTATGTCGAACAACTATCTGTCAGCCCTGTTCAAACAAGAAGTCGGGGAAAGTGTGCCAGAACGGATTCGCAGGCGACGGATCGATGCGTCGATCGCCGACCTGCTCGGTACGAATCTGCCGATTTGTGCCATCGGCGAAAAATACTGTTTTACCTCTTGCACGGCGTATATTACCACGTTCAAGACGTACAAGCAGATGACCCCGCTCCAATACCGCCAATTGTTTCTCACGTCTAAAAAGCGCGACGCCTCAACTTGAGACGTCGCGCTTTTGTTCGTCTTCCCATTCTTCCCGAAGCATGCCCATCCGAATCGAATCGTAACGCTCACCACGGACGACGCGGACGCGCCGCATCCGACCTTCGAGCTGCATGCCGATCTTTTCAGCGACGCGCACCATGCGCTCGTTCCCTGACCACGTCGTCAATCCGACCCGGACCGTCGAGAGCGTGTTAAACAGATGGTCGATCCAAAGTTTGAGCGCCCTCGTACCGACACCTTGATTCCAGCGGTCTGACTGATGAAGGATGATCCCGACTTCGAGCCATTCCTTCCCGGCGTCCTCATAATAGTAGGACACCGTACCGAATACCGTCCCATCGACTTCGACGACCCACATGTCGTCACGTCCGACGTGGCGGTCCGCCTCCTCCTGATACGCATCATAACTTTGCGCGCGATGTTCAAAATACGGTGCGTCCCACCGTTTCCATTCGGGCGCCGCTTCTTTGTAAATCAATTCCCATAACCGTCCCAAGTCGCGCGCCTCGATCGGTCGAATAACCAGTTTCTCATCTCGATACATAATCTCTCCCTCTCTGTATATGCTCTTCACTCATTCGAGACGTCAGTTCGAATTCCCTTTTCTACGTTTGCGCCAGACGAGCGCCAAGATGACGAGGATCAAGCTCGCCGTCACCGAGACGACCGCGAACGGGCTCGTACCGGTCACGAACAATTCACCGAGCGTGACCGAATAAGCTAATCCGAACGACGTGACGAGCTTCGCTCCGGCTGCGATCATCACGAAACGTCCGAACGGTACGCGGCTGAATCCGGCCGCCAAACAAATGACTTCGTCCGGTAAGATCGGGATGATGAACAAGACGAGCAAGACACCGAGACCGTACTTGCCGACATAACGGTCATACGTCGCGAGCTTATCCGCATCAATCAAGTGCATGACCCGCTCCCGTCCGAACCGCGCGAGCCCGTACATGACGAGGATGCCGAGCGTCGTCGCGACACTGCCGATCATGGCCGCGCGCAACGGACCGAGGGCGACACTGCCGATCGGGACGCTGATCGCTTCCGGGACCGGCAACGCGATCGGCTGCAGGAAACTGAAGGCGGCGAACACCCAGACCGCATGAGCCTCATAACGTTCGAGCAGACGATCGAGCCCATACGTATCGTATAAGATGAGACCGAATGAGACGTAATAGATCAAGACAAATAATAAAAACAACGTGAATGTCACTTTCAACATCTGCTTCAAATAGACGCTCGACCCTTCACGGATCGACCGCAACAGACCGATCGATAGAGCCAACAGGACAACCCCGGTCCATCCGAGTTGATACGGCAATAAGAGTGTCGGCAAGACGACGAACGGCAATATGCTCAACGCGACTAATGCGACCCCATACCCCCAGTAAATCATGTTTCGTTCCCCCATGTGACATCGCCCTCTCCCCGTTCTACTCTTAGTTTACCCGGATTTAGGTGAACATGTATCCATCCTAAGCTGTTGAAGCGGTCAGTCTTTTGCCCGAGAAAAAAGGCCACGACCGAAAACGGTCGTGACCTCTCCCTCACTCTGCGAGTGTTGCTTGGATGAAATCATGGAACAAGCGCTGCGGGCGCTCAGGACGCGAAATCAATTCTGGGTGGAACTGTGACGCGACGAACCACTTGTGTTCTGGAATCTCGATGATCTCGACGAGACGGCCGTCCGGGCTCGTCCCCGAGAACTTGAATCCTTCCGCTTCGAACGCTTCACGGTACTCGTTGTTGAACTCGTAGCGATGGCGATGACGCTCATAGACGAGCTCTTGGTTGTAAGCGGCGTGCGCTTTCGTGCCCGGCTCAAGTTTACAAGGGTAAAGGCCGAGGCGGAGCGTACCGCCGAGGTCCTCGATATCTTTTTGCTCAGGAAGAAGGTCGATAATCGGGTAGTTCGTCGTCGGATCGATCTCCGCCGAGTGGGCGCCGTCTAACTTCAAGACGTTACGGGCAAACTCAACCGTCGCGAGTTGCATCCCGAGACAGATCCCGAAGAACGGGACGTTGTTCTCACGCGCATAACGCGTCGCTTCAATCTTCCCTTCAATCCCACGCTCGCCGAAGCCGCCCGGGACGAGAATACCGTCGGCGTCGCCGAGAAGCGCATCGACGTTTTCAGCCGTCACCTCTTCTGCGTTGACCCAGTCGATGTCGATGTCGGCGTTGAACGCGTAACCGGCATGTTTGAGCGATTCGGCGACCGAGATATAGGCGTCGCGGAGTTCGACGTATTTTCCGACGAGCGCGATCTTCACTTTCTTCTCGAGGTGCGTGACCGTATGGACAAGGTTTTTCCAAGCCGTCATGTCAGCCGGTGGCGTGTTGAAGCCGAAGTAGTCGTTGACGAGCTGGTCCATGCCTTGTTTTTGAAGGTTGAGCGGCACTTCATACAACGTCGACGCGTCTTGTGCCTCGATGACCGCTTCTTTGCGCGTGTCACAGAAGAGGGCAATCTTTTCACGCATGTCTTCCGGGATATCATACTCGGTACGGAGCACGATGATATCCGGCTGGATTCCGTAACTGCGGAGCTCTTTGACGCTGTGTTGTGTCGGTTTCGTCTTCATCTCGCCAGCTGCGCGAAGGTATGGGACGAGCGTACAGTGAACATACATGACGTTCTCTTTGCCGATGTCGTTCTTCACTTGTCGAATGGCCTCAATGAACGGAAGCGACTCGATGTCCCCGACTGTTCCACCAATCTCTGTGATGACGACGTCCGCGTTCGTCTCGCGGCCGGCACGGAAGACGCGGTCTTTAATCTCGTTCGTGATATGCGGGATGACTTGGACCGTCCCCCCGTTATAGTCACCGCGACGTTCTTTTTTCAATACCGTCGAGTAGATGCGCCCCGACGTCACGTTCGCGTTTTGCGACAAGTTGATGTCGATGAAACGCTCGTAATGTCCGAGGTCAAGATCGGTCTCGGCGCCGTCGTCCGTGACGAACACCTCACCGTGCTGGTATGGGCTCATCGTCCCTGGGTCGATATTGATATATGGGTCAAACTTTTGAATCGTTACGTTCAAACCTCGGTTTTTAAGCAGACGTGCGAGTGAAGCGGCTGTGATCCCTTTACCGAGTGAAGATACTACCCCACCTGTTACGAAAATATACTTTGTCATCATCATTCTCCTCTCTTGAATGCCCACATCGGGAAACGAAAAACAAAAAAAGCAAAAGTGCCCCCACTGACATGGGGGACACTTTTGCTGCATCGTACGTGCTAAACTAGCCCATGACTAATTTACGTCAGAGACGATGCAGTCGTCAAGTTATTATTTTTTTCTTGGTCACGTGTGCCAAAAAAGAAAAAGAGACACGCCTAGCCGGGACAAATGCCCGGCTTTTTGCGGTCTCTTATAAGTCGTCCTCGTCTTCAAGGTCGAGGTCGTCGTCTAAGTCGTCGTCCTTGAACTCGTCAAGGTCTGGTACTTTTTCAGTTTCATCATCCGCATCAAATTCAGATGCATCGAAATCTTCACCTTTAGCAAAGACGTCAAGGTCGTCTTCGATGTCGACGATGCCTTCGTCCGTCTCATCGAGATCTTCCTCAAACTCGTCGAGCTCGCCGCGTTGGCGTGCCTCGATGACGAGATCTTCGTCTGACTTATCGAACGGATACCAAACACGAAGCGCCCAACGGTTAGCTCCCAAGTTGACGAATAGTCCGTCGATGTTCATGTCCGTGTAGAGTTGCGCGATTTTCTCGAGCTCTTCCTCTTCACTTGTGAACGTATAGTTTTGTCTGATCTGCTCGCGGATTTCATCAAATGAAACTGGTTGCTCCCCAGTCTTTTGAAGAATTTCGTAAACAAAATCGATCAACGATTTATTCATTAAAGGACACTCCTTTTCCGTCACTAGTTAAACATCACTCCTCATTATAAACAAAACCGATATAAAAAAGCTAGAGGAAATTATTTCGGTTCCGCTTGATTTTTATTGACGCGTTGCCAATAGATTGTAATCAATCCAACGTTAAACAACCAAGTCAGACCGAGTACCCCCATCATCCAGCCGCGAGGAATTTGAAACGACAGCTCGGCATTGACTGTCTGTCCAACGTAGAGACCATAGCTTAATATTCCGACCATCAAAGCGGAATAGGCGACGACCATGCCAAATCGTTTCCATAGTTGAAGCAGTAACGAAGCAAACTCTTTGTTGTCTCCATAGTATTCATATAAGTAGACGTGCCCGGCACTTGAGTACATCGTTTGGACGTAACCGCTCACGAACAGGACGGGAATGAACACGAGCGGTTCGATGAAACCTAAGAAAAACACCAGAGATGAGACGAACAGGACGAGATAAGGACGGCGAGCCAACTCGAAAACGCGACTAATCAATACCCAACCGATAACCCCTGCCAAAAATGGGACAAATACATAGAAGAGGAGTACTTGAAACGAATATAGGGCGAGACTGACGAATACGGCACCGATCAATGTCCATCCCCCGAACAAGCCGACGACGAACGCAAGCAATTGGACTTGTCGCGTCCTAGTCGCGCTGACGTATGTTCTCGTCCGTTCTTGGAACAGAACCCAGCCCACATATCCTAGTAAAATGACCATCAACAAAAATATTTCAATGTAGCCTCTCGTTCCTTCTAACAAACTAAGAAGACGGCTCACTAACGTAAATAATGTGACGGCGATGAAGGCGCCCACAAACTTTACCGTCGTCAATGTCCAAGTTGCCGTTTTTTGGAGTGGCAATTTTCTCACGAATAACCATGGCAGGACGAGGCTGACGAGGAATAAGATGACGGCCCCATTGTAAGATTGGGTGAGCGTGTATGAGAATGCGGCGATCCACGCAACGAGTGCCAATACGAGCGGCAATGAACTCCCTTTGTCCTCCGTCGGTTCTTTTGGTACAGACAGTTCACTCAGTTGGGACAAAATCGTCGTCATGATCGACCCGACGCCAATTGAGCCGACGCCGACTAAAAATGCACTCAACTCAACGGCCCATTCAAACGGCAACAAAAAGCAGATCAGTCCGCCGACCAGTACCCATAAAGCAATCAAAAACGTCTGTTTCGACCCGAGACGACCGATGACATAAACCCACAACAATAGACCCGACATACTCGCGACATAAAAAATCATGAATGGGATTAAACCCCCGGCGCCTTCTTCTAATGCCATGACTGACAAATACAAAATTTGCGGGAGGATTTGGCTGCTGAGCGCACTCACGATTGTCAATAAAACAATAGCGTTTTTCACATGCGTCCCCTTCTTTCTTGACGGACCCCTAAATAAAAGCTTCTTTGAATCTTTTTCCCGGTTTTCCGATGGAATAACGCTGGCTCCGAATGATTTCATCCGCTTAGTCACTGAGGATAAAGCGATTACACATTCACACCTTACTTTTCCCACTACTTAGCCGATATAAAGATGACAGCTATATTCTACATACGATGAAAAAGGAGATTTTTGAATGACACTCTTCCGTAAACCGAAAAAACCTGATTATACCGCATCAATCGCTTTCCCTGACGCAACGACCATCGCACAACCATCAGACAAACGCCTGAGCGGACGCGCGCATTATATGGGCTATACGTCGACTCAAGTCGAACGACTTCAAGCGATGGCCCCACTCGTCGAATCTGTGCTCGATGACGTGTTAGAAAGCGTACTCGACCACTTGATGTTGCAACCTGACATGGTCAAGATCGCCAACGCCTCATCGACACGCGAGCGTTTGAAAAAAGTGTTCGCCGACTACTTCCGTAGCCTATTGACGGGTCAAATCGATGAGAAGTTTCTCGCCATGCGTAAACGCATGGGACAGACACACCATAATTTCTCGGTACCGGTCGTCTGGTTCCTCGCGACGTATTCTGCGTTCAACACGTTGCTCGTCCCGAAAATCGTCGAGCACTATCAACACGACCCGGCGGCGATGACCGAATCGTTGCTCGCGTTGTCTCACGCGATGAATTTAGACGCTCAAATCGTGACAGAGCAGTACGTCGACGCCAGACTCGGTGAAATCGAATCGGCAAACGCGGCCCGGACCGATTTGTTGACCGATATCGGTCGTGTCAGCACGGAAGTCGCGACGACGATGGAACGGACCGGCGCCGCCATGTCCGAGACGAGCGACCGGGCCCACCAAGTGTTGTCTGAAACCGAACAGACGGAGAAGATGAGCCGTCACTTGATGGAACTGACGCAAACGAACGGCAAACAGATCGAGCAGATGGAGACGGAGTTCACGCAATCGGCGACATACGTCGACGCCTCGCTCGAGCGCATCACAGCACTCAAAGACGGCTCGCAAGAGATCGTCAGCATGACCCGCAGCATCGAACAGATCGCCAACCAAACGAACTTGCTCGCGTTGAACGCCTCAATCGAGGCGGCCCGGGCCGGTGAGCACGGCAAAGGCTTCGCCGTCGTCGCGACCGAAGTCCGGACACTCGCCGAGAACGCCAAACAACTGAGCAGCCAGATTAACGTACTCATCCACGAGAACGAGACGAACATCGCCGCCCTGCTCGACCAGATGGGACAAATGCATCGGACGAACGACGAGGCGATGCGCCAGTTGAGCGCGGTCAAAGTCGGCTTCTCGACCGTGAAAGACGAGATGGGCAACTACGTTCTCTCATTCGAACGCAACAAGCAAGACCTCGGACAGATGGTCGAGACGATCTCAGCCATCAACGAGACGACGCAAGGACTGTCTCACCTCACGTCTTCACTGCTCACAAAATCCGAAATGTAAGTAAACGAAATCCGGGCCTGGTCGCTGACCAAGCCCGGATTTGTTTCATTGTAAGATTGGTTCTGGTACTTCGATCGGCTTCAGTGAGCGATCGAGCAGCTCGACGACGTCGAACGTTCCGACCGTCTCATCGACTTCTTTCGCTTTCGTACCGTCCGAGAGCATCGTCAAGCAGTATGGACATGCCGAACCGATGACCGTCGGCTTCGTCTCGAGCAACTGCTCGGTCCGAGCGACGTTGACACGCGTCCCGACTTTCTCTTCTTGCCACATGAGTCCGCCACCGGCTCCACAACACATGCCGTTCTCGCGGTTACGTGCCGCCTCGACGAGCTCGACACCTGGAATTCGTTCGAGGACGAAACGCGGTGCGTCATAGACGTTGTTATAGCGGCCGAGATAGCACGAGTCATGGTAGACGACGCGTTCGTTCACGGCGAAGTCCGGCTTGACCCGTCCCGTATCGAGCAGTTCGGCGAGCAGCTCGGTATGATGGTACACTTTCACACCAGTCAGCCCGAAGTCCGGATACTCGTTTTTGAACGTGTTGTACGCGTGCGGGTCGACTGTGACGATTTTCGTGACGCCGTATTTCTCGAACAGTTTGATGTTCGCTTCGGCGAGTTCTTGGAACAATAGTTCGTTCCCGATTCGGCGCGGCGTGTCCCCTGAGTTCTTCTCCTCGTTTCCGAGGATGGCGAACGAGACACCGGCCTTGTTTAAGACACTCGCGAAGCTTTGGGCGACTTTTTGGCTACGGCTGTCGTAAGAGCCCATCGCCCCGACCCAGAAGAGAAATTCGAACTCTTCTCCCGCTTTCTTCTTCTCTTTGGCAGTCGGGATGACGAGCTCTTCCCGGTCTTTGCGCCAGTTTTCGCGCTCTTTCCGGTTCATGCCCCACGGGTTGCCTTGGCGCTCGATGTTCGCGACCGTACGTTGCGCCTCAGGGTCCATCTTCCCTTCCATCATGACGAGGTAACGGCGAAGGTCGATGATTTTATCGACGTGCTCGTTCATGACCGGACATTGGTCTTCACAGTTTCGGCACGTCGTGCACGCCCAAATCTCTTCTTCCGTGATGACGTTGCCGATCAACTCATCGGCGACGAGCATGTGCCCGTTTTGGGCCGCGGCCGCGATCTCCGCACCTTGCGTGTTTTGGAACATGAGGGCCGGTGCCCACGGTGATTTCCGCGTGATGGCCGCCCCTTTCATGTTCATATGGTCACGCAGCTTGACGATGAGATCCATCGGCGACAGCATCTTGCCGGTACCGGTCGCCGGACAGACGTTCGTACAGCGCCCACACTCGACACAAGCGTACAAGTCGACGAGTTGCTTCTGGTTGAAGTCCTCGATTTTGTTGACACCGAAGACGACTTCTTCGTCTGACTCTTCCGCGTCTTCCATCGCCGAGAAATCGACCGGCGCGAGACGGCCGACTTTGTGCGTCCGGCCGAGCCAGACGTTTAACGTGCCGGCGATCAAGTGGGCGTGCTTGCCTTGCGGGATGTAAATCATGAAGCTGAGCAAGAACATGAGGTGTAGCCACCAGAAGACGACGAACAAGGCGAAAGCGACGCCCCCAGGTACCCAAGCGAACGCTGAACCGATCAGTGTCGCGACCGGTTCGCCCCACATCGGCAGCTCTTCTTTATAGACGAGATAGAACCCGTTGCCGAACAAGACCGATACCATGAGCCCGCCGATGAAGATGAGGGCGAGGCCGGCCATAAAGTTCCGCTTCAAGCGCACAAGTTTCTCGACGTAACGGCGGTAGAATCCCCAAACGACCGCGACGAGAATCATGAGCATGACGATTTCTTGCATGAACGTGAAGATCGGATAGACCGGTCCGAGCGGCACATGCGGGAAGCGTGTCCCGACGGCGAGCCCTTTCCAGATGAAGTCGATGGCCCCGAACTGGACGAGGATGAACCCATAGAACATCATGACGTGGATGATTCCGCTCTTCTTATCCTTCAGTAGTTTCTTTTGACCGAACACGTTGATCATGACTTGTTCGAGCCGTTCCTTATTCGTTTGGCTCCATTCTGCCTTCTTCCCAAGCTTGATGAACGTATACCGCTGATAGACGAGCGTCGCGAACAAATACAGTCCATAGCCAAGAACAAGCAAGAATAGAATCCAGTTGACGATTAAAAATGTCGACATCCCCAAAACTCCCCCTTATGAAAACGGATTCAATCTTGAGTTCAGTATAACAAAAAGTGAATGAACAGTCATTCATTTTCTTGTTGGAATCAAAAGTCGAGCACATGCTTCAAGAACAACAAGATGCCGCCGTAGCCAAAAACAGCGAGCACGAACGTCCGGAAGTGGAGGTTGCGGTCGGCCGGCAGCTCGAACTTGACGATATTGAGGATCATCGCCCCGGCGACGAACGCGAACAGGAGCGCCTCGACGTGCGTCGCGAGATCGATGAAACGGGCGAACAAGCCGCCAACGAGAATCCCGCCGCTCAAAAAATAACGGCCTTGCGTCAAATAACGTTCCCCGTAGTGACGGTACAAGTCGTGTCCGACAGCGAGAAAATGGACACCGAGCGCGGTCGCATAAAAACTACGTGCCACAAACGTGACCGATGTCGCCGTGACGACGTAAGCCGAGAACGACATGTATGCCGTCAGAAGCGTCACTTGAAGCCAATACGATACGGTGCGGTCGATCGTCTCGTCTTGAAAGTACGGTGTCCGCACGAACCGCATCGTCCCGTAGAAGACGGTGAAGCCGAGCAGACTGACGACGTAAATCTCTGACGGCAAGGCAAGGTCGAGCCAGTCGACTTGAAGCGTATCTTGGCGCTTGTTGAGAGATGGTAACAGATACATGAAAAAATACGTGATGGCGATCCCGCTCGAAAATGAGAACCATTTTTTAGACGGTACCCGGTCGCGTGGAAACAAATAGATCCCAAAGAAATTGATGAGCACTAAATACACGACAATCCAGTTCGCCATCCCATGTCACCCTTTCAGTTCAATCCAAAATCGCTCGACGACGGTTCCATCTTCTTCGGTATACGGTGTGTCGGCGACACCCCCGTTGTTCAAAATGACTTGGCGAGAGGCGACGTTCTCTCGGTCACACGTGATGAGCGCCCGCTCAATCCCGAGTTCCTTCGCTTTCTCGAGCGCGAGACGTAGCTGTTCTGTCGCCAAACCGCGTCCGCGCGCACTCGGCTTGATGCCGTAGCCGATATGTCCCCCGAAGTTCAACAGGTGGGCGTTTAACTCATGGCGAATATTCGCCGCCCCGAGCAACTCGTCCCCGTCCGTCAACCAATACGTCGTGCTCGGCACCCAACCGTCCTCAATCTTTTCACGGTCTTCTGCGTCAAGTAGTCGTTTGACGTAGGCGTCAAAATCGCTTGTATCTTTATTAATCGTCGTCGGGACGATGTTGCTTCCGTCCTCTTTCCATTCGCTTAACAGGGCAAGAACTTGGTCTTGCTGTTCAACTGACGTCTTCACGAGCCGTAACATAGCATTTCCCCCTAATTATATGTATAGAAAAGACCGCAATGCGGCCTTAGTCTTCGAGTCCTAATCGTTTTGGCATCACGGGTGCGAGTTGTCTCGCTTCGTCTAAGCGACCGGCTTCGACGAGCGTGTGGAACCGCAAGAATTCCTCATGCTCAGCGTCACCGATTGCCGCCAAGTAGTCGATATAGCGGTCGTACACCGATTTATCTTCCGATCGCGCCTCGATCAACGCGATATAGAGCCGGACCGTGTCTTCTCCGTACAGGAGCGGGAACTCGTCGTTCAATTGGAGCAACTTGTCGACTGCGTCCATATCGACACCCGTCTCATTGTCATAATGACCGATGACTTGTTCGGCATGGTCTTCGAGGCGGCCTCGCCATTCCTCATACTCTTCCTCGTTCGTCTCGAGCATCTCGAACCAATCCTCGTTCAACATCTCTTCAATCTTTTTCACACGTTCTGTAAAATTCATGTCGTTTCTCCTCCTTCAAACGTCCAAGCGACGTCGACTTCATAGTCGCCCGCCAAGTCGTCGTTCATTGCCAACTCGTAATGGAAACGGCAGCGGCCGTCCCGGACATCGAGCCGCACCGTCGTCGTCGCCATCGTCATCGACATATATGGATTTTTGTATAGGCTTTGTGTCAGCCGTCCTTCAATGAAGGAATGGTTCATCTCGATCGGTCCTTTACAGATGAGGGCGAGCCGCCCAGTCGTATATTTCAACGTCGTCGGTACGATGCCGTCCTCACGCTCTTGGTCGAACATCAAGACGAAGCCGGTTTTTAATTCATAGTAGAGCCCGTCGGCATGGAGCTCGATCGGTTCATCGACCTCACTGACTTTCGTCGTCTGCCGGACACGGACCCGTCGTGGTTCAATTGCCATGGTGATTCCCCTTTCCGCTGTCTCATCGTACCATATCTCCTAAACGGTCCGGAATCGCTAACTTTTTCTTTCCCGGTTCGCGCGCGCCTCACACTACAAAAAAGACAGGGTTTCCCCTGTCTTTGAGTCAGCTCAACTTGTAGACGCGTCCTTCGAACGGCTTCAAGTGGAGGAGCATCGTCTCATCATGCGCGTCGAGCGGCATGTTCTTCAAGACGACGTCGTCTGAACGAAGCATGATATCCGTCGCGAAGATCGCTTCTTTGCCCGTCAAGTTCGACATGACGAGGTATTGCGTGTCACCGAGCGTCCGTGTGTAGGCGTAAATCTCCGGATGTTCCGGCAAGACGATATCGTACTTGCCGTAGACGAACGTCTCGTCGTCTTTCCGGAGACGGATCATCTCTTTATAGAAGTTGAGGATCGAATCCTCGTCCTCGAGCTGCGCGTCGACGTTGATGTCCGGATAGTTCGGGTTGATGCCGAACCACGGTTTCTCGGCGAACGTGAAGCCGGCATTCGCGGCGTCGCTCCATTGCATCGGCGTCCGTGTGTTGTCACGCGACGAGTTCCACGTGATCTCCATCATCTCTTCATGGCTCTTGCCGTGCTCACGTCCGATATAGTAACGGTTGCGTGTCGCGATGTCGTCGTACTGGTCGATCGAATCGAACTTCACGTTCGTCATCCCGATTTCTTGGCCTTGATAGATGAACGGTGTCCCCTGCATGAGGAAATACATCATCGCGATCGACTTGGCGCTCTCTTTCCAGTAACGCTCATCGTCGCCCCATGACGACACGGTCCGTGTCTGGTCGTGGTTCTCGACATACAAGGCGTTCCAGCCGTCTGCCTCGAGGCCTTTTTGCCATTTCGTCAAGACGTTTTTCAAATGGACGACGTCTAGTTTCGACTCGGCGTCTTCACGCCAAAGGCCCATATGCTCGAATTGGAACACCATGTTCATCTTGCCGTCCTTCTCACCGACCCAAAGGTGGGCGTCGTCAGGCGAGACGCCGTTCGCTTCACCGACCGTCATGATGTCGTGTTTGTTGAACGTCTCGTCACGGAGTTCTTCCAGGTAGCCGTGAATACCGTCGACGTTCATGTGCATCTCGAACGACGGCACGAAGTCGAGGCCTTCCGGGTTCGGAAGATCGCCGAACGACGGGTGTTTACGGATATGGCTGATGGCGTCGACGCGGAAACCGTCGATGCCTTTGTCGAGCCACCAATTGATCATGTTGTAGATCGTCTGGCGCATCTCAGCGTTCTCCCAGTTGAGGTCCGGCTGTTTCTTCGAGAAGACGTGCAAGAAATACTGTTCGGTCGTCTCGTCGAACTCCCAAGCCGAGCCGCCAAAGATCGACTCCCAGTTGTTCGGCTTCGAACCGTCGGGCTTCCCGTCGCGCCAAATGTACCAGTCACGCTTCGGATTGTCTTTCGAGCTCTTCGATTCGATGAACCACGGATGCTCGTCTGACGTGTGGTTGACGACGAGGTCCAAGAGCAGCTTCATGCCGCGCGCATGGACTTCTTCCAAGAGACGGTCAAAGTCTGCCATCGTCCCGAACTCGTCCATGATGTCCTCATAGTCACTAATGTCATAACCGTTGTCGTCGTTCGGCGACTTGTACATCGGGCAAATCCAGATGACGTCGACGCCGAGGTCTTTCAAATAATCGAGTTTGTCGATGATGCCTTGAATGTCACCGATCCCGTCACCGTTCGCGTCGTAAAAACTGCGCGGATAGATTTGATAGGCGACGGCTTCTTTCCACCAATTTCGTTTTAAAGTTTTTGTCTGTTGGTCACGTTGTAAAAGTTGCATATCTCAATAAGACTCCCTTGTCTCTAAACTTACTGCGCATCCTATATACTTATCCTAATATCAGTGCTATTTTTTCTTCTTACGGCTAGCGCAATCGTTTGCACGATTACAGTAAGTTTATCTTACCAAAAATCATTCGCCGACACAAAGAAGTTTTAAATAGCTTGCTCACCGTGTACCCTACACGATTTGAAAACCAATTGAAAGCGAGGCGACTCATATGATTCGTTTGGCCACCGTGGCCGATGTATCTCCCATCGATACGCTTATTCTAACGAAAGCGATGGAGTTTAAAGCAGCCGGAAAAACGCAATGGCAAAAATATTTAAAGCCGAGTCGGACCGATACTGTGACGTATGACGTCACGAACGGGACGGTGTACGTATATGAAGAGAACGACACCATCATCGGGGCGGTCAGTCTGATCCCGCCGACGTCGTGGGACGAGAACTTATGGAACGACGCCGACACAGCCGTCTACGTGCATCGCCTCGTCGTCGACTCGCGCCATAAAGGAAAACAAATCGGTACTCAATTGATGCGTCAGGCAATGGCCGGGGCAAAACGGATCCGGCTCGACTGTGTCGCGACGAACGGATTTTTGAACGACTATTATCTTCGCTTCGGCTTCAGCTACGTCGGCGAACGCGACGGTTTTTCCTTATTTGAAAAACAAGCTTGACCTTGACGTGACGTCACGCTTTACGCTGAATTCAAGGAGGTGAGGCTTATGTATTCGATTCAGCAGCTCGCGAAGCTCGCCGGGACGACGCAACGGACACTAAGGCATTATGACGCGATCGGTCTGCTTGTACCGCTGCGCGACGACAATGGATATCGCCGCTATGCAAAACATGACGTCGACCGTTTGCAGACGGTTCTGTTCTATCGGTCGCTCGACTTCTCACTCGACGCGATCAAACACTTACTTGAAGCCGATTCGTTCGACCGGGCTCAGACGCTCGAGCGCCAAGTCACAGCGTTGCGCGAGAAAGCGGCTTATTTTGATATGCTCGCCGACACGGCCGAGGCGACACTCACCTCACTCAAAGGAGGACTTCCCATGGAAGACAACGCATTGTTCAACGGACTGTCGTTTGACGAACTCAAGGCACACGAAGCAAAACATGAGACTGAAGTACAAGACCGTTGGGGCGACAGCGAGGCGTACCACACATCTTTCGAGCGTGCCAACCAACGCTCGAAAGATGATTGGGAAACACTCAGCCAAGAACAGATGAATCTCGTCAAACCGCTCGTCGACCTGTTCCGAGCGGACGTACCGATTGAAGACGAACGTGTCCAAGCCGTCGTCAAAGCGAACCATCAGTTCATCCATACCAACTTCTACGACTGCTCGCTCGACATGTTCAGCGGACTCGGGCACATGTATGTCATGGATGAGCGGTTCACGATGTTTTACGACAAGTACGCGACCGGGCTTGCCGTCTACTATAACGACGCAATCCAACATTACTGCATCAAAAATAGCTGAAAGGCCAAAGCGAACTCGCTTTGGCCTTTACTCTGCCGTCCGTCGATCATATACGTCCTCTTCGAGCATCGATTCAATTTGACGACGCAAAAGCGGCAGTGCCGTCACAAGTTGAAGGTAAGGATACGTCGCAAAGTTATCGGTGCCACCGACATACAGGACGGACCGATCGAGTACAGTCCAGCCTCTGTCGCCCCATTGTTCGATTCTCACTTCACAGACGTCAGGCTTAGCGCGAAACGCCCAGTACGCTTCAAGTTGTCCTTTGGCCATCGAAGGGCTGACCGTTAAAATCGGACAGTCAAGACGGTGCAGTCGGCTCATGTCGACGGGTCCGGTCTCGTGCAAGATCACGAGTTGTGGTTGTAAGCGATCAAGCCACATCATCGTTCGGGCGTCATTCAGTGACGTGACACGCAACAGATGATGCGATGGAATCGGATTGTCGTTCAGCGGATAACGTGCTTGTAACTCTCGGACGCGCTGACGACTGAATCGGCACATGAGCGGTGACATAAAGCGAACGTATGATTGACGCATCCACTCGTTGATCGAGTCGGGCCGCACTTCAGCCGGACCGTCTTCTTTGATCACATGGGTCACCCCGAGATTCCGGATCGCCTGGTACACATAAGTCGAAGTCGGATCCTCGCCGATACATAAGACGATCGGACGCGTCATAAGCCCTCCTCCTTCCCTCTCTTTGAAGCGTCATCGTCTGTCTGGTCTGTAAATTCTGGCCCCATCGCCGAAAGCGCTATGTCAAAAGAACCGAACATCTGTTGGATATCTTTAAGCGCCGGTCCTTTCCCGTCTTTTTTTGCCATATTTCATAACCCCATGGCGAGAGGACGGCCAAATCCTCACTCGCTTCTTTCAACGCCGATAGAATATCTTGTTCCGTGAACGCTTTACGCGTCGACAATCCGATTTCTTCAAGTGCTTGCGTCCAAGACCCGAAGCGCCGAACGACTTTTGTGATACTCGGACGTTGGTTCGCTTTCGCCCATTTCGCATACGTCGTTGAATTAAATGGTTCGATTTCATCGCTCGCATCGAGCAACGCTTGAATAATTTCAATCTTTTGGTCTTTTGCCATCATCCCGAGTAGATCGGCCTCGATCAATGCGACCTTCCAAGACCCAAACTGGATGACAACTTCCGTGAGCGTCGGAGCATCATGGTCATGCGCCCATTTTCGGTAATCGGCACTATTGATCGAGCCAAGATCCTTCGCTGCCCGGCGAAGCGTTCGCAACATTTCCGACTTCGTGAAACGCGGCATCTGGTTTTCAAACCCGACGAGCCGCAGCACGTTCGCCCACGAACCATACACTTCTAACAGTTCGAGTACGGTCGGTCCGCCGTTCGCTTGTTGCCATTGCTGGTACATATGGATTGTGAGACGACCGTCATCGGCGGCCGTCCTCAACTGGTGAATCACTTGTTTCTCTTCCATGCCGCCTCCCCCTTTTATATGCGACGACTCATCCCACTTCACGAGCGCTAATTTGCGCAAATAAATTGATTTGCCGTGTCAAAATTTTCGATTCATCGAACCGTTCCTCGACGACTTCGCGACCTCGGCGACCGTATGATTCGATCCGATCTGAATGCTCGATGAACGACTCCATCGCCTCCGCGAGCGCTTGCGGACGGGCCACCGGGACGAGGTATCCCGTCTCTCCGTCAATGACTTCTTCTCGACAACCGCGGATGTTCGTCGCGATGACCGGAAGACCTGACGCCATCGCCTCTAAAATGGAACGGGGGAGCCCTTCCCGATAAGACGGTAACAGAAAGACGTCATGACGGTTGAACAAAGACGGGGTGTCTATGACGTATCCGACGTAATGAACGTTCGGATTGTCTACCAAGTGAGCTTCAACGAGTTTGGCGGTCTCTTGATCCCGCTCATTCGACAGCAACTCTCCGGCAATCGTGAGTGTCGCTCCCGGATGACGCGCAGACACTTCCTGAAACGCCTCGAGTAGATCGAGGATCCCCTTTTCTTTAACGAGGCGACCGACGAACAGAAACTTTAACTGCTTCGGGTCAACTGTTTTTTCAAGCGGTTGGAATCGAGTCAAATCAATCCCGTTCCCGAGATGAAGCAGACGGTCATCGCTTTTAAATTGTCGGGTCTTGGCAAGCGAATAATCTTCCTCACTTTGGAGCAGCAGCCAGTCGGTCGCGAGTGCGGCAAGCGATTTTTCGAGCCAAAACACGAGTTCATAGGCGACCCGGCTCATCCGTTCATGGAAGTAAAAGCCATGGGCCGTGTACAGAATGTGTGGGGTGCGGGCGATTCGGGCCGCAACCCGTCCGAGCGCGGCCGCAACCGGCGTATGGACATGGATCGCGTCATACTTCTCCCGTCTGAGCAAGGCGACGAGCCCTTGAATCGTCTGCACGTTCCGCTTCGGATGGAATTTGCGATCGATCGGCAGCGTATGGATGACCCAACCTTCCGCCCGCAACCGGTCCGTCCGGTCACCGTAGGCACAGGCGACATCGACTTGGTGCCCTTCGGCTTTCAGCGACTCGATGAGCGGACGCAACAGGACGTCAGCGGTCACGTCGACCGCGCAGAATTGAAGGATCTTTAAAGGCGCCATAAGTGGACCTCCTCTGGCTTCGTCGCTCGGTTTAAGATACCTTTTAAATCCATGACGATCCCTCGTCCCATCTTCAACTGACGTTCGGCGATTTTCCACCCGGCACTCACGAATTCATCGTGTGAGACGGCGTAGATGACGACTTCCGCCGGCTTGAGCTCATGGTACGGTTTTACTTGGATCCCGTATTCTTGTTCGACTTCCTCATGGTGGACGAGCGGGTCGTACACTTGCACCTCAAGGCCGAACTCCTCGATTTCCCGCACGAGTGTCGCGACTTTTGAATTACGGATATCACTGACGTTCTCTTTGAACGACATGCCGAGCACGGTGACCCGTGAGCCGAGTACCGGCATGTTTTGACGGATCATCGTTTTAATGAGCGACGTGGCGATGAAACTGCCCATCGTCTCGTTGATGCGCCGTCCGGCTAAAATGACCTCAGGGTGATAGCCGAGCATCTCAGACTTCATCGTCAAATAGAACGGGTCGACCCCGATACAATGGCCACCGACGAGTCCAGGCCGGAAGTTCAGGAAGTTCCATTTCGTACCGGCCGCTTCTAACACTTCAAGCGTATCGATGTTCATCCGCTCGAAGATGATCGCGAGCTCATTCATCAATGCGATGTTCAAGTCCCGCTGCGTATTCTCGATCACTTTCGCGGCTTCGGCGACTTTGATGGACGAAGCGCGATGCACACCGGCATCGACGACCGTCTCATATACGGCTGCGACGATATCAAGCGTCTCCTCATCCTCGGCGGCGACGACTTTCTTGATCGTCCGGAATGTGTTGATCCGGTCCCCTGGATTGATGCGCTCTGGCGAATAGCCGACTTTAAAATCGATCCCGGCCCGTAGACCCGACTCTCGTTCGAGCAACGGGATGCACTCTTCTTCCGTCAGTCCAGGGTAAACGGTCGACTCGTAGACGACAATCGCCCCCGGCCGTAGGTGCTTGCCGACGGTTCGCGTCGCGCTACAGATCGGACCGAGGTCCGGCTGATTTTGTTCGTTGATCGGCGTCGGTACGGCGATGATGATAAAATCCGCCTCTTCAAGCTGTGACGCGTCGGTCGTATATGCGACTGAGGCGATTTCAAGCGATTCCCGCTCGACTTCTCGCGTGCTGTCGAGATGACCGTTCAGTTCGTTGATGCGGGCCTCATTAATATCAAATCCGATGACGTCTCCGACTTCTCCGAGCGCGACCGCGACCGGGAGACCGACGTACCCGAGTCCGACGACGGCGATATGGCGATTGGCAATGGTTCTTCGTGCTGTCCGTGATTCTGAGATGAGTTTGTCCATGTCCATCTGCCTCCAGTTATTGTGAAATTTGATTCATCAACTTTTCGACGACGATGACTTTTCCGTTCGGGCCTCGAGGAATTTGTTTGACCGGCGTCAACGTAATCTCGACGCCGTCTCCGACGAGCTCTTTCAATCCCCGTCGAAGCACTTGTTCATGCGAAGAGGTAAAGCGATTTGGGTCTTTGATGTAGCGCATCTCGATGTGATGCAAATCGAACTGCCGAAACTGGACTTGAATGACCGAGTTCGGGAGCTCGCTGACGATCGTCGTCAAATCCCCTTCATAGACTTTGAGTCCTTTTGGCGTGACGATGAAATTCGATTGCCGTCCCTCGATTGACTCGACATACGTCCCACCTTGACCGCACGGACAAGTCCCTTCCCCAAACTTCATCCGGTCCCCGATCCGGTAGCGGACGAGCGGTGTGCCGTGGGTCGTAAAGCACGTGACGAGAATTTCGCCGTCCTCCCCGTAAGGCTCGATGACCCCTGTCTCGTGATGAAGGTGCATCCGTCCATGACTGCATTCGCTCAAAATCGGTGCCCCTTCGGACGAGGCGTATTGGTCGAATACGGGCGCGTTGAACGCTTCTTCAAGCAACGACCGTCCAAACGCCGTGATCGTCTCTGACGTCGGGAACAAGGCGATCAGTTGGAAGTCGAGTTTGATGTTGTGCGCTTTAATGTATGAGGCCAGGTCGATCATGGCGGACGGGGCGCTATCGAGAACGCTTGGTTTGAACCGATTCAGTTCCGCGATATAGTGCGGGATATTCGCCTCGGTCAGATGGAACAATGACAGCAGTAGTTGATTCATCGGACGATTATACCGCCAAAACACGGGTGCCGCTTGATCCGGTTCACAAATGACGCGTCCCGTGAAACTGGCTCGTTTCATCCCTTTTTTAAAGCCGTGTTGTTCTTTAAAATAATCCAAATGGGCCATCCGGATCTGATAATCTTCTGCTGTGAATTTCACTTGGAGCGACGCACCGGTCGTCCCGCCTGTCTTGCCGATAATGTCTGTCTTCACGTGCGAGTAGATGGCCGGGGTCGAGCGGACCGTTTCCTTCTCGAGTATCGGAATCTGTTTTAGATCTTTAATCGAGTGGAGCGGGAGCGATACGCCGGCCTCGTCGAATAACTGACGGTAATAGTCATTGTTCGCTTCGCAAAATGCTAAAAAGTCATTGAGTCGTCGAAGCTGGTCTGCTCGAACGGCCGCGTCATCCGTCGGACGGTTGCGTAGTGCGGCAAGCTCCTGCTCGTACGCTTTCCCGTAACGCTCTTGTGACAACTTCAAGCCATAAAGTGACGTCATCCAGTTTTGAAGGCGGATCGGCGCCTTAAAATACACGTCCCGCAACGCGAAGATTGCCATGATCGAACTCCCCTTTTGTATGGGTCAGACGTGAAGTCGCTTCACGACCCGAATTTTTCCGTTTGGTTCTTTTTTGATGGCCCGCACATTTTTAAGACGGATTCGCATATTCGGTGTGAACAGTCGTTCCACTTCTTGCTTTAATATCGTCTCATGTTCGTTTTCGAACCGGTCCTCATCTTTGACATACAACATTTCAATCTGGTCGATCTCATGTTGGAGCACTTGGACTTGAAGTACCGAGTTCGGCAGCACGGCGACGGTCGCCGTCAAGTCGCCTTCGAATACTTTATAACCTTCCGGTGTCTCGACGTAATTCATTTGACGACCATCGATCGACGAGATGACCGTACCGGGGTGGCCGCACGGACACGTCTCATCGCTGAGCGTCATTCGATCTCCGATCCGATAACGGACGAGCGGCGTGCCATGGGTCGTGAAGCTCGTGACGAGCACTTCTCCGTTCTCTCCGGCTTCAATGATGCCGGTCTCCGGATGGAGGTGCATCCGTCCATGCTGACATTCGGTGACGAGCGGTGCGCCTTCTGAAGAAGCGTATTGGTCGTATACCGGGGCGTCAAAAACTTCCTCGAGCAACGCGCGTCCCGATGGCGACAACGTTTCCGACGTCGGAAAGATGGCGATTGGCTTGAACGTTACGCGCATATCCGTGTCTTTTAAATACTTGGCGACTTCGATCATCGCGGACGGCGAACCGTCGAGGGCATCAGGTTGAAAGTCGTTCAATGATTCGACATAGGCCGGGATCGTTTTCGGATGAAAGTGAACGACCGAGTAGAGCATCTGTTTCATCGGAGCGTTATAACGCCAATAGACCGGCTCTTCCTGGCCGCGCGGACAAATCATCCGATCTGTGAAACTCGCCCGCTTCATCCCTTTTGTAAAGCCGTGCTGCTCTTTAAAGTAATCCAAATGGGCCATGCGGGCTTGGTAATCTTCGACCGTGAACCGGACTTGGAGTGCCGTCCCGGTCGTTCCACCCGTACACCCGACGATTGGTGCTTTAACATCCGAGAAAATAGTCGGTTCGGTACGGAGTGTCTCTTTCTCAAGCACTGGAATTTGTTTCAAATCGCTCAGTTGCAGAAGCGGCAGCTCCACGTGATGGCGGTCAAACAAGTCCCGATAGTAGCTATTATGCGTCTGACAAAACTTAAGGAACCGATTGAGCCGATTCAGTTGGGCTGTTTGCGGATCGACGAGCCGTCGACTTCGAAGCTTGGTCAACTCTTTTTCGTAATAGGGACCGTAACGCTCATGGTATAACTTCAACCCGTATAACGAGATAAGCCAGTTTTGAACCGGCAACGGAGAGTTGGCATAGATTTTGTCTTGAAGTGACATCATCACTCGATTCCCTCCTTCAATGCATGGTGATACGCGATATACCAATCGATAAACTCATGCACCCCTTGTTCAATCGGGGTCTGTGGTTGAAAATCAATCGCTCCATACAATTCCGATGAATCGGCAAAACTTTCCGGTACGTCACCCGGCTGCAGCGGGAGTTCGTTCACGATTGCTCGCTTCCCTAGTTTTTTCTCGATGATCCGAATAAAATCCATCAGCTGGACGGGGCTATGATTCCCGACGTTGTAAACACGGAACGGGACGTCGCTTCGGTCCGGGAGCGGGTCGTGATAGTCAAACTCTTCGTCAGCGAACGGTTGAATGTCCATCAAGCGGACGATCGACTCAATCACGTCGTCGACGTAAGTGAAGTCACGGGCCATTTGCCCATAGTTATAGACGTCGATCGGTTCACCTTTAATGATGGCTTCTGTAAATTTGTACAGCGCCATATCTGGTCTTCCCCACGGTCCGTAGACGCTAAAAAATCGTAGTCCGGTCGTCTTTAGACCGAACAGATGGCTATACGTGTGGGCCATCAGTTCATTCGCTTTCTTCGAAGCCGCATATAACGAGAGCGGATGATCGACCGGATGCTGTTCAGAGAACGGCATCTTTTGGTTCGAGCCGTACACGGAACTTGATGATGCATAAATCAATTGCTCGACCGGGAAGTTCCGGCACGCCTCAAGGATGTTTAAAAATCCGACGATATTCGATTGGATATAAGCGTCCGGATTTTCAAGACTGTAGCGGACGCCTGCTTGCGCAGCCAAGTTGACAACGATATCAGGACTCCGTTTCTCAAACACCCGTGTGACGGCCATTTTGTTCTCGAGCGAGTCCCGATACAGTTTGAAGTTCGGGTGCGTCAAGACGTAGAGACGCGCCTCTTTCAAATGAGGATCATAGTAATCATTCACTTCATCAATGCCGACGACGTGGTGCCCTTCTCGCAACAGCCGGCGCGCCAAATGAAAGCCGATGAACCCGGCGACACCTGTGACGAGCACAGTCTTTTTCATAACGTCTTCCTCCTTTGAGTGGGGTCGCTCGAACGAATCCGAACGGGCTCGATCTGAGGCGCGAACATATCTGCCATCACTTCTTCCGGGATTTCGCTATTGGCGACGAACAAGAGGAAGGACGTCAATGCGCTTTGTTGGTCAAGCAGATGTTCAATCGTACGTAAAATTGGTTCGACCGATTTGAACGGTCGCGTACAGCCGACAAAAATTTTGTCGTACACTTGATTTTCGCTGCGTTCGCTCGTGGCAAGCAGCTCCTCATACAACTTCTCGCCTGGCCGGATCCCGCTGTATTCAATCGGAATTTGCTCAAGCGTGAAGCCGCTGAGCGTGATCATCCGTCGGGCCAAGTCGACGATTTTGACCGGCTGTCCCATATCAAGGACGAACACCTCACCGCCATTCGCGCGAACACTTGCTTGAACGACGAGCCGACTCGCCTCGGGGATGGTCATAAAGTAACGCGTCATCTCGGGATGTGTCACCGTAATCGGCCCACCTCGTTCAATCTGTTCTTTGAACAACGGGACGACCGAGCCGCGACTGCCGAGGACGTTCCCGAACCGGACGACCGAGAACGTCGTCGCACTATGACGCGCTTGTTGCTGCACGACCATCTCGGCGACCCGTTTCGTCGCGCCCATTACGTTCGTCGGATTGACCGCCTTGTCTGTCGAGATCATGACGAAACGTTCGACGTTAAACAAATCAGCGGTTTCGACCATGTTTTTCGTGCCATAGATGTTGTTCTTCACAGCCTCTTTCGGGTTCCCTTCCATGAGCGGGACGTGTTTATGGGCCGCTGCGTGATAGACGATCTCAGGCTCGAACTGTTCGAACACTTCCATTAACCGCGCCCGGTCTTGGACGTCCCCAATGATCGGACAAATTTCCGTTTCCGTTTGTAAGTCTTTGAGTTCACGGTCAATCGAATAAATGCTGTTCTCGCCATGTCCGAACAAGACGAGGCGCCCAGGTTCAAATTTGATCAACTGCCGGCATAGCTCAGATCCAATCGATCCACCAGCACCTGAAATCAAAATGGTCGTGCCTTTTAGCTTATGTGAGATCTCGGATACGTCGAGTTGGACCGGCTCTCGTCCGAGCAAGTCCTCGATCGCCACTTCCCTGATCTCATTCATCGATACTTTTCCGGACGCAAGCTCCGATAGCATCGGCAACGCGTGTGATTCGACGCCTGTCTTCTCGATTCGCTTGAGCAGTTGCAGTCGCTTGTTGTAAGGCAAGGACGGGATTGCGAGAACAACGACTTCGATCCCGAACTCTTCAATTTTCCGCTCGAGCGCATCAATCGGGCCGATGACCGGTGTCCCGTGGATATAGAGCCGTTGCAGGAACGGATTGTCGTCTAAAATACCGACGACGTTTAACACGTTCGTCCGATGTTCTTTCAACTCTTTCGTGATCTTCTGCCCTGAGTCCCCACCGCCGATGATGAGCGTCGCTTTCCCGCTCGGCGGAGCGTTCCGGAAACGGAAGAAAGACCGCATTCTCGCCACGATCCGGATGAACAGCATCCCGTTGAACGCGAGCAGACTCTGGACGAACAGCGCTTGATACGATACATTCTCTAACACGACGAGGGCAGCACCGAGGACAAGTAAATCACTCGTGAGCAACACGAGGGCGAGCAATTGCAACTCACGCATCGAACCATAACGCCAGTCAATCCGATAAACGCGTGTCATCCACCCGAGGACGAGCAGAGCCGTACTCTTCAGCGCTAAAATCATCATCAACTTCGTCGTGTCGCCGGAGACGGTCGTGTCATGAGCGAACAACAGTTTGAACGTGAGAAAGATGGCCGCAGCCGCGATCGTCACGTCGAGCATCATAAGCATCGTGTTTTTTCGGTCCATCGGATAATGATTGAATCGAATAGTCATCCTGTCACCACCTTAAAAGATTGCCGAATGTAAACGGGTTATTCGCTGATGCTAGATTAGTACCCGTTCGAGATTCACAATCTGAAAGAAAACCATAGCTTTTTCATAGCAACGAAATTTAGCCATCAAACAGTTTTACAAATGTATGATGGCCATTTCTTTTTGTTTGTGAATATTTCCGCACTAAATGGGTAATATTGAAAGTATATGAGTCGTGAATTAGGTGTAAATTGTCAATAAGGAGGGGAATTTAGAAATAAGTAAACCTACATGCTCGTCACATGATTTCTTCACGACTTGCTTACACCGTCAGTCACGAGTCTTTTATGTTCATTGTCAACCGCAGTCGCGCCCTCGACCGTTTAGGCTTTCCTTGAGGACCATCATCGTTCAACCACACCATGACCTTTGAAGCAATCAAGCGCTTCTAAAAAGGAGAGACATCACGATGAAAAGATGGACAGAGCAGCAAATCATCTCATGCCTACAACAAGCAGCGAATGAACTCAAAGAATTCGATACGAAACAATACACACTCTGGGCCCGCAGCAAAGACGTTCCTTCCCTCTCGACCGTGATTTACAAATTCGGTTCTTGGCGCGAAGCCGTTCAGGCCGCTGAAATCAAAATGATGTACCGCTATTATTCGGACGAAGATATTTTAACCGCGTTAAACGAGGCCGCCGAAGAGCTCGACATCTTTACGAGCCAAACGTATCGGGAGTGGGCCAAAGTCGCACAAGCCCCGTCGCTCACGCTGATCAGCAGTCGGTTCGGCTCGTGGTCAAACGCACTTCGCGAAGCGAAATTGCAGACGACGACGGCCCGCAATAACGAGGAGCGCATCATTCAGGCACTCATCGAGGCGTCCGCCGAACTGACACGTCTCACTTCACAGCACTACGCTGTCTGGGCGCAGGAGAAGGGATATCCGACCGTGGCAACGATTGCCCGGAAGTACGGCTCCTGGAGCTACGCCTTGTTCGTCCTCGATATCGCCCCACCGAAACGGAAATGGGACGAGGAGGACGTCATCGAGGCGCTCCGGGTCGCTAAAGATGAATTAAACCATTTCAGCATCCTTCACTACCGCAAATGGGCCGAAGGACGAAACGTGCCGAGCACGTCGACGATCAACGCCTTGTTCGGCAGCTGGACCGCCGCTTTGAAATGTATGGAACAACAGCAAGTCATCACATGACAAAAGCGCCGTCTCTCGATGAGACGGCGCTTTTGTCATGTGACGATCGTGATGAACAGCGGGATACCGACGAGCAAATTGAACGGGAACGTGACAGCGAGGGCGAGCGTCAAATAAAACGACGGCTCGGCTTCCGGGACGGACGCCTGGAGCATCGCCGGCGCCGCGATGTAAGAGCCGCTCGCAGCGAGCGTCATGAGCAAGATCGTACCCCCGTCAGACAAACCGGCCAGTCCGGCGGCAAAGTAGCCGAAAACGGCCCCGATGAGCGGGAACATCGTCCCGACAATCAAAAACTTCATGCCGTACGCCGGGACGTCTTTCAGCTGATGGCCGACCTTGACCCCAAGGCTCAGTAAGAATAAGAGTAAGACGCCCGGGAACAAGTCGACGAAGAATGGTGTCAGCGCCGACGTGTCCGGCGTGACGAATCCGACGACGAGGCCGGCGATGAGCAAGAGGATGCTCTTTGAAAGCATACTGTCCCGGATGACGGTGAACGACTGACTCGGGGCGGCCGTGATACCGAGCACACGCGTCTGGTTGTACAGTAAGAGCGCGACGACGAGACCGGGAATCTCGAGGACGACGACGAGCGTCGTCATAAACGGTTCATAGCTGATACCGATCCGCTCGAGCTGGGCGGTCGCAGCGACATACGTCACGAGCGAGACCGAACCGAACGTCGCCGCCATGGCGATCCGTTCGTGAAAGCTGAACTTGAGCAGACGACCGAGTCCAAAAGCGACGAGCGGTAAAACCATCCCGAGGACGAGCGTCACGGCGAGCGGTGCCGCAAGCTCGTCAAGCGAGACAGCGGCGAGCCCCATGCCGCCTTTTAACCCGATGGCGAGTAGCAGATAAATGTTGAGCGTCACACTGAGCGATTCGGGGATTCTTAAATTCGACTTTCCGAGGGCGGCAATCACGCCCGTCACGAACAGGAGCACCGGGGCGCTCGTCAATAAAAACGTCAATAGTTCCATTGTTTCCTCCTAGACGACAAAAGCGCACACCAAAGAAAGGTGTGCGCTGCATGCCGACGGCTCGAACACGGTCGTTCCGTCTAGCCGACAACTGTCGGGGTAGTTTTTGACAGCTCCGTTTCAGGACGGCGGTGGAAAGTTCCCGTAGGCATTCTCCACCAATCCTGACGCGTCTCTGCTTCTAGTGTAAAAATGTCGTTACGCCTTGTCAATCACATCGTCCCACGGTGCATCCAACCGAAAGACGATGAGGCGTTCGCCTGTCTTCGTGCTGATGTCCGTATGGAGCGACACGAGCCGTCTCCCGAGCACGTCATGAATGATCGTCTCGAGTTGGACCCGGCCGGATTCGACGAGGTTGTTGCGGTATTTCTTTAACTGTTCGCGACCACTCGACTTCGCGGCGAGTTCATACTCGGCCGGGGTCAAGACGCCTTGCAGCGTCACGATGGCCAAATCGCGGAGCAGGTCACTCTTACACGTTAATGAACCGCGCCCGAGATACTCTTTCTCCCATTGGGTGATCCGGGCGCTCAGTTCCATCTCGAGCTGACCTTTTTTCGGCATCGTTACTTCACGAATCCGATCATCATCTCGCGAAGGATCTTCGCGGCGGCGATCGCCGTCATGTCTGACTGATCATACGCCGGTGACACTTCGACGAGGTCGGCACCGATGATATCGAGGTCAGCGTTGGCGATGGCATGGACCGACTCGAGCAATTCTTTCGTCGTGATGCCGCCGATCTCTTGCGTGCCAGTTCCTGGTGCTGCTGACGGGTCAAGGACGTCGATGTCGATCGTGACGTACACTTTTTTGCCGGCGAGCGTCGGCAGGACGCGCTTGAGCGGTTCGAGTACTTCATATTTGTACAAGTTGTAGCCGACTTCTTTTGCCCAGTCAAACTCTTCTTTCATCCCCGAACGAATCCCGAACGAGTAACAGTTCGACGGTCCGATCAAGCTCGTCGCTTTTTTCATTGGCGTCGAGTGCGAGAGCGGCTCACCTTCGTAATCGTCACGAAGGTCGGTGTGCGCGTCGATGTGCAAGATGACGAAGTCGTCCCCATACGCGTCATGCATCGCTTTGATGATCGGCCACGTGACGAGGTGTTCGCCGCCCATACCGAGCGGGAACTTTCCTTCCTTGATGACGTCTTTGACGAACGACTCGATCATGTCGAGCGATTTTTGGGCGTTGCCGAACGGAAGCGGGATGTCCCCTGCGTCATAGACGGCCGCTTCGTTCAAGTCCCCGTCAAGGTACGGGCTGTATTCTTCAAGTCCGATCGACACTTCACGGATGCGGTTCGGGCCGAAACGTGAGCCTGGACGGAAACTGACCGTCCAGTCCATCGGCATGCCGTAAAGGACCGTCTTCGCTTCTGTCACTTCTGGCAGGCTCGCGATAAACACTTTTCCTGAGTAGGCTTCATCGAATCGTTTGATCATTTCGTCAAGTCCTCCACGAATTTAGGAAGTACGAACGCCGCCGAGTGTAGCGCTGGCGTGTAGTATTTCGTCTCGATATCGTGGAACCGCTCAGCCGGTACTTGAAGCGGGTCGTACTTCTTCGAGCCGATCGTGAACGTCCACAAGCCGCTCGGATACGTCGGCACGTTGGCTGTGTACAGCTTCGTGATCGGGAAGATCTCTTTCACGTCACGCTGTACCGTTTGGATGAGTTCTGGTGTGAACCACGGGTTATCCGACTGCGCGACGAAAATTCCATCGTCTTTGAGCGCTTTCGAGATTCCTGCGTAGAACCCTTTCGTGAACAAGTTCGCTGCCGGTCCGACCGGTTCAGTCGAATCGACCATGATGACGTCGTACTCGTTTTCAGACTTCGCGATATGCATGAAGCCGTCTCCGACGATGACTTCGACGCGTGGGTTGTCGAGCTCACCCGCAATATTTGGCAAGTATTTCTTCGAATATTCAATGACTTTCCCGTCGATGTCGACAAGAACCGCTTTCTCGACTGTTGGGTGTTTCATAATCTCACGGATGACACCACCGTCGCCGCCGCCGACCACGAGAACGTGTTTCGGGTTAGGGTGCGTGAACAGTGGCACGTGCGCCACCATCTCGTGATAGACGAATTCGTCTTTATCCGTCGTCATGACCATTCCGTCAAGCAACAACATTGTACCGAACTCGTCCGTTTCGACCATCTCTAGTCGTTGAAACTCCGTTTGTTCGCTCTCATAAACGTGGTTAACCCGGAACGTGATCCCGTAATCTTCTGTCTGGTGCTCCGTAAACCATAACTTTAATTTTTGGTCCATCGATAGAACCCCTTTCTGTTCAAAAAGTTGTTCGTATGCGAGTGGCGTTTTGAGGCGCTTCTTATTCATACGATAGGAAGTATACAAAAACTGTCCGCATTTTGCACGATTTTTTTATTTATTCGTTCAGATGTGTGATTTTTCCATGAGGTTTAGCCGATAAACTGGATATAGATGTAGTTTATAACAGGAAAGGAGGGATCCTATGTGGTCTCCTTGCGTGGCCTGCTCCACGACAATCCCGCTCTTTGAACGGGGCTTGTTGGTCGTCAACGACCAACCTCAGCCATACGAATCATTTGATGAACTCAAGACTAAGCTATCTTCGGTCGAGGACAATGTATATTGTGTCAACCCTGCCACGAAACAGCAAACGCCGATTCTACCAGCAGTCGATTTGCTCGAACAGATCGCCAACCGTGACACGATTGAGCTGATCCAACACGGGGAGTTCGAAAGTCACCTGCAACCGATCATCCATCTCGACACAGGTGAACGGTTCGGTTACGAGGCGCTCCTCCGCAGCCCGAACAATATCTCGCCTGGGGAGCTGTTCCGCGCCGCCAACCGGTTCGGACTTCATTCGAAGCTCGACCAACGCGCCCGGTCCGAGGCGATCAAAGCGACGTATCACGCCGTTGCGCCTCACGAGAAGACGTTCATCAACTTCTTGCCGTCGACGATCTACAATCCTGACTACTGCCTGCAACACACGTTCGAAGTCATCGACCGCTACGGGCTCAGTGCCGACCGCTTCATCTTTGAAGTCGTCGAGACGGAGCAAGTCCAGGACGTCGCTCATTTGCAGCACGTGTTCGCCACGTATAAAAAACGCGGCATGAAAGTCGCGCTCGACGATGTCGGCGCCGGCTTCTCGACGCTTGACATGTTACAGCGGCTCGAGCCCGATTACGTCAAAATCGATCGGTTGTATATTTCGTTCTGTGACCAAGATGCCGAGAAACGCACGTTCTTGAAGAACGTCCGTCAATTGACGCGTTCGATGGGCATCACCATCCTCGCCGAAGGGATCGAACGCGCCGAAGAAGTCGACGTCTGTCGCGAACTCGGTTATGATCTCGCCCAAGGTTATTTCTTCGGAAAACCGTCTCCATACGCACTGTGACTAAAAAGGCCTAGAGCGCGCGCTCTAGGCCTTGTTTTCAATCGTCATCTTCTTCTGTATCTTCATTCATATCGTCTTCTTGCATTTCCGTGTCGTCGTTGTTCATCGGTTCCTCGTCCGCTCCCCCGCAAGCGCTGAGAATGATGCCTGTCGCCAGCAGCGACGCGGCCAATGTGCCTTTTCGTTTCATCAAACACACCCCTTTTTGAAAGTTCTGCCGTACAATAAGGTTTATTCCCTCCACTTGCCCACTCAAACGTCTTTTTTAGAGTGAACTACTCACCACTTATTTGCTTCGCAAGCGATTCATCTCCCACCTACGCTGGGCTTCGCCCCAGACGCTTAGAGGTGGGAGAATTCTCGCTTAATTAGATTAAAACTGTCTGATTGGTGGAATCAATTTAATGATGACAACTGAACAGAAAGAAGGTGTACCTTTTGAAACGACGTGTCTTACAACTAATCGGAATGTTCGTCCTCGGCATCTTCCTTCTGCTATCGCTTTACTCGATCGATGGATTGATTCCGTTTTTGATCGGTGTCGGTATCCTCGCGCCGCTCATCGTCGGTTGGAATATTTTATTTGACCAAGTTCAACCGCAAGCGAAGCTCGCCTGGCTGCTCACCGTCTTGTTCATCCCGTTTCTCGGCGCCCTCGCTTGGGTGCTGTTCGGCCGGACACCGAAACGCCACCGCCGGATCAAACGAACGTCTTCTGAGATTCGGATGTTCCGGCAAGCAATCGAAGCCGACCGCGTCGAGACGACGAATGACGTATCCGACCGGTTCCCTCTCACGAGAGCGCTCGAAAAAATGGGCGCGACCGGTGCCGACGGTCATACGGCGACGAAACTACTCGTCAACGGAGATGAAAAGTACGACGCTGTGCTCAAAGATATCGAGCAAGCGACGCACCATATCCACGTCCAATATTACTTGTTCCGGACCGATGAGATCTCCCTGAAAATTCGCGACGCCTTAATCAAAAGATCCAATGAAAACGTCACCGTCCGTTTTCTTTATGACGGTCTCGGCAGCCAAGAGATCAGCGAAGAATTCCTCGAGCCGCTCCGCAAGTCGCGGGTGCACGTCGAAGCGTTCGATCCAGTCGTGCATCCGCTGCTCGTCTTTAACGCCAACTTCCGGAATCATCAAAAACTCATCGTGCTCGATGGACGGATCGCCTACACTGGTGGGCTTAATGTCGGCGATGAATATCTCGGCAGGCATAAGAAGCTCGGTTTTTGGCGAGATACGCATTTGCGTGTCGAAGGCCCGCTTGTCCGGGAGCTTCAGCGTCTGTTCATCGAGAATTGGCTTTACGCCGGACACGAAGAAGAGAGCGAGACATGGGACTTGTTCGCCGACGCTAAACACCTTCCGGAATACTTCATTAACGAACCGCAAGACGCGAACGGGGCGACACAACTACTCGTGACGTCTCCCGGTAAGGACGTCACGATCCGGGATGGGCTGATGCGTCTGTTGATGGAAGCGAAAGAATCGATTTGGATCACGACCCCTTACTTGATCCCGCCGCCCGAACTGCTCGCCGTGCTAGAAGTCGCGGGGAAAAGCGGCATCGACGTTCGCATCGTCGTCCCAGGACAAGGCGACGAATGGTTCAGTTTCCATGCGACCGAATATTATTTCGAGCAACTGCTGAAACGGAACATCCGCATTTATAAATACAATCGTCATTTCATCCATGCAAAAACCGTCCTCATCGACGGCAAGATTGCGCTCGTTGGGACGGCTAACTTTGATTTCCGCAGCATGTATTTGAATCACGAGATGACGATCGCCCAGTTCGAGACGTCATCAATCGGTCAACTGCATGACGCGTTTTTGAAAGACTTCGACGAGTCGATTCTCGTCGACTGGTCGATGCTCCGAAAAAAATCGAACGGCAAACGGTTCATCGAGGCGTTCTGTCATATCTTCTCGCCGTTGCTTTGAAACACACGCCAAAGGAGATAAATGAGCACGAGTAGCGCAATCAGCACGAACTGCCAACCGGTCGCAACACGCAATACGGCCGTGACCGCGAGCGCCTCGATGAGGAGCGCCGGGATTTTCCCAATCGTGCTCGCCGCGGCGAACGACGGGAGCGTCATCCGACTGAACGCGGCCGATAACGTGACGAGGCCGGACGGAACGAACGGCATGAGTCTCATCCCGAGGACGAGGAACCACGCCTCGGCCCCACTAGCCTCGCGGAGACGCTTGAAGCGCTTTCCGTTCGGTGACGTATACGTTTGTAGCGCACGTCGGTACAGTACGAAACTGATGACCGCTCCGACCGCCTCACCGATGATCGAGACAGTGACGCCGAGACCGAAACCGAGAATGTTTACGTTCAGTGCCGTCAAAAACGCGCTCGGCAAAACGCCAGCGACGGCGATGGCACTGTTTAAGACGATGCTGATGACGACAAACAGCGGGATCGGGAGCAGTTCCCATTCCATCATTCAAACCCCATTTCAAAAGGCTGACCCCGCGAGGTCAGCCTTTGTTTTATTTCGCTTCGACTTCATCCCACGCGTCTTCGTCGACAGGTGGAAGGTGTTTCTCTTCAAGCTTCGCTACAACGACCGCACACGTCGCATCACCCGTGATGTTGACAGACGTACGGAGCATGTCGAGGATCCGGTCGACCCCGATGATGAGGGCGATCCCTTCGACCGGCAAGTTGACCGACTGTAAGACGAGCGCGAGCATGATGAGCCCGACACCCGGCACACCCGCTGTCCCGATTGAGGCGAGCACCGCCGTGATGACGACCGTCACGAGCTCGGTGATCGTCAAGTCAGCCGCGAACACTTGGGCGATGAAGATGGTCGCGACCCCTTGCATGATGGCCGTTCCGTCCATGTTCACCGTCGCACCGAGCGGTTGGACGAATGACGAGATCGAACGCGGGACGCCGAGCTTCGTCTGGGCGAGTTCCATCGATACAGGGAGCGTCGCGTTTGAAGACGACGTCGAGAACGCGAGCGTGATCGCTTCATAGAAGTTTTTAAAGAAGAAGACCGGACTCATCTTGCCAAGCAAGATGAGCGCTCCGCCGTAGACGATGGTCGCATGTAAGAACAACGTCAAGACGACGGCAAACATGTACCATGCCATCGCTGCGACAGCATCAAACCCGATACCACCGATGGCCGAGGCGATCAACGCGAAGGCACCGTATGGGGCGAGCTTCATGACCAAGTGAATGAGATGCATCATGATGCGATCCCCTTGTTTCACGAAGCGGCGCCACGTCTTGGCACGTTCGCCAAGGGCGATCATCGCAAACCCGATCAACGCCGCGAAAACGATAATCTGTAGCATGTTCCCTTCAGCGAGCGCTTGGATCGGGTTCGTCGGAATCATATTGACGAACGTCTGGACGATGTTCGACGATTCTTCGGTCGTTGTCGATTCAAATGCTAGATTGGCTGTTTCGAAGTTGCCGCGTTCACCTGGCTTGATGACCGACGCGACACCCATCGCGAGCACGATGGCGAGCGCTGTCGTCGTCAAGAAGAACAGAAGCGCCTTCGACCCGACGCGCCCGAGCTCTTTCGGGTCACCTAGGCCCATGACACCGAGAATGATCGAGAAGAAGACGATCGGGACGACTAACATTTTAATCAAGTTCAAAAACACTGTCCCGACCGGGGATAGTATGTACGTATTGACAATGTCGTAGACGTTACCGGATAGGCCGGCGAGCCCGAGACCGACGATGACCCCTAAGGCGAGGCCAATCAAAATTTTCTTAGTTTCACTCATCGTGTCACCCTTTCTTTTTTACACAGTGCGTTTAGTATAGCATAATGCTAAATTTTCTTACAATTTCGGTTGATTTGCGTGCCTTAACACGGTCATTTTCCCAAGTTGCTTCAAAAGAAAACAAAAAAGATTGGAGACCGTGACGGTCCAATCTTTTTACTCGGCAGCGAGACGCGCGAGTTCAGTATGAAGTTCGGTCGACTGGTCCCAAATCTCCGGACGGTGCTGTTGCAGAAACTCCGCGAGCACGCTCCGTGACGGCGCATCCATCATATCGATGAGGATCCGTCCTTTGAGCGACTTGTCCATTTGGTTGACGTGATACGGGAGCAATTTGTACCCGCGACGCGCCTCCAAGTCAATCGACATGTCACAAGCCGCAATCCCTCCGTAGTAGAACCCTTCCGGCTTGCGTCCGACCGTTACCCAGACGATCCAATACGGTTTACCGTTCGGCACCGCTTCTGGGTCGGTCAAAAACTTGATCCGTTTCTCGATCGCCGACTTGGCGTGCATCGCACCCATGTCGATCACTGCCGTACCTGCCTCGACGTCGATGATGACGGGCGACATATTGTTCAAACTGAGCGATCCGACCCCAAAACCGCCGTGGCCGTCCGTCGCATCGTCAGCGATAATGTTAAAGTTGATATCTTTCATGGCATTCCCTCCCCCTCTACTGTACACAAAGACGAGGGAACGTGGCAATCGCGAACGTCAGCCCCACTCGATTCGAAACTTCGTGCCGGGTCCAATCGAACGAAGGAGCGGACGATCCGCTTCGATGACACGTCCGAGCACGTTGACCCGCTTGTCGGCTTGAAGGTCTGTCTTCGTCACTTGCATTTCGCCAGCATAGCGCCCGTAATCCATGTTGTCAATCGTGATCGTGCCGAGCGGTCGCTGTTTCTCCGCGACCGGTTCGAGCAAGCGGTCCCCAGGGCGACCATACGCCCGTGATTCGACGGAACGGATGACGTCGCGCGCTGGGTCCATCCGGTTCGTCTGGACGCGGTAGAGCGCCGCCTCGATTGTCGTATACGCCTCGGCCCGGAGGACGAGCATCCCGTCCCCGTATGACGCGAACTGTTCGATCGTCGCATCCGCTAGTCCCGGGTCACCGATCAAAATGCGGTCGACACTCCCCGTCAACTCTAAATAAGCAGCGAACGTCGACAGCTGCCGGTGGTCTTCAAGCGTCGGCAGTCGTTCGTATAGCGGTCCGCGGAGCGTCCCATCTCCCGGGATGAACGCCTGCACGCTCAACCCTTGTCGTTTCAACCAGTCATTTTTTTCGTCAAACCATTGCCGGTCGAGCCCGGTCTCTGGGCGCGGGTAGAAGTTGTGCCATGCTTCGACATTGTCCGTCATGAGCCCTTCCTGTTTCATCTCGTCGAGCTCTTCAGCAGTCAACGTGCTCGCGTTCAAGGCTACGGTCATCCGTTTCGACAGATCGGCGACTTGTTTCGGGGTCACCCCGTAATCGACGCGGAGGCCAGTCACGCCCCAGTCGATGAGCGTATGGGCGTCGTCCCACGTCTTCCCGAGCGCGGCGAGCGAAGTCGGGGCGATATCGGCGAACAGTTCCATGTCATGCTGTCGAGCGAGCGTGCCGAGTCGACGCAACCGCTCCGTGTAGACCGATGGATCGTCTTCCGGGATATGTAGCGATGTGAACAGTGACGTGAAACCGATCTCACGCATGCGTTTCATCCACACCGCGAACGCTTCTGTCAGCGGTTCGCTCAAGTAAACAGATAATCCTCTCATATAAAACAGCCCTCCCTATTCAAAAAGGTGACTCGAAAGAGCCACCTTGGTTGTTAAATCCCATCCGCCATCTCTTCTTTGAAACCGAAGAAATACGTGAAGATGAAGCCAGCCGTATACGAGATGACGAGACCCCCAATATACGTCAAGTACATCCCATTGTCGATGAGCGGTGTGAGCGAGAGACCCGAGACCCCGATCCCGAGCGCTGCCGTCTGCATCGACGCTTGGAACGCACCGCCGACCGCGGCTCCCATACAAGCCGTCAAGAACGGACGACCGAGCGGAAGCGTGACCCCATAAAGAAGCGGTTCGCCGATGCCGAGGAATCCGACGGGGATCGCCCCTTTGATGATGTTGCGGAGACGTTGGTTGCGCGTCTTCACGAAAATCGCAAGCGCGGCCCCGACTTGTCCCGCTCCTGCCATCGCAAGGATCGGCAAGAGCGCCGTGTTGCCAACGGTGTTCAGTAACTCAAGGTGAATCGGCGTCAAACCATGATGCAAGCCGACCATGACGAGCGGCAAGAAGAAGCCAGCGAGGACGGCCCCTGCTACCGGTCCGCCGATTTCAAGCACGGCATTCAGTCCTTGCATGATGCCGTCTGACAACACGCCCGCGACCGGCATGATCGCATAGAGCGCCGTGAAGCCGACGACGAGCACCGTAAGTAGCGGCGTAAAGATAATATCAATCGAGACCGGCATGAAGCGGCGGACGTGTTTTTCGATATATGTCATGAGCCAAGCGGCAAAGATGACACCGAACAGTCCACCCCTTCCGACGACGAGTGCTTCCCCATAGATGACGATGTCGGCGAGTAACGGGTTGAACAAAATCCCCCCGGCAATCGCTCCAAGCACCGGCGTCCCCCCGAACTCTTTCGCCGTATTCCACCCGACGAGGATGGCGAGATAGGCGAAGACCGTGCTCCCGAGCACAAGCAGAATTTGCATCCACGTCTCGGTCCGGTCGACACCAGCGTTGACGGCAAAGTTCGCTGCCCCGTTGATGATCCCTGAAGCGACAAGTCCCGGGATGAGCGGGATGAAGATATTCCCTAAGCGACGCAAGAAACGTTTGAACGGTGACTTCTGTTTATCTTTCACTTTTTGACGCTCGATGGCCGCCCGCTCGTCAGGCGTCAAGTTCGCATCGACTGCCTCTTCCCCGATGGCGAGCCCCGTCTCACGGCTCAAGTGATCCGCGACACGGTTGACCGTTCCAGGTCCGACGACGATTTGCAGCGTCTCGTCATCGATGACCCCCATGACACCGTCGATTTTTTTCAACGCATCGATGTTCACTTTCGTTGGGTCTTTCAACGCCAACCGGACGCGTGTCATACAGTGCGCGAGTTGGCGGATATTATCTTTTCCCCCGACGTGCTCGAGTATGGCTTGCGCCAACACCTCTTCTTTCTTCATCTCGTAATCCCCCTTAAATCGCGTCGCGGACGAATCCGTTCGCGCGCTGTAATCGCTCGACTGCCTCTGCATAGGAAACGTCGGCTAAAATCATGACGATCGCCGTCTTGACGTGGCCGTTCGATGAAGCGAAATAACGCGCGGCCGTCTGTTCGTCGACCCCTGTCGCTTCCGCAATCATCCGTTTGGCCCGAACTTCCAATTTCTCGTTCGTCGGTTGCACGTCGACCATCAAGTTTTGATACACTTTGCCCACTCCAATCATCGACGCCGTCGAGATCATGTTGAGGACAAGTTTTTGGGCCGTCCCCGCTTTCAAACGCGTCGATCCGGTCAATACTTCCGGTCCCGTCTCGACCTCGATTTTGAACTCGGCGTGGTCGCTGATTTTCGAGCCTTTGTTGCAAGATAGCGCCGCCGTCGTCGCACCGACTTCACGCGCGTAATCGAGTCCGCCGATGACGTACGGGGTCCGGCCGCTCGCGGCGATGCCGACGACCGTATCGTCCGGACTCAAGTGAAGCGCTTTCAAATCGTTGATTGCCAAATCTATACTATCCTCTGCTCCCTCGACCGCTTTGACGAGCGCGCGTTCACCCCCGGCAATCAGGCCGACGACCATGTCCGCTGACACGCCGAACGTCGGGACACATTCTGCCGCATCTAAAATACCGAGTCGTCCACTCGTCCCCGCACCGATATAGATCAAGCGTCCGCCTCGTTTAAACGATGTGATCGCTCGTTCTACGACTTGTGCGATGACCGGCAGCTGTTGCTTGATCACGTGAGGCACCGACTGGTCCTCTTCATTCATCACGCCGAGCAGTTCCTCAACCGTCATGTCATCTAGGCGCATCGTCCGTTCGTTCCGTCGTTCCGTAGCCAATTTGTCTAACATCGCCACCATCCTTTCTTCTCTCTAGTTTTATTGTACTAATTTGAAATTAAAAGTCAAACTTATTTAAAAAAATAAAGAATTATAATTTCATAAACGTTCGACTTGAGTGCCAACAAAAAAACTCGGCCGTTTGAGGCCGAGTTCGCTTCATTCGATGTCTTTTTTCAACACGTGGACGTGGACACCATCCCCTGTGACCGAGTCTTGCTCATACACGTAGCCTTGCCGCTCCCAAAAACGACGGGCCCGCACGTTCGTCGGGAGCACACCGAGCCGGAACGTCGTCTGGAACGGACGCATGTGGTCCCGCTCGAGTTGATCGTATACCGTCTGGGCGAGACCGGTGCCGTGAAGTTGTTCATCGACGAGGAGCAGGCCGAGCCAGAGTGAGCCATCAATCGGGTGACGCCTCAACAAATCCGCCATCGCCACGATCGCCCCGTCGTCCTCCACGACGAGGCTGACCGTACCTGTCGCCTCGAAGTCAGCCAAATTCTCATCGCGGAACACTTCGAGCGTCTGAGCGTTCAATCCGGCGAACGCTTGTTGTCTCATGAGGAAAGCTGCCACTCGTTCGCGGTCTGACGCTTCATATCGGCGAATCATCGGCGCAGCTTCACCATCTCGTCGCGCGCCTCGGCGTAACGATCGATCAGCCCTTCGCCTTTTCGGTGCAACAGACCCATGTAGAGCGTGTCGATAATCGTCAATTGTGTCATCCGTGAGGCGATGCTCGCGATCCGGTAATCTCGTTCGACGGTCGGTGTGCACAGACGGACGTCCGCCTCGCGGTAAAGCGGCGACTTGTCGAGGTCAGTGATGGCGACGACGGTGACGCCTTTTTTCTTAGCGAACCGGACGAGCTCGAGCACGTCTTTCGTCCGGCCCGACGTGCTGATCGCGACGAAGACGTCGGTCGGCCCAAGATGCGGGATGAGCGACAGCATGTAGTGAAAGTCTTGCGACGTCAGAGCGGCGTAGCCGAGTTTCGTGAACTTGTACTGCGCGTCATAGGCGGCCGTCGATGAGCCGCCGACTCCATAGAAGATGACCCGGTTCGCGCGAGCGAACGTATCGATCGCGTGTTCGAGTTCGCGTTTGTCCATCGCCTCGGCACATGCCTCGATGGCCATTTTGTTCACGTGGATGACTTTTTGGAACGAGTCGTACGGGGTGTCCTTTTGTTGAAGGACATTAAAGTCGGTCAGCATCGTCTCTGTGATCGCCAAGTCTTTGACGAGGGCGAGCTTGAACGATTTGAAGCTGTCGATCCCGACGACACGCGCGAAGCGGACGATGCTCGCTTCTGACACGTCGGTCTTTTGGGCGAGTTCTTTCGTCGTCATATTCGGGACGAGCGTCGAATGGGTCAAGATGTAGTCCGCGATCTTCTTTTCGACGGACGTCATCTCGCCTTGGGCGAGCTCGATTTTTTTCAGTAAGGATTCCATCAGGTCATCCCCTTCCTGCTACTAGTTGCTGTATTTAATGATAGCGGATTCTTTCCCTACATTCCAACTTGGACACGAAAAAGGCCGAGCTCGCGCTCAACCTGTAGGTGAGACTTACAAGTTTTTTGTATTGAACGTGTCGCCGCCTTGGATCGTTCCATTTTGAAAACCTTTATCAAACCACCGTTTCCGCTGTTCCGACGTCCCGTGCGTGAACGAGTCCGGCGTGACGTAGCCGCGTGCTTGTTTTTGTAGCGTATCGTCACCGATTTGATGCGCCGCGTTCATCGCCTCTTCGACATCACCCGCCTCTAAATAGCCCATGCCTTGGGCGTGATGCGCCCAAACACCGGCATAGTAGTCGGCTTGAAGTTCGAACCGTACCAAGTACGTGTTGAACTCGGTCTCGCTCATCTCGTTTCGCAGCGGCATGATCTCGTCTGTCGTGCCGAGCAACGTCTGCACGTGGTGTCCGACCTCATGGGCGACGACGTACGCCATCGCGAAGTCGCCCGGCGCGTTGAAGCGCTGACTGAGTTCGTCATAAAAACTCAAATCGATATACAGTTTCTGATCGCCCGGGCAATAAAACGGTCCGACCGCAGAGCCAGCGATCCCACACGCCGACTCGACTTGTCCTGAGTAGAGGACGAGCGTCGGTTCCCGATACGTCAAGCCGTTCTCGGCAAAGATGTCAGTCCACACTTCTTCGGTGTCACGCAAGACGACCGAGACAAAGTCCGCCATCTCTTCTTCCCGCGCCGAGCCTTGATACGTCTCAGAAGACTGCGGCTCACCGATTCCAATATTGTTGACGATGTCTCCCGGGTTACCCCCGTTCAAAAGCGTGAAGACGATGACTAAAATCAGGCCAAGACCGCCTCCGATTCCTGCAATCCCTTTCCCCCCAACACTTCGCCCCCGTCGGTCTTCGACATTCCGACTCGCCTGTCTGCCTTTCCATTTCATACGATTGTTCCTCCTACTGCTAGTCTGTCTTGTTACTTACCCGGATTCATCTCGTTTCGCACCTGCTTTTTCACATTTTCCCATCGTGTTCGGTGTTTGAGTCCTAACCAAGTAGGAAACAGGTTAAGAGAACGTTTACTTTAGGGAGGAATTAAGATGGGATTAGCAAGCGACTTGAAACAATTGCGTCAGATTGAATGCAAGGACAAGTGTGTGCTATCGGTCTACCTTAATACAGGACCTAACCAACAAGGCGACTGGTCAATCCACTTGAAGAACGGTTTGAAGCGAATCGGTGAATATTTAGAGGCGTCCGGTGACGAGACGCAACTGAAGAACTTCAAAAAAGTACGTAAGCAAGTCGATCAGGAACTCGGCAAACACCGGAACGACTTGGCGAGAAGCCTAATCATTTTTGCTTCAGAAGAAAACGATTTATTTGAAACATACTACCTTCAACACGATGTCGAGACGTCGTTCCACTGGGAAACGAAGCCAGTACTTGAACCACTCGAGGCGTTACAACAAAAATTCCCGTCCACCGGTATTATTTTGACGAACCTCGACCACGTGACGGTACTCGATACCTCACTCGGGCACATCGATGCGACGTTCGAATTCGCGTTCGACCCTGAGACCGAGGAGTGGGTTCGGTTTGAAGGGACGGCTTCGGATGACCGTATGGCGTCGAGCAGCTCGCAAGTCGATAAATTCGATCGTCGACTTGCCGAAAACCTCGGTCGGTTCTACCGTGACCTCGCCCAAACTGTCGAACAGATGAAAGGTGCACACGACTGGGAATCGCTTGTCGTCATCGGAGAAGCCGAGCTTTCCAACTCGTTCCGTGACGAGTTGCGGACGAAACCAGAGCGCGTCGTGCACAAAAACTTGTCGAAATCGAGTGCGCCTCACATCATCGAAGCTGCATTCCATTGATTTTCCGCTTTCCTCTCGACTAGTGATTCTCTAAAATAGAAGAGAACTAGAAAAGGAGGAAATGATATGCCATACGTTACCGTAAAAATGCTCCCGGGCCGTACTGTTGAACAGAAACGTGCCTTGATCGAGAAAGTGACGGACGCCGTCTCAGAGACGACGAACGCACCGAAAGAGAACATCACCGTCTTCATCGAAGAGATGGACGCGACGAACTACGGTCAAGCCGGTGTCATGCACGCCGACAAAAAATAACGCCAGACACCCGCGCATCCAGTTGGACGCGCGGGTGTTTTTTCAGTCTTCTAAGTTCACTTCGAACCGCTCGCTCGGGACGGTCGGCTTGATCAAGTGCCGGGTCGCCCGCCAGACGTGATAACCAAGCCGGTCGAGCCAAAGGAGCGCTTGAACTTTGCGAATCGTCTGCTCCATTTCAAGCTGGTTCGCCGCCGTCTCCTCTAACATCTCGGCCCGATGCGCTTTCCGGTACTCGGCGAGCTGCTTCGACGCCGTCTTCCATTGTTTCGAATCCTCCGGCGGCGTGTGATGGTTGAGGGCATCGACAAGCTCGAGCTCGTGCAAGACGAGCTGACGTGCGACTAAAAAGTCGGTGTCGCGGAGGGCGTCGACGGGATCGACTTCGCGCAGGACGAACAGCCAGCGCTCCAAATGGTCGATCGTATGGAGCAGTGACAAGTGTTGTCCGTAGTCGTTGCGGCCCTGTCCTTCTTCCAATTGAATCGTGCTCAAAAATACCCGGACGTCACCGAGCGTCTTCTCGACGAGCTGCAACTCGTCCTCCCGCTTGCGCGCTTCCGTCAATAACAGTTTCGTCTCGTTTCCGAGATAGCGCTCGATTTCAATCAACGAACGTCTTGCCGCCTCGAGTGCGACCGTCGGGATCCGCGACATGTTCGGGTCGAGGAAACGGATCAGCTTTTCAGACCGACTCGGCACCCATTTGAGCAACCGCCGGCTGAACGCTTCGTGAAACGGCAGAAACGTCAGCACGCCAAGCAAGTGAAACGACGTATGGAACAATGCGAGCCGCAATAGCTCATTCCAATTCAACCAGTCGGCCACGCGATTGACGACACCAAACAAGAGCGGGAACGTCAGCCAGCCAATCAACAAAATCAAACTATGAACGAGTACGTGTCCGAGCACGATGCGCCGCGCTGATTTCCATCCTCCGAGCGAGCCGAGGGCGACGACAAGACTCGTCCCGGCACTCTGCCCGAGTACGAGGAATGCAGCCTGCGCGAGCGTCACCGTGTCGGTCGCGAGCGCCGTCATCGTCAAGACGAGACCGATGCTCGACGATTGCAAGACGACGGTCATGAACAGGCCCGTGCCGAGCAAGGCTAATTGATGAAGCAGTGTGTCGGTGTCCCAGCCCGAAAACGAGAACGTGACGACTTCCCGCATCGCTTCTTGAAGTGTGCCGATGCCGACAAAAACAAGTCCGAGACTGACGAGCAACATCCCAATCCGCTTGACCCGTCGTCCGATCAAGCGGAGCGCCATCCCGACGCCGATGAGCGGCAGTAAGAGCTCTCGAATGTCGACGTTGTAGCCGAGGAGCGCTACGATCCATCCCGTCGTCGCACTACCGGCGTTCGCCCCGATGACGAGCGTGAGCGCCTGCGTGAACGTCAACAACCCTGCGCTGACGAAACTGATCGTCATGAGCGTCGTCACGGTCGAGGACTGAAACAACGCCGTCATCGTCGCACCGAGAAACGCCCCTGCCACCGGTCCTTCCGCCATGCGGTTCAATCGCTCTCGCAGTCTTTCCCCAGCCAAGCTTTTCAACGTATCGGTCAACAGCATCATCCCTAACAAAAAGATGCCGATTCCGCCGATGAGCGTCCCGATCCCCATGGTGTCACATCCTTTTCAAGCGATTCAATCGCCGCGTAACGTTGACAACATCCATGATTTTTCTGAAGCATGGTCTTTCAAGTTCAACAGCACGTCCTCAGGGTAATAAATTTTCTCGTCCGACTGTCGCGAATTCAAAATCGATTGGACGAGCATCGACACCTCTGAAATCTCGCGACGGTCGCCGTCGTTCATCTGCAGGTAAATCCCTTCGTACGTGCCGTGCCCTTTATATAAATCATATGGCAGCTGGCTGAGCTGGTCCTCGAGCAAATAATAGCGCGTCGGCAACCCGATCGCTTCCATCGTCGACCGTAACCGGTCCATATAGCGGACGCGGTTCGCTTCTGGGAAGTTTTTATACTTTAACAGGCGACGATTGACGAAACGGCTCGCCAGGTCGGCCAAAATCGGGTCTGCCTCGTCCATCCATTCTTGGAAATAGAAGTAGACGATCGTCTCGTCGAGCTTCAAATAGTGTTCGAGCGTCATCTCGTCATGGTTGAAGATCGGCAAGAAATGCTTCGGTGTCATCTCAAACACATAACCCGATTCATGCAGTTCTTGGGCCCGCTCGAGCACGGCTTTTAATAGTAAGTCACTCGAACGCGTCGCCGGATGCAGATAGACTTGCCAATACATTTGATAGCGCCGCATGATATAGTCTTCGATCGTATGCATCCCCGACTGTTTGACGACGATTTGATCTTCGTCCGGCCGCAACACGCGCAGCATCCGCTCGAGGTCGAACTTCCCGTAACTGACGCCGGCGAAATGGGCGTCGCGAAGTAAATAGTCCATCCGGTCGACGTCGAGCTGTGAGCTGAGCATGTTGACGATCAGCCGGTTCGGGTGCGTCTTGTTGATGATGGCCGCGACTTCTTCCGGGAACCCGACGCCCATCTCGGAGAGGACTTTATTCACTTCTGTGTCCCCTAAGATGATCCGTTCCGTCCAGACTTCATGGCGGACCGAGAAGACGTGCTCGAACGCGTGCGAGAACGGGCCGTGCCCGACGTCGTGCAACAGTGCCGCCGCGAGCAACAGCTCCCGGTCGCGGTCGTCCCATTCCGGATAGTCGCGGAACTGGTCGATCAACTGCCGGGCAATCTCATAGACGCCGAGCGAGTGGTGGAATCGGGTGTGTTCAGCCCCGTGGAACGTCAAAAACGACGTCCCGAGCTGCTTGATCCGACGTAACCGTTGAAACTCTTTCGTGTTGATCAACTCCCAAATGAGATGATCGTAGACGTATATATAGCGATGGACCGGGTCTTTAAACACTTTTGACCCAGATAGCTGGCCTCGTGATGTGTACATGTTGGTGCCCCCTGCGTTTTATGTATTGTACTGATTCGACTTCTTCCGAGTCGTTCCCTCCATGCTATAATGAGGAAGACATTATTTTTTGAAAAGGAATTGTGCATATGATCCATCCACTTTTACGGCAACCGACCTACCGCCTGATCGACCAATCATCGCTCGGTGCGGCGTTTCAAGCCGAGCAATCATTCGCGACGGACGATACGCTGTGCGCGTCGACGAAACACCAAGGCGCCGTCTTTCGGGCCTGGGTCCATCTGAACACAGTCGTGCTCGGGATTCAAGACGCGCGGCTGCCTCATCTGCGCGACGGGATTCGACTGTTGCACGAACATGGCTATCGTCCCGTCATCCGTAACTCGGGAGGACTTGCGGTCGTCCTCGACGAAGATGTATTGAACCTATCTCTTATTCTACCCGAGAATGACGGCATTCAAATCGATAGCGGCTATGAGGCGATGACGTCGCTCATTCAACATATGTTCAAAGACGTGACGGACAAAATCGTGCCTGGAGAAATCGTCGGTTCGTACTGCCCGGGTAGCTTCGATCTATCGATTGACGGTAAAAAGTTCGCCGGCATCTCGCAGCGACGCGTCCGTGGCGGTGTCGCCGTCCAAATTTATTTGAGCGTCCGCAAGAGCGGAAGCGCTCGTGCTGAACTCATCCGTGACTTTTACGACCGTGCCATCCAAGGCGAAGCGACAAGATTCACGTACCCGGCCATCGTCCCGGAGACGATGGCGTCGCTCGAAGACTTGCTTCACATCCCGCTCACCGTCGAGGATGTGCTCCGCCGCGCCTATGACGTGCTCGGGGAGACGAGCCGACTCGTCCCGGCAACGCTCGACGCGGACGAACAAGCGACGCTCGTCGTTCAGCTCGACCGCATGTGGCAACGAAACGAACCGATCCGCGACATCGAACACCAACTACTAGAGGAGTGATCCAACCATGTTCAAAATCATAACCGATACCGGTGCTGATTTGACGCAAGACCAGATCGTCGAATACGGCCTCGAGATGTTACCGCTCGGGGTCATCATCGACAACGAAGAGTTTTTAGACGGAGAGACGATTCAGCCGAAAGAAGTATATGACGCGATGCGTGTCGGCAAGACGCCGAAGACGTTCCAAATCGAGGCGGCCCGGATTGAACACTGTTTCCGCCAACATCTCGAGTCTGAGATCCCGTTCCTTTACCTCGCCTTCTCGGGCGAACTGTCCGGTACATATCAAACGGCCGTCATGGTCGGGAACTTGCTTAAAGAAGAATACCCGAACAGCACGTTCCATATTCTCGACACGCGGACCGCGTCGGTCGGTCAAGGGTTGTTCGTCCGAACGGTCGCCGAATACGGCCAAGATCACTCGTACGAGGAGACGTCCGCCTACGCCGAGTCGCTCGTCGGGAAGATCCGCCACTTGTTCACCGTCGAATCGCTCGAGTACTTGATGCGCGGTGGCCGCGTCTCGAGAGCGAGCGCGTTCATCGGGGACTTGTTGACGATTTTACCGCTGCTCACTGTCCGAGATGGTAAGCTCGTCCCGATCGAGAAGATTCGCGGTCATAAAAAAATGATGCGCCGCATCGTCGAGTGGATGACCGAGTCGAAACCGCTCATCGAAGGACATCACATCTTTATCGGTCACGGGGACGACCCGGCCAAAGCCGATCAACTGGAAGCACTACTGCTTGAACAGATGAATCCGGCCAGCGTGACGAAGACGATCGTCGGTTCGGCAATTGGCGCGCACACAGGTCCTGGACTCCTTGTCGTCAGTTACTTCGAGGCGTAAACTAAAACTAAAAATAGCGAGCACCCTCAAGGGCGCTCGCTATTTTCATTTATTCCAGTTTTTGAAGCCGCCACCGAATTCGAAGTGGAGTTCGTCACCGAACATACCGTTCTCAAACGTCGGGACGTCGACCGGGAGCTTGCCTCCTGGTTTGACTTCACCGAAGATGGCGCGGATGCCAGCCGGAAGGTTTGGTCCAGCCGACTTGGCGTTACCTGCTTCAGAGTCCGGTCCGTTCGGGTCACCTTTAAAGCCATAGATGAGCAGCTGGGCCGGCGCATCCGGTTGGACGGCCACATCGTACGGGTTACGAAGGCTGAGCAACACCGATTTCTTGCCCGTCTCGTTGGCATAGCGGAACACTTCTGCCGGTACGTAGTTATCGGCCGAGATCGATTTCAGCTTGGCGCTGTTGTTGACGTTCGAGCCGACGATGATGTAGTCGGCCGCCTCGACTTTTTGTTTTAAATCTGGGTTTTGGTCAAGGTGCGGTGTCGACGCCGTATAGTTCGCCGTGATGACGTTCACTTGCTTCATGTTGCCCGCGTTCTTTTTAAGCGATTTGATTGTCTTGACCATGCTGTCGGTCTGATCTTTTGCTGGCGAGATGACGAGCACCGTCTCCCCTTTTTTCGGTTTGAACGGAAGTGTCTTGTCGTCGTTCTTCACGAGTGTGACGGCCGCTTCGGCAATCTCACGTTCTGTCGCTTTATGCTCGGCACTACCGACGACCGCATTTGCTTCCGCGAGTTTCGCCTCGAGCGTCGTCGTATCCATTGACTCGCTCCAGATGCCGCGTTCCGCTTTCAGCTTCAAGATCCGCTCGACCGCTTCATCGATCTTCGCTTCTGGCAAACGGCCGCTCTCGACAGCCGCCATGACGTCTTCAAAGATCGTCTCAAGTTTCACGACGTCCGCGTTCGACCGTAAAATCGTCGGCATGAGGGCGATATCGACACCCGCCTCAAACGTCTTGATGACCGCCTCGGCTTCTGTGAAGTTGTCCGTGATCGCCTTCATGTTGAGGGCGTCCGTGATGACGATGCCGTCATAGCCCATCTCGTCACGCAAGACGCCGGTGATGACGTCGTCAGAGAGCGTCGCCGGGAGCGGGAACGTGCCGCGCGGCGAGTTGACGACCTCGTCCTCGATTTGTGGCATCCCGATATGGGCCGTCATGATCATATCGATACCTTCCGTGATAGCCCGCTTGAACGGCAACAGCTCGAGCCCGCGCAAGTCTTCGAGTGACTTATCGACGATCGGCAAGCCGTAGTGCGAGTCGACGGCCGTGTCGCCGTGTCCCGGGAAATGTTTCGCCGTCGCGGCAACGCCTTGGTCTTGAATCCCTTGCGTCATCGCCGAGCCGAGTTCACCGACGAGTTCCGGATCACTCGAGAACGAGCGGACCCCGATGACCGGGTTCGCCGGGTTGTTGTTGACGTCTAAGACCGGACCGAAGTTGACGTTCACCCCGAGCGCATTCAACTCTGACCCGATGATGTTCCCCGCATCATACGCGTATTGGCTGCTCCGCGTCGCCCCAAGCGCCATGTTCCCCGGCAAGTTCGTGCCGGTTCCGAGCCGAGTCACGATCCCGCCTTCTTGGTCGATCGTGATGAAGAGCGGAATGTCGTTGCTGTCGTCTTGCTTGACGACTTCTTGCAGGTCGTGGACGAGTTTCGTCGTCTGTTCGGTCTCGGTCACGTTTTCCGCGAACAAGATGACGCCTCCAAGGTCGAACCGGTCGATGACCCGTGCCACATCTGGCGCGAGTGCCGTATGGTTCGCCCCGTTCCAAAGTCGGAAGTCTGGCATGATCATCTGTCCGAGTTTCTGTTCAAGCGTCATCGCCTCGAGTTGCGCGTTCACCCGTGCTTCAATCGATTGTGTCGGCGTCTCCTCTGCCACGACCGCGTTTGCCATCGGGACGGACGAGACGAGTAACGCTGTCGTCAATCCGAGTGTTGCTGTCCAGTTCAGTACTTTGTTCATGTTTTCACTCCTTTTTGAAAGTTCCCCCGACCACAAACGAAAAGGCATGGAGGAATAAGCGTTGCCTCACCAACGCTCGTTCACCCCATGCCTGATCGAATCAGTTACATATGGTCATTATTCAGGTGGTCAACGTCAGTATAGCAATTCAAAAAATGGGAAACAATGACTTTGATGAAAGCGTAACCATTTTGAAACATTTGACCTGTCTTGGAACACGTTCCACCTGTATTGGCAAAGCCAATAATTTGAGTGGTTCGATTTTCATTTGTTTTTTGGTAAACTCATTTCGTTAGGGGTTGACATGATAAAGGGGGAATCCGAAGTGGCAAGAGGGGAACTGAAACGAAAACCAGAGTGGCTGAAAATCAAATTGAATACGAACGAGACGTATACCGGCCTTAAAAAGATGATGCGGGAGAAGAATTTGAACACAGTGTGCGAGGAGGCGAAATGCCCGAACATCCATGAGTGTTGGGCCGTCCGCCGCACGGCGACGTTCATGATTCTCGGAAGCATCTGTACACGGGCGTGCCGCTTCTGCGCGGTCACGACCGGGAAACCGAACGAACTCGACTGGGAAGAGCCGAAACGCGTCGCCGAGTCGGTTCGGCTCATGAACTTGAAACACGTCGTCATCACCGCCGTCGCCCGCGACGACTTGAACGATTACGGGGCGACCGTGTTCGCCGAGACGGTCCGCGCCATACGCGCGATGAACCCGGAAACGTCGATCGAAGTATTGCCGTCCGACATGATGGGCAACTTCTCGGCACTCCAGACGTTGATTGACGCGGGGCCGGACATCATGAACCATAACTTGGAGACGGTGCGCCGCTTGACGCCGCGAGTCCGGGCCAAAGCGACGTACGACCGCACCCTTGAATTCCTAAAACGTTCCAAAGAATTGAATCCGGACATCCCGACGAAGTCGTCGATCATGCTCGGTCTTGGCGAGACAAGAGAAGAATTGATTCAAGCGATGGACGACCTCCGGGCCCATGACGTCGATATTTTGACGCTCGGTCAATATTTACAGCCGACAAAGAAACACCTCGACGTCGAGCGCTACTACCACCCGGACGAGTTTGCCGAGTTGAAAGAAATCGCCTTGTCAAAAGGCTTCTCACATTGCGAGGCCGGTCCGCTCGTCCGCTCGTCATATCACGCCGACGAACAAGTCCATAAGGCACGTCGCCATACGATGTTGCCAATCGATTGAGAGAAAGAAGAGACACGATGACTGATACAACATGGCACATTTTAACGACACAATCACTCGCCCCGGCTGAAAACATGGCGATCGATGAAGCGGTCTCAGGCTGGGTCGCCCGCGGCGAGCTGAAGCCGACGCTCCGCTTCTATTCATGGGCCCCACACGCAATTAGCGTCGGGCGTTTCCAACGGGCGACGCGTGACCTTGACCGTGAGGCACTCGCAGCGAACGGCATCCCCGTCGTCCGCCGCTTGACCGGGGGCCGGGCCGTCTTACACGCCGACGAATTGACGTACAGCGTCATCTTGCCCGAAACGACGCCGACACTCCCGACGAACGTCATCGAGAGCTATCGCCTGTTGACCGAAGGCGTCCGGCGCGGCTACCAAGCGCTCGGTGTCCCGGCCGAATTCTCGGTACCGTTGACCGAAAAAGACCGCGAAGTATTGCGGAAACCGAAGTCGGCCGTCTGTTTCGACGCCGCTTCTTACTACGAACTCGCCGTCGACGGCCGTAAAGTGGCGGGTAGTGCTCAAGTCCGGCACCAAGGAGCGGTCTTGCAGCACGGGTCGATCCCACTATCGATCGACGATGATGTCCTGTTCGACTGCTTCAATATGGAAGCAGACGAGAAAGTATACGCGAAAGCACGGTTCAGCAGCAAAGCGGTCGCCTTGAACGAGACGCTCGGCCGCTTCGTGACGTTCGACGAAGTCGCCATGGCGTTCGAGGACGGGTTCCGCGACGCGTTTCAACTGACGTTCGAGCCGCTCGTGTTCACGTCAGAACAGCAAGATGAGATTGCTCGCTTAGTTGAAAAGTATGAGAGTGACGACTGGGTCTGGAAACGCTGAGATGCATGAACCGAAAAATGTCCTGCTGAAGCGCTTCAGCGGGACATTTTTTATAAAGTCGTCTTCGGGTCGCACAACAGATGCTTAATGTCGCGGAATGTGACGAACGTCATATTTTTCGCATCGTACAATTTGTAACGAAGCGATTTTAAACTAGAGAACAATCCGATCGTCGTCGCTTTTTGTAGCGGCGGCGTCGCCGTATGCGCTTTTTCGAGGTTATAGTTCGGCACGCGCGGGCTCAAGTGGTGGACGTGGTGGAAGCCGATATTGCCTGTCACCCACTGCAACACTTTCGGCAACTCATAATACGAACTGCCTTCGATCGCCGCTTTGACGTAATCCCATTCGCTCTCATCTTCAAAATACGAGTCTTCGAACGTATGTTGGACATAAAACAGCCAAATCCCGAGGACACCGGCCGTGAACATCGTCGTCCCTTGAATGATCAAGAACGCCTGCCAGCCGACCAAATAAATCATCAGACTGTACAGTACGACGAGCGAGAGGTTGATGACATGCGTGTTCATCCGCTCTTTTTTCCGAGCGTCCTTGCGGTTAAACCGGCTCGTGACGAGAATCAAGAACAACGGTCCGATACCGAACATGACGAGCGGGTTGCGATAGAGGCGGTACTGAAGACGCGTCCATTTCGAGGCCTCGACATATTCCTCGATCGTCATGACCCAAATGTCACCGACACCGCGCTTATCGAGGTTACCGCTCGACGCGTGGTGGATCGAATGCTCCCGCTTCCACTTCTCGTACGGGAACAGCGTCAACACACCCATGATCGTGCCGACGACGGCGTTCGCTTTCTTGTTTTTGAAGAACGAACCGTGCGTACAATCATGGAAGATGATAAACATGCGGACGACGAACCCGGCTGCGATGATCGCGAGCGGGATCGTGAGCCACACCGACACTTCGAGCGCTTGGTACGCAAGGAACCAGGCGACGAGGAACGGCAGGATCGTGTTGATCATCTGCCGGACACTGACTTTGACGTCTGCCTTTTCAAAGGGCGAGACGTGTTTACGTAGCTGGGCAATCTTTTCTTTACTCATATGTGAGCCTCCTTGAATTCGACAGCGTTCACGACGCTTCTAAATTGATGATATGAAATGAAACCGACAACCGACGTGCGTGAAGGTGAATTCATAGTATCCATATGATTATTTTCCCCACCTAAACTAATACCAGGTAATTATACCATGTATTACACCAGAAAAGTATACGCTTGTGAACTACTCACCACTTATTTGAAGCGCAACCTGAAGTCGGCGCTGCTTGGGAAGACCGCGCTCTTGTTAGCAACGGTTATGGACCAAGCTCGCCCCATCCGGCGTCCTGAATCAACTTCAGCGTCTCCACGGTAATGACTTGGTTCTCGTCAACGATGCGTCTCGTCAGCTTGTGGAAGACGTCGTGGTGTTCGTTGTTCCCCTCCATGGCGGTCGGTGTCGTGATCATCATCCTTTATCATCCGATACCCGCACAAGGGGCCGACGAACCTGAAGAAATGGCGAACTTTCGTTTGTTACCCTTGCCCCGCGGGATGTGGAATACGAAGCTCGTGCAACGTCTGCTACAAACGTGAAATAGAGGGACATCATCCGATATGGATGGTGTCCCTCTGTTCGAAGTCATTATTGTTGGGTGTAAATCGACACCGAACCCCCGTTGACGAAGAACTGACCCCAGCCGTCGCTATTAATCGTGACGAGACGGGTGTTGTTGTTCGTCATATCTTTCCACACTTCACCGGCGTTCTGCTTGCCGACGTACATCCATTTCGAGCCGCCCGGTCCGTCAGACAGAATCGTCGCGAGACCCGACTTGGCACGGTCACTCACGCCTTCACGTGTCCAACCGATGACGTCTTGATGGTTGAGATAGTCGTGCTGTGTCCCGTAGGCGAAGTCTTTACGTGCTTTCATGATCGGTCGGAGCGACGCCGACATGTTCGGGATCTCCCGGTTCGTCGTCCCTTTCGTCCCGTAGTAGTCTCCGTAGAAGAGTGTCGGATAACCTTGGCTGCGCGTCATGATCGTCGCGTAGGCGAGCGGTTTGAACCAGTTGGCGACCGTCGACTCGAGCGACTGCCCAGGTTGTGAGTCATGGTTGTCAACGATCGTCACGGCGAGCGTCGGATGCTGCTCCGTGACGGTGCCTTTCAAGATGTTGCGCATGTCATAGAAGCCGCCGCCGTTGCCGGCCGCCTGGAAGTTATAGTGCAGCGGCACATCGAACACCGAATGCGTGTAACCGGTCTTCGCGAGGTAGTCGTTGATGGCGCCGAGGTCGTTCTTCCAATACTCGGCGACGGTGAACATCTGTTTGCCGGTCGTCTGCCGGACGCTCGTCACCCATTCACGCAAGTACGCGTGACTAATATGTTTGACCGCGTCCAAGCGGAACCCGTCGAGCCCGAGCGAGTCGGCGTACCATTTGCCCCAGTTCTTCATCTCTTGACGGACTTCCGGATGCTCGAAGTCGACGTCGGCATACATGAGATAGTCGTAGTTGCCGTTTTCGTTCGAGACGTCCGTGTCCCACGCCTTGCCCGTACTCTTGAACTTGTAGATCCGGCTCAAGCTGCGTGACTGATCCCAGTCGGTCCCGTCAAAGTGATACCAGCGCCACTTGAACGGCGAGTATGTATTGTTGCGGCCCGCGAAGTTGAAGCCGGTCCAGGCCGAGATGCCGTATTCCCCTGACGTCTCTTGGTTCCGGTTCGACGGGTTGACCTCGATCGCTTGGACGGACTCGGTGTAGTCGGCGCCGCCCTTATGGTTCATGACGACATCGCCGTAGACACCGATACCTTTACCACGCAAGTTCGAGATCGCCGATTGGAGCTGCGCTTTCGTACCGTACTTCGTCCGGACGGTCCCTTTCTGGTTGAACTCACCGAGGTCATACAAGTCGTACGCCCCGTAACCGACATCGTTTTGCGACGTCCCTTTATACGCCGGCGGGATCCACACCGTCGTCACACCGATATCTTTCAGGTTCTGCGAGTCGTTCGATAACCGATTCCAATGCAGGCCGTCGTTCGGGACGTACCATTCAAAATACTGCATCATCGTGCCGTTTTGCGGCGTCGCTGCTTGCGCGACCGGTTGCCCAGCAAGCAGCGCAATCGCCGTGACGCCAGCGATGACCGCAAACCCTTGTCGTCTCTTCATCATGCGTTTTCCTCCTATCGAATTAAATGCAAGCGTTTTCATTATTTATCATGAACGATTCCGTTTTAGTTTAACAGAGGATTTCCGAAAAACAGTTCTCTGCACCTAACTATTTTTTTCTTGAATAGTTCAGTCGTCCAAAACAAAAACGGATGGCTTGTGCCATCCGCCTAGTCATCCTTTGCGATCGAGCCGTTTTCGCTTCACGAGATAGCCTAAATACGGGAGACCTGTGAAGACAAGTCCGATCGTGACGAGCAACTGGACCATGATCAATCCCGTCTCGACGAGTCCCGACCAATCCAGTTCAAGCAATATAAACAGCCCGACCCATATGATGAGCAGTACCAACGCTACTTTCCCCATCTGCCCTTCGACTTGAGCGTATTTCTCGTGTGTCGTCTCACGATCCGAGTAAATCGGGCGCGCGTCCGGACTACCTTTGAACACGTGAATCTCGTCCCCGCTCGATGTGACGTGTTCCCAGCCGCTCGCGCGGAACAGCTCGAAATAATCCTCGTCCGGTCGTTTACGATAATCGAGACTATACTGGACGTCCGCCGGTTCCCCTTCGACGAGCGTATAGCCGAGCGGTGCGAACTTCTCTAAATGCCAGCCCTGCGCGGCCATTCGTCCCAACTTCTCCATCTCACGCTCTTCAGCGAACGCGAGGCCCCAACTCGCCATATATTTTCGGTTCATCTGTGGCCCTCCCCTTCCAAAATGAAACGTGCGTCGTCGACCATCGCTTGGCGCCGTTTCACGTCTTCGTGTAACAATGCGCGCCCGATGTCCGTGATGATGTAACTCTTCTTCTTGCCGTCCCCGTCGAGCGGTTCGATCAGCGACGCGTTCACGAGTTTTTTGATGATCGTGTACATCGACGCCGGACCGATCTGCATCCGCCCGTTCGTCAACTCTTCGACGAACTGCATGATCAAATACCCGTGTCTTGGCTCGGTCAGCGCGAGCAAGATGTAAAATGTGCTGTCGGTCAACTCCCCGAGCCCGATCGTATCGTTCCGTGGCATCGTCTCGCCTCCTATATCATTCATCGATATACTTCTTACTCCTAATATATATCGTTGAATGATATATGTCAATGAATGATATAAAAAAAGCCGCAGACAGGTCGTCTGCGACTCGTTTAACTCGTGACATAATCGAGATCGTGCAAAATGTAGGCGAGGAAGAAAATCATACTCGGATTCTCATAGCGCGACTGGACTTTTCGGAGTTGTTCCCGGTACGTGACTTCGTACTCGGCCCCGTTCATCTTCCGCTCCATGTTCATCTTGATCAACGCGTCGAGCTTGTCCATCATATCGACGAGCGACCCTTCGTACGTCGCATCTTTCGAATCGGCCATATAGCGCCGGAACGCTGGTTGCATGTATTTTGGGAGGAGTGACAATAACGCCTCGCTCTCGGCCCGTTCATACGCCTCGAACGCAGCACCGGTCTCGGCCGTCGAGTGCTTCACCGGACCGAGCACGTCCCCGGTCACGCCTTCGACGAGGTCGTGACAGAGCAAGCGCGCCGTCAGTTCGGCGACGTCGACCTCGACCCCGTACTTCTCACGCTCGAGCAAGCCGCTGAACAGACCGAGCGCCGCCGCCCGGAAACCGTGGATGGCGTCGTTGTCGTCAATCGTGTTGAAACGGCCTTTCCAGCGCCGGACGCTATCCATCCGCATGACGTTCTCGATGAACGTTGCGACGTCCGTCTCTGTTTCGACTTGCTCATAGAGCCAGCGGACTGACTCGAGCGGATGGTTGCGGAGCATCGCTTTCATCTCTTTGAGCTTCTCGACGAAGTGTGGCGATCCGTGTGCGACTTCACGCCGCACGAACAGCATCGCATCGAACGAATCGATTCCGTCGACAATCCGTCCTTCGAACGAATCGTCCTCCGCCTCGACGAGAAAACGATAAAAGTGCGGCCGGAGCGACTGTGACAACAAGTCGACCAACCCGAGGCTCGCCGTCCGCTCCATCCGTTCGATATGTTCTTTGAGCGTCGGCTCTTTTTTCGTCCGGTGCATGATCGGGCCGGTCTGCACCTCGTTCATATCATGGAACAACGCCTTGCCGAGCACATCGAGCAACTTGACGTCACGCCCTTGATTCTCTTCATAATAGGCCGCGATCAAACTGAACACGGCGACGCGGAAACTATGGCTCGCGGCGTTGTCGTGATAGTGCGGCGCGTATTCATCCCACCGCTGCACGTTTTGCATACGTGTCATCTTGCGGATAAACGTTCCGTTATGCATCAAATTCCTCCTTGCTTTAAACGTTCCCACGCATCGTCATGACAGACGATGTAGAGCGTGTCGTTCGGCTCAAGCGTTGTGTCGAGCGCCGTCGCGAAATCGAGACGGTCGTTGACGGCAATCAAGGTGACGCCCTGGCGCAACAAGTTTTCGACAGCGTCCCGGACCGTCGCCCACTCGGGTCTCGGCGCGAGCGCTTGAATGTTACCACCGGACTGCTTGCTGAGCAGTTGCCGGAAAATCGATGTCGTGCCCGGCTGTAACGTCGCTTTCGCCATGAGGAGCGACACCGAATCGTTCGCCAATATAAAGTCGTCGATGCGCACGTGTTTGAACTTTGAGATGTTCCGCTCTTCGCATACTTCGACGACCGTATGTAGGTCAACATTTCGTTCCGACGACAGCGCCTCGACGGCTGACGCGATCAATAGCGATTTCCCGTCGGCGAGTAACGTCTCGCTGATCTGCGCATCCGCGAAGATGGCGACCCGGCGCGCTTTCAAAATGTTCGCCTGCAGGAGCACTGCCTCATCGGACGGGTCACCGTGGACAAAATGGACGTTGTCATGATCGTACGGTTCTTCTTTCAATTGGTCGATCAACACGATCTCCGCCTTCGGCTCATAGCTGAGCACCTCGTCGATCGCTTTCTTCGTCTTCGGCGACCAACCGATATAGACGTAATGCCCTTCTCCTCGATACACTAGCTTTCCCTCCCGTTTTAAACGTTGAAACGTCGCACCGACCTCAACGAGTTTTCCGATCAAAGCCCCGATAATCCCGATCCCGAACAGGAACAGGAAAATGCCGAGCCAACGCCCGGCAACCGTTGACGGGAAGAAATCACCGTAACCGACCGTCGTCAGCGTCGTCATCGTCCACCAGAACGAATCGAACATCGACGGGAACGTCTCCGGCTCGAGCCAGTAACCGAGGACGGTACCGGTCAAAATAATGACGAGTGATGCCAACACGACGTTCAGAAACGATAATTTCGATAACCCGCGCCACACTCGAAAAAAGATATGCACTGAAATCACTCCCTTTCTCCTATATACTAGAGACAACTCAATTGATTTACGAAACCCGTTTGTGTTCGGTTCCGTATAGAAAGAAAAAAGAAAGGACTGACCTATGGACTCCATCGTTTTAGAATACCGACTCTATAAAAATGAGATCTCGTTCGAGCCACTTTACCATTATACATCGCTCGGGCTTGATGAAGTACTTGCTAGACGCGAATGCGAATTTTTCGTCAAAGACGGCATGACGTACAAACAACGCTCGTCCGCGCTCGAAGGCGATCAATATTTCTTGATTTACGTCGACCGATACACGGAAGGACCTGTGGATAAGAAAGCAACTGACGACATCAAAGTCGAGATTCGTACGCTCGACGACCGGTTCGACAACCCGCTGCTCGAAGCGTACTTCGTCGACCGCCACCTTGACGCGCTCGCCATGCTCGGCAGCGAGTATTTATACGTCGCCGGAAACGAATATGCGCGCGACTCGGCCGAGACGGACGAGGACCGTGGCGTCTACGTCATCTATGTCACCCCGACTGGCTATACACTGGAGGAAACAACATGAAAACAAGCAAGAAGATTTTAAGCGGTCTCTCGGCCGCCGTCTTGACAGCGTCACTCGCGGCGTGCGGTACGGACGAAACGCAACAAGCGACGTTACCGGAAGAGCCAACCGGCTATGAGTGTGACGACTGGGAATGGGACGATGAAACGGAATCATATTACTGCGACGACAGACGGTCCCCGCACTTCGGGAGCTTCTTCTTACTCGGCAGTCTGTTCAATTCAAAGAGTTCGCTAAAAAACTCGTCCGCTTATAAAAACTACCGCTCGAACGGTGGCGCGAGCAGCATCACGCCGAACCGATCGAACTCAGGGTCAAACTCAGGACTCGGCAGCGGCTCAAAAGGCGGCTTCGGGGGATGAATCGGCACGACTTGTTCGGCCAAATCCCTTACTTTTGGCCCGACTTGAACGACGAAGAATATGCACTCTACGATTGCCTCGTCTACACGCAAGACGAGGTCGACCGCATCCGGGAAGCGACGCGCGCCGTCGATGCCATCTTCCGGAAAGCCAATCGATTGTTGCGGACGCTCCCAGACGAGACGCTCCGTCTGCTCGGTTATCCGGAGGCGAGCTTGCCGTTCTTGCGTGACAAAGCGCTCCCGCAAGAGACGATCATCGGCCGTTATGACTGGATCGTCAAAGACGGTGTTATCAAACTGATGGAGTTCAACGCCGACACGCCGACGTTCATCAAAGAACTGTTCGATGTGAACCGGTATGTTACGACCGCGTTCGGACTCAACGACCCGAACGCGAACGCGACAGCCGAGCTGAAGACCGAACTCCGTAAAGCCGTCATCGCGGCGTGGCAACGATTAAATCGCGACGGGACACCAAAAATCGTCTTCACGTCACACGACGACAACATCGAGGACAAATGGACGACCCGCTTCCTCCAAGAGACGCTCGACTTGCCGTCAGAATTCGTCCCGCTCGACCGGTTGCTCGTCGACGTGGACGGCGTCTATACCCCGTCGGGCGAACGGGTCGACGTCTTGTACCGCCAGACGTATCCGATCGAGCACTTGGTCGACGACCGGACGCCGAACGGCGACTTGATCGGCATCCGGCTGCTCGAGTTGAACCAAGCGAAGCACGTGTCGCTCCTCAACCCGTTGTCCGCGTTTCTCATGCAGTCCAAAGGCGTCCAAGCGCTCATTTGGGAACTGTATGAGACGGATACATATTTTGACGAAGCGGAGCGCCAGGTCATCCGGACTCACTTGTTACCGACTTATCTCGAGGCGGACCCATTTTTAGGCCAGAGCGCTTACGTGCAAAAACCGGCCTTCGGACGTGAAGGCGACTCGGTCATTTTGTATGCCGAAGACGGCGTCCCGTTCCATAAAGAAGTGCTGCAGACATATGCCGAAGAGACCGCGGTATATCAACAATTCAACGAGCTGCCGACACGAACGACGAACACGGTCAACGGTCCGCTTGCGACGCACTACATGATCGGCTGCTTTTGTCTGAACGGCCACCCGTCGGCGCTCGGCGCCCGGGCCGGAAGCATGATCACGAACAACCAGTCCTACTACCTAGCCATCGGCACACCAACTCACGAAGGAGATTAACACATGACATTTATCACGCTCGATTCAATCTTGAGCTTCCTGGCTCACCTCGGTACCGGGTTCGGACTTATTTTAGCAGGACTCGTCGTGTTCGCCCTGACGACAAAATATTCGGAACGAAAACTCATCAAAGCTGGCAACGTCGCCGTCGCCCTCAAACTTTGGGGCAAAGCGCTCGGCCTCGCCATCGTCATCTACACAGTTTGGGCGAACAGCGTCAACCTGCTCGACGCCTTCATCTGGGGACTCGTCGGGATCCTCGCCCAAGTGCTCGCTTTTTGGACGTTTGAGTACGTGCTCACGCCTGGCGTAAACTTGGAGAAAGAAGTCGAAAACGGCAACCTCGCCGTCGGTGTCAGCCTGTTCTCGGCCTCGCTCGTCGTCGGCATCATCGTCGCCGCGAGTTTGACGTACTAAACAAACAGCCCATGCGCTCAGGTAGCGACATGGGCTGTTTCATATAGAAAGGAAGAATTGGATGTTCAAACGAAAACTAATTTGGTCTTTAGTGATTTGCATCGCGATTGTCGTCATTTTTTCAGGAATCGGTAGTTATTTTTATGAGAGACACCAATTGAAACGTTACCTGGCAGACAATGATTTTCACGCATACGAATATCACAAAACAGATGACGCGACACTTGCCCTCTTCACAAATAAAGATGGGACCATGCTCGGCCTCGCTGAAATGAGTGTGGACGGCTACGGTTACGGAACTATAGAGACCCTCGACGTGGATCCGTTTGACTATATCTATTCGAGTGACGAGTCCAATCACTATTTAGGCATCCGCCTTAACAAACAACCTCAGAACGTTGCCTATCTCCGTATCATCGGAGATCGTATACAAGAACAACACATCCTCAATCGTACCGAAGATAGTGACTATGCTGACACACACATCATCGAGTTGCGAAACCGTCCAACATCCGACTGGATCCTTCAAACGTTAGATCAAAATGAGCAAGTACTTGACTCCATCGACTTATGAAAAACTGAACAAGGAGGGGCAAGATGTCAAAACGTGGATTCGCGTTATTCCTTACAGGTATGATCATCATCATCGCCATTTCAGTTGCGGCCGGTGTCCAATATTATAACGGGGAACAACGAAAGCAAGCCTCTGAACGGGCGCAGCAAGAACTGAACGAAAAGTTAACGGTTCAAGGCTGGTACGCTTATGAGTACCATAAACTAGAGGGGTCCACCGTTGTGCTCTTCACGAACTCAGACGAGACGATTCTCGGTCTCGGTATCATGAATTCAGATGGAGGCTTCAGCGCGTCGACATGGGACACGATTGAAGAAAAACCGTTCGATTCGATTCACTTTGGCAATACGACTGATGAATACATCGGTATTCGCTTCAACGAAAAACCGGAAGATGTGGCTTACGTGCGACTAAGCGGTTCGGATTGGAGCGAGACATACACCGTGAACGACCCTCGAGACGAAGGATACGTCATGTCTTACTTGATCACGCTCGATGAATCACAACGGGGTAGATTCGAGACACTTGAGACGCTTGACGGCGACAGAAATGTGATGCACGCGGAAGAATTATAAAACCGCAAACCGATGACCGGTTCGCGGTGATGTGACGACTGTTTTCGCAATCGTCTTTTCTTATGCTTTGGCGAGCACGGCCGATGGACCGAAGAACTCGTAACGTGCTTGTGGAATCGTTTGGACGACCGTCTCCATCATCGCGGTCGGGCCACACGTATAGACGTCATGACCGTCGACATCGAGTGCTGTAAGCTGCGTCGCGCTCATGCAGCCAGACACCTCGTCGATGTGTGTGATGAGCTGAAGTCCCTCGTTCACGAGTTCGTCGAGCTCTTCACCGAGCGGACGGAGGTTCGTGCTGCGGACGGCGTGCAACAGTGTGACCGAGCGACCTTGACGGAGCGCTGTCTTCGCCATATTGAACAGCGGTGTGATACCGATCCCGCCAGCGACGAGCGTGAGCGGACGGTCCGTGTCTTCCATCGTGAACTCGCCTGCTGGCGCGCTCATCGGAATCTCTGTGCCGACTGTTTGCTCGTGAAGCCAGTTCGAGACGAGCCCTTCCGCTTTCGGCGCAATCCAGTAGCCGTCTTCTGTCGTCTCGACGACGCTGTATTGACGGTGATGTAAAATATCTTCACTCTCGATGCGGGCTTGGACTGAGATGTACTGGCCCGGAATAGCCACACCGACGACACCGTCGTTCGCGACAAGACGGAACCGTTTCACTTCCGGCGTGTCTTCGATGACTTCAGCGACCGTGAACGGCTTGAAGCCGATCCATGGTGCATCGGCGTACATTTGTTTCTCGAGCGAGATAAAGACGTCGGCGATGACACCGTACGCTTTTGCCCAAGCTTCGATGATCTCAGGCGTCGCCGCTTCACCGAGAACGTCTTGAATTGCGCCGAGCAAGTTAGCGCCGACGATCGGATAATGTTCCGGGCGGATGTTCAAGCTTTGATGTTTATGAAGCGCCGGTTGGATCGCCGGTAAGATCGCTTCGAGACGGTCGATATGGACGGCGGCCGCGTAGACGGCGTTGGCGAGCGCTTCTGGCTGGCGGCCGCGTTGTTGGTTCGTATGGTTGAAGAACTGACGAACTTCTGGATTGTTTGCGAACATGCGCTTATAGAAATGACTCGTGATGGCGACACCGTGGTCTTTCAAGACCGGTGCCGTCGCTTTGACAATTTCAATCGTTTGTTGATCTAACATAAATATTTCCCCCTTTTTGAAAGTACACATACATTATGTGAGTTTCGTCACGGTAAAAGCAATATATAAAATACTTGTTTAAAACGAAGTTCAACTTTTAGCCTTGATTCCGCCACGCTTTTTTCACATCTCCGGACATCGCGCTTTCAAGAAATGTCTTGTACAATGGACAAATAAGAGGTGAACGATCATGCGGCTCACGCAAACGTGCGACTACGCACTCCGAACATTAATGTACAGCGCCACGTTCTCCCATCGTCTCGTGACGATCCAAGAAGTGGCTGACCAATATCAAATCTCAAAGAACCACGTCATGAAAGTCGTCTATGAGCTCGGGAAACACGGCTATCTTGAATCGGTACGAGGTCGCGGCGGCGGTTTCCGGCTCGCCCGCCCAATGGAAGACATCAACGTCGGTGACGTCGTCCGGACGATGGAGCCGCTCGAGCTCGTCGAATGCTTCGGCGAAGGCCGCTGTGTCATCGCACCGGCGTGTGACCTTCGGAGCGTCTTGAACGAGGCGATGCTCGCTTTCCTGCACGTGCTCGACCGTTACACGATCGCCGACCTGATGGCGAACCGAACGAATGAACTGGCCATGCTTTTAGGCATAAAAAACCCGACGGACTAAAAACTAGTCTGTCGGGTTTCGTTGTTAAATCGGCTTCAGTTTTCTCTCAATCTCTGCTCGGCGTGGCTCTAAGAAAGGCGGCAACGCCAGGCGTTCCCCGAGCGTTTCGACGGGCTCATCGGTCGCAAACCCCGGTCCATCGGTCGCGAGCTCGACCAAGATGCCGCTCGGCTCGCGGAAGTAAATCGATTTGAAATAGTAGCGGTCAACCAGTCCGGAATGACTAATGCCGAACGCATCGAGTCGCTCGACCCAACGCCCCATCTCGGCATCGTCCTCGACGCGAATCGCGACGTGATGGACGCTGCCCCGTCCCGGCCGTTCCGACGGTAGGTCGGGACGCCCGACGAGATGAATCTCCGTCCCCACACCTCCGTCACCCGTCTCGAAGACACGCACCACTTGACCGTCCCGTTCGATTTCGGTCGAAAAGCGATAGCCGAGCAGGTCCGTCAACACCCGCTCCGTCTTCTCCGGTCGCCGAACCGTCCATTCGCTAAATCCGAGACCGAAGACGGCAGCGTCAGCAGAGCCGTTGCCCCTCTTCATCCTCGAAGTAGAGCGTCGGCCGTCCGAGCACGGCCGTCACTTCGTCATGCAGCACACCGAACGCAGCAAACCGCTCAAGCCAGTACGGCAACGCCCCTGCCGGCACGCGGAGCGCCGTCCGCGAGATGCTGCTGCTTCCTCGATACGTCTGCCCGAGAAACGGCAGCTCAAAAAATGTCAAATCCGTCCCCGCCGCGCCCGTCTCGTCCGCATAAAATAAATGATACATCGACGGATCATCTTGGTTGACCGTCTTTTTAACGAGCCGCATCCCGAGAACTTCCGTGTAGAATCGTAAGTTTTTCTTGGCATCCCCCGTCATCGCCGAGACATGATGCTGTCCTAAAATCGCCTTCATCAACCTCCCCCCTTCCACATTTGGTTCTATTGTACCACCCGCAAATAAGTAAAGTCAGCTTTACATTAAGTAAAGTTTACTTTACACTATAACTAGAAACAAGAAATGAGGTGGCACCATGCCATTAGTCAATCGCGTCAAAGAGTTGCGGGCCCGGCATCAATTGACACAAGGCGACCTTGCGGCCAAGGTCGGTGTGACGAGACAGACGATCATCTCGCTCGAGAAAGGGAGCTACACCCCGTCGCTCCTGCTGGCGATGCAAATCGCCCGCGTGTTCGAGGAACCGGTCGAATCGATTTTTACGATTGAGGAGGAAACAATTTGAAACATGTCGTCATTCAGTCCATCTCCAGCATTATCCTGTACATCTTGATGGCATTTCTATTCAGCTCGTTCGTGTCCGATGTGACCACGGTTATTGAAACCGAGCGATTCGAAATCGAATTTAACATGGTGCCGCTGTTGTTGCTAGTCGGCTTCTTTATTGTATGGAGCGTCTATTCGTTCAACACCCGACCAAATCGCGACATGAGTTTTTGGAAATGGTCGATCCGGATGACCGAGTTCAGTGACGTCGATGAACGCGAACAAGTGATCACGGCGAAAGCGACGAAAGCGGCCTACGTCTCATTCGGAATATCGGTGCCGCTGCTCATGTCGTCGTTCATGTTTTATCCGCTGTTCGAAGACGCGCTCCCGACCTACCCGATCTACGCGCTCGCCTCGACACTCATCATCTCGACGCTCGTTTACATGACGACTTGGATTCGGGCCTATACTCATTAAGAAATTCATTCCAAACCGATGAAGCCGATGACTGACTAAAGTGGCGCGACATATGCCATTTTGGTCAGTTTTGTCTTTTGCACGTGCCGGTGTCAAAACCACATGTCCTTTAGAGGGTTATATTTATCGATTACAGAATATAACATCATCACAATGTGAAAGTGGAGGTCATTGCTATGAATACACCAACACGATTATTGGTGGTCCTCAGATTGATTCTGCTGGTTTGGATCGGCGTTTCGCTTACGTTGCCTTCAAAGCTATATGCAGGCTCAAGTGATGGACAATGGGAAGCGGAATACGATGTCGGGAACTCGATTAAGAATATTTGGCGAGGTCAGCTGTACTGGGACGGGATGAAGGGCGACATCACCGCTCTTGATTTTTATAGAGATGGACAACTCCTGACGGGCGATTTAGATTGGTCTCCTCATGAATATATCGACTTGGCAGCTACGGACCAAACGGAATTTATTTATTTTGGTGAAGTCCCAACAGACTCTTCTGAGTACACGTTACGCATCAAATGGCGCAATGAAGGCGAAGAATTTGAACAAGTTTTAAGTTTCAAAGACAAGAAACGCTTTTTTGTGATACCAAAACTCGGTTAGGAATTCACCTCGAATTCCTTTTTTTGTGTCGATTTTTCGTCGAGTCGGGCGTCGTGATTGCCAATTTTGTCTCGTCGTGCTTATATATAACTAAATGGTTATATACTAATTCGTTGAAGGAGTCTTGTCTTGTGAAAACCGTCGATTTGACGACCGGACGTGTGCAGAGCGTCATCTTGGCGCTCGCCCTTCCGCTCGTCGGCAGCTCGCTCTTACAGTTCACGTATAGTCTCGTCGATATGTTTTGGGTCGGTGCGCTCGGTAGCGACGCCGTCGCCAGTATCGGTGCGGCCAGTTTTTATATTATGCTCGGCCAGGCGATTCAATCGTTACTTGTCGTCGGCGCCGGCATCAAAGTGTCGCAAGCCGTTGGCAGGCGGGACCAACAGTTGATCCAACGTTACGTCAAGGCCGGAAAACGAGGTAACCTCGTCCTCGGCCTGTTCTTCTTGACGCTCCTCGTCGCCTTTGGTCAGACGCTGATTGGCTTTTTGAATATGAACGCACCAACCGTCGAGCGGCTCGCTTACAGCTACTTGCTCGTAAGCGCACCGATGCTGTTGTTCTCGTTCTTCAACTTGCTGTACGCCCGCATATTCAGCGCTTTCGGCAATACGACGACGGCGATGCGGATCAATGCGACCGGGGTCACGCTCAACATGATCTTGTCGCCGCTCTTCATCTATCCGCTCGGTCTCGGCGTGCTCGGGGCCGGTCTGGCGACACTCGTCGCCAACGCCGTCATGTTCGGCTTCTTCTGGCATCGGGCTCGCGCGCTCTTTGACTGGGACGAGACGGTCGAACCCGTTCGCGCGGACTATACAGAGATCGTTCGCCTCGGCTTCCCGATGGCGACCCAACGCGTCCTCTTTACCGTCATCAGTATCTTTCTCGCCCGCATGATCGGTTCATACGGGACGGAAGCGATCGCCGCCCAGCGCATCGGCCTACAAATCGAGTCGATTGCCTACATGATGATCGGCGGACTGAACGGGGCGATCGCGAGCTATACCGGCCAAAATATCGGCGCCCGACAGATTGAACGCGTGCACGAAGGGTATCGCGTGACGACGCACCTCGGTATGCTCTATACCGGGCTGATCACGCTCGTATTCCTCTTCTTCCCGGACGTGCTCATCCGCGCCTTCGTCGATGATCCGACTACGATTGAAATCGGGGCCAGCTATTTACGTATCATCAGCGTCTCCCTCATCTTCGCCTCGCTCGAGATGATCGGGAACGGTTATTTCTCCGGACTCGGGCTACCGAAGATCCCGGCGATGATCTCTATCGTCTTCACCGTCGCTAGGATCCCGCTCGCTATCCTCCTCGAGCCGTATCTCGGCATCGACGCCATCTGGTGGAGTATCGCCATCTCGAGCATCGTTAAAGGGCTCGTCTCGGCACTATTTGTTCGACTAAAGAAAAAGGAAGTGACTTCACTTGCAGAAGCGATTTAAGCAATTATCCAAGCAACTTCTCACGAGCGGACGGTTCGCGATTGAACGCGAAATGCTACGTGTGACAACAGACGGGACGCTCGCCGTGACGAAACATCCGTCAAGTCTCGGCGACAAAGCGACGCACCCGTATATTACGACCGATTTTTCCGAGAGCCAGATCGAACTGATCACGCCGACGTTCCCGACCGTCGAAGCGGCACATAACTTTTTAGAGACGCTTTATGACATCACGGCGCTAAATATCGGCGACGAGCGGCTTTGGCCACAGTCGATGCCGTGCCCGTTGCCGGACGGCGGCGTCATCCCGCTCGCCGACTTCGGCAGTTCCGGTATTGAGGCCGGCCGTTACCGTGAACATCTGCTTCAAAAGTACGGAGCGAAAAAACAGCTCATCTCCGGGATCCATTTCAACTTCTCGTTCTCGGACGAGTTGATCGCCGCGTTATATGAAGGGTCTCCCGAGCAATATGACCGCTTCAAAAACGAGCTCTATTTGAAGCTCGTCCGCAACTATTTGCGCCTGCGCTGGCTCGCTGTCTACTTGCTCGGCGGAACGCCTGCCGTCCATACGAGCTACGAGGAACGTTGCGTCAGCCAAATGCAGGCGTTGAACGAGGACGTCTACTCGAATACGACGGCGCTGTCGTACCGAAATAGTGACTGCGGTTATACGAACGTCGAACCGCTCTATCCGAACTATGCGACGCTCCCAGACTATGCGAGTAGCGTCCGCCGGTTGATCGCCAAAGGCGACATCGCCAACCCGAACGAGCTGTACTCGCCGATTCGACTGAAGACGTCACGCGGCGGAAATGACCTCGACCGGCTCGAGAAGAACGGCATCGATTATATCGAGATTCGCAACATCGACCTCAATCCGTTCGAGAAGACCGGTATCGCACTCGATGATTTGCGATTCCTGCACGTCTTCTTGCTCTATTTAGCGTTGAAAGACGAGACTGACTTCGCGGACTGGCAAGCCGAGGCGTTCCGTAACCAACAGCTCGTCGCCAAAGAGGGACTATCGCCGTCACTCGTCCTCGAACGTGATGGCGAGCCGGTCGCTCTGCAAACGTTCGCCCGTGACCTCGTCGCTGACATCGAGTCGTTCAACGCGCAACACGACCTCGGTTTTGCTGACGTCTTCGCGTCCGTCCGGGAACGGATTAACAACGTCGAAGCGACCTACTCGGCCCGGCTGACAAAAGTCATGACCGACGAAGGCTATACGACCTGGTCACTCCGCCAAGCCGAGACGTATTATGAAGATGCGTTCGCCAACCGGTTCCGGATGCACGGCTATACGGACATGGAACTGTCGACGCAAATTTTGATGAAGTCGGCCTTAAAACGAGGTTACGCGGTCGATGTCGTCGACCGGGACGACCAATTCATCCGTCTTCGTCACGGCAATCGGGTCGAGTACGTCAGACAAGCGACGAAAACGTCGAAAGATAACTACGTGTCGGTGCTGATGATGGAAAACAAGACGGTGACAAAACATGTGCTCGCCGAACACGGCATCCACGTCCCTGGGGGTGTCGAGTTGCGCAGTGAAGACGACTTGCGTAACGTCTGGTCCGAGTTTTCCGCTCAGCCAATCGTCCTGAAGCCGAAATCGACGAACTTCGGGATTGGCATCCACATCTTCAAAGACGGGACGACGCTCGACGAGGCGCTCGAAGCGTTCCGTCATGCCAACACGTTCGACGACGTCGTCTTGCTCGAGACGTTTTTACCGGGGAAAGAATATCGTTTCCTCGTCATCGGTGATAAGGTCGCCGGCATCTTGCACCGCGTCCCGGCGAACGTGACCGGGGACGGTGTCTCGACGATCCGCGAGCTCGTCGCGAAGAAAAATGAGGACCCGCTCCGCGGCAAAGGTTATAAGACGCCGCTCGAGAAAATCGACATCGACGACATCGTCGTATCGTTCCTGCGTCCGCAAGGCAAGACCCCTGACAGCGTCCTCGCTGACGGCGAGCGCGTCTTCTTGCGTGAAAACTCGAACATCAGCACGGGCGGCGACAGCATCGACTATACGGACCAAATCACTGACTTTTATAAACAGGTCGCGGTCGATTCGGCGAAAGCGATTGGTGCCACGATTTGCGGCGTCGATATGATGATCCCGTCGCTTGACGCAGAAAACGACTACGGCATCATCGAACTGAACTTCAACCCGGCCATCCACATCCATTCCTTCCCGTACGAAGGGAAAGAACGTCCGATCGGTGAGACGGTGCTCGATTTGTTGTTTGGCTGATCAGGTTGAAAGGACGCTCAATTCGGGAATAAGGACTACATCGTGTCAAGTCGGTGTACCGTACTTTCTCTAGAGAGGAGTCTTTCAAATGGGAACGGTCAAATCGCACGTCGAAGGTACGACATTGGTTGTTGAACGGAGTTTCAAAGCACCACGCGAGCTCGTGTTCGAGTCATTCTCTAGCCCGGCTCACTTAGAGGCGTGGTGGGGACCGGCTGGATGGAAAACAGACATCCGTTCGTTCGAGTTTGAACCGGGTGGGACGTGGCATTATTGCATGAAGTGTGTCGACAAAGATCAAGGTGATTATTTCGGGATGGAATCGTGGGGCAAATCGACGTTCCTTGAGATTGACCCCCATTCCCGTATCGTCTACACAGATGCATTTTCGGACGAGGCTGGGAACGTCAATCCTGAGTTGCCGGTCATGACAATCACGAACGAATTTGTCGACATTCCGAACGGGACTTTGCTCGTCAGCCGCTCCGAGTTCACAGACGCGGCGGCCCTCAAGCAAGTCGTTGAGATGGGCGCCGTCGAAGGTTTTTCGTCACAGCTCGATCGTCTCGACACCATCGTGTCGAGATAACCAAAACCGCCCGCACCTCGGTTGAGATGCGGGCGGTTTTCCCTTAAAACAGAAAATAACTGACGATCAAGATGAGCGTGAAGATGAACACCATCCCGATGGCGAGCGCGACGAGGCTCATCTTCGCCGACTTGAACTGCTGCGAGTTGATTGTATGCACTTTTTTCAAATACGACCGTGTCCCGACGAGGATCGTCGCGATGCCAAAGATGATCGACAAGATGCCAATCGCCGTAATCAGTTGGTGCTCGGCTCCGCTCAAATTCTCACTCCGATAATAGTGAAAGTTCGTCACGAGGAAGCCGATCCCGATGACGGTGATGGCCGTCCGGATCCAGGCGAGGAACGTCCGCTCGTTGGCGAGGTGCTGTTGAATGTACTGTGAATCGACCGTCTTCTCTAAATCTAGTTTCATAACTTCCCCTCTTTCTAGCCGTCGTAGTCGATCAACCGATTTTTTAAGCATAACTCGACCGTCTTCGGACTGATGCCGAGTCTCTCTACAATCTCGATATTGCCATACCCGAGCGTCGTCAAACGTACAATTTCCGACTCACTTCCTTCTTCCATCATACCCCCACGGGTAATTATTGCCAACTATTTGAGCATACAAAAACCGGACGTGATGCATTCACGTCCGGACCGGTTCATTATTTTTTTGTTTGTTCGGACAATACTTCGACCGTCGCCTGCATATACTTGAGGCCGTGCTGGACCGATGGCTCTTTCAGCCAACGAACGAGCGAGAACAACGTGATATTGCGGTCGTCGCGTTCGGCCCGTGCTCGGATTTCGGTGAGCATCGTACGCGTGGCGTCGGCTTTTTCTTTTACCGGTGCGACGTATTCATCGACCCGTTGACCGATCAGTTCTCGTGTCTGCTCGTCCGCGTAGACGTCTTGTGCGAAGGCGAGTACTTGTTCAAGCTGGTTCGTCACCTGGAGCAACATCGGCAACTTCTCGACGAGTTTGACCGCCGCCTCGAGCGTCTCGACCTGTAAATTCGATGAGTCGAGGAGCGAGTCCAGTTTGTTTTTCACGTGTTGATCGTTCATCGTTGCCATCCCGAAATCGACGGCGTCTTCGAGGCGGCGAAGCGACTTCTCAATCTCGGGCAATCGTTCGACGAGGGAGACGAGCGCTTGCTCGACGTCCGGCCGCGTCAACACAGATTCTAGTGTCTGTTCTTTCGTTGGTGTACGTTCCATCGTCTTCTCCCCCTTTCTCACATCGTCCCTTTCAACATCCCGTTCCAATACATGACTGGAAGAAAGTCTTTTTTCAAGATATACATGCTGTGGCGTTCTTTCGCTTGATTGAACGGCATCGACTCTTGTGGTACTTTCTCATAATCGAACTCGGCCAAGATGAGTTTGTTGTAGCCTGTGACGATCGGGCAAGACGAGTAGCCGTCATACGACGCGACTGGGACTTGGCCATACATGAGGTCACCCACATTTTTAGCGACGACGGGCGCTTGTTTCCGAATCGCGGCCCCGGTCTTCGACGTCGGTAAATTCGTGCAGTCGCCGAGTCCGAAGACGTTTTTATACTGTTTATGTTGAAGCGTGTACATATCGACATCGACCCATCCACCCGCATCGGCAAGCTTGCTTTCTCGAATGAATGTCGGTGCTTGCATCGGTGGCGTGACGTGAAGCATGTCATAGCCCACCTCGAACGTTTCACCGCTATCTAACTGTTCAAAGACAGCGACTTTGTCGTCTGCTTTGATCTCAATTAAATTGACACGGAAATGTGTGTCAATCCGTTTTCGTTCGAGTACTTTTTCGAGCGCCGTCCGATATTTAGCAACGTCAAAGATAGCCGGATTGGCCGATCCGAAGACGATTTTACTGTTATCGCGGACACCTGTTTTCACAAAGTAGTCTTCCGCCATATACATAATTTTTTGCGGGGCCCCGCCACATTTCACAGGTGATGCTGGGTGCGTGAACAACGCGGTCCCGCCCTCAAAACCCCTAAGGGTATCCCACGTGTAGTCGACGTGTTGATACGAGTAGTTGCTACATACTTGTTTCGTCCCAAGCGCTGCTTCTAACCCTTTGATCCGACCCCAATCGATCTCAATCCCCGACGCGACGACCAAGTAGTCGTAATAAATCGTCCCGTTGACAGCCGTCTCGACTTGATTGGCTTCTGGGTCGAAGCTGACCACCTTGTCCTGAAGCCATTTCGCACCTTTTGGGATGAGTGTCGCCATGTCTCGCTCCGACTCTTCTTTTTTCGCGGCTCCGGCTCCGACGAGCGTCCAAAGCGGTTGATAGTAGTGTTTCGTTTCAGGATCGATCAGCAAAACCTCATCGGCTAAATGATGTTTTTCACGAAGCAGGCGCGCAGCGACGCTGATCCCTCCGGTGCCTGCTCCGACGATGACAACTCGATAATGTGTACGCATCATGCAATTCCCCTTTCATTCCCATAGATGACCGACTAATTACGTCAAACCAATAAACTTCCCACGTCTTAAATATATTTGAAAGCGCATAGATTTTATGAAATGAGTGCCACTTTGAAACGGCATAGAAGGCACTACTCATTTGACGTGGAACGGATTAACCCCATTATACCATAGGGGGTATAATGGGGTTAATGATTTTCACTCGTCCGCTCTACTTTGTATTCGCACTCGAGACATTGTCCTCGATAGGCTTTGGCCATTGTTAATGGGAGAGTACCTCGAACAACTTGTCGAGCCGAGACGTATCGATGTCTAAAAACGCATCCCCGACACTGATCTCGGTCGAACAATGACCGTCATGCGGCACGACGTACCCGGTGATGCCGATGCCTGTCTCCGTTTGGACACGCTCGATCCAATTCGAGACAGTTTCTGCGTCCCCATTCATATGAAGGTGGAACATGTTCGTCACCGGCACATCCGGCGTCGTCCAGACACCGTCGAGCGCATTGAACTGGGTTGCGAGCGCTTTGGCATGTTCGTAGTACGTTCCCATTCGGTCTTTCCTGAGCTCATAGTAGTAGTCGGCCGGGATGATGTACGGGTATAAGCCGATTAAGTCGCCGCCATAGCGCCGTTTCCAGATTCTTGCCTCGTCACAGAACGCTTTCGGTCCGCCCAAAATCGCCCCGGCGACACCGCCGATCCCTTTGTAGAACGAGACGTAGACGCTATCGAACAAGGCGCATACTTCTTCGGCCGTCTTCTCATAATATGGTAACGTCTCGAACAGGCGGGCCCCATCGAGATGCAGATGAATCCCCCGATCCCGGCAGTGCCGGCTGATCGCTTCAAGCTCATCAAACGGCGGCAAATAACCGCCGAGCTCACGTTGCGGCAACTCGACCAACAGGCAAGCGACGTCCGGTAACGCCTTCACTTCTTCAAGCGTCATCAATCGGTCCGCTCCCCCGATCAAAAGCGGCTCGAGGTGATGCAGCTGTCTCAACCCGTCTTGTTCATGAATCTCCAAGTGACAGAGCGGGTGATAGGCGACGCTTCGATTCCCTGTCTCGTCCGACCAGATGCGTAAGGAGATCTGTTGTGCCATCGTGCCGCTCGGAAAGAAGACAGCGGCTTCCGTCCCGAGCCGCGTGGCGAGCTTTTGTTCAAATTGTTCGATGACCTCGCCCGTCCCATAATGGTCGCTCGTTTGCTCCGGGTCGGCTTGCTCAAACGCGCGCTTTAAGACGCCGACGTTCCGTTTCCCGTGCCCGCTCAGTTGATGCGTCGTCTGTTGATATGACGTCCGTAAATCCATGTCATCCCCTCCAAAAGAAGCCCCTTGTCACGAGACAAGAGGCCAAGATTTAGTCGCGTACGCGGACGATCAACTTGCCTCGTACTTTCCGCGTCTGAAGCTGTTCGAGTCCGTCTTTCAAGCGGTCGAACGGCAATACGTCGGTGACGAGGTCGTTCAGTTCACCCGTTTCGAGCAGTTTCATCAACTCCTCGGCCATATACGCCAAGTTGCGAATCGCACGCTCGTCTTCGCTCGCATGGGCCGCACCGAGGGCGACTTCATGGATCGATGGTGACAGCGTGAACCCTTTCATGTTCGACATGTCAGGCGGACCGGCGATATGAGCGAGCTGTCCGCTGAACGCGAGGCGATCGAGATCGGCTGTTGCCACGTCGCGGCCGACCGTGTTCAAAATTAGATCGACACCACGGCCGTCCGTCAGTTCCATGATTCGTTCCGTCACGTCCTCGACGTTGTAGTCGATTGCGACGTCGGCACCGAGTGATGTGACCCAATCAAAGTTTTCCGGCGATGCCGTCGTGAATACTTTGAGACCGAGCTTTTTCGCGAGCTGAATCGCGTAGCCGCCGACCCCGCCCGCTCCGGCGTGGACGAGAATCGTCTCTTTGTCGCGCGTGTTCAGCTTCTGCATGACTGCTTCATACGCCGTCATGCCGGCACAGAGGATGGCTGCTGCCGCTTCGTCGCTCACGTCTTGCGGTACGACGGCACAAGCACGGGCGTCGACGACAGCGTACTCGGCGAAGCCTCCGTTGTTCGCGAGACTCGTATGGACGGCGACGCGGGAGCCGGTGATGATGTTGGCGATGCTCGATCCGACTTCGACGACTTCGCCGACGAGGTCGACGCCGAGGATGTGCGGGTATGCCCAGTTCGGGTTGCCGTTCGTGCCGACTTTATAGTCGACCGGGTTCAAGGCGACCGCTTCGACTTTGATGAGCAGTTCGCCCGCTCCCGGGGTCGGTCGTTCGATGTCCCCGAGGTTCATATTATCTAGGCCAGGTTGTTCAAGTAGCCATGCTTTCATGATTAGTACGCTCCTTCCGAATATGTCAGTTCATACGAATGCGAGTAGATCTCGACGAGGTTGCCGAACGGATCTTCACAGTACACCATCCGGTACGGCTTATCGCCCGGGTAATACTCGCGGATCGGCATCCGTTGTTTGCCACCGTGGGCGACAATCTTCTCGACGAGCCCTTCGATGTCTGGGTCTTGGACGCAATAGTGGAAGATGCCTGTTTTCCAAAACTCGAAATTATTCTCCGGTTTCTCGTTGTTCGGGAACTCGAACAGCTCGATGCCGATCTTGTCACCGGTCGACATGTGGGCGATGCGGAACTTGCCCCAGCCCGGGCCGAACACGTCGGTGCACATGACGCCGATCGGTGAGTCATCCTCAACGACGTCCGACGGTTGCATGATCGTGTACCAGCCCATCACGTCTTCATAAAATTTCACTGCTTCCGTCACACTGGGGACTGATAGCCCGATATGTGAGAATGTACGTGGATAAGTCAAATTGATCCGCTCCTTTTTGGTTGCTCATTTGGGTCGATAACGATAAGATACCTTCATCGTAGCAAGAAAAAAAGTACGCACATTGAAGTAACTACCCGAAAGCGAGGCGAACTGAACATGACGACCCCGTTCCCCGTCAACAAGGCACTCGACATCATCGGCGGTAAATGGCGTCCACAAGTGTACTGCACGCTCGAGACCGGCCCGCGCCGCTTCTCGGAGATTCAGCGCGCCATCCCCGACGTCAGCCGCAAAGTGTTGACCGACCAACTGCGCGAACTCGAACAGCTCGGCATGGTCCGACGCGACGACTATTCGACCGACAAACAGCTCCACGTCGAATACTCCCTCACCGAGGAGGCGTTTAGCCTGCAACCAGCGATGAAGGCGCTCTGCTCTTGGGGCGAAACCCGAGACGAATAAACCCTCGCCAAGTTTTCCGGCGAGGGTTTTGTCATGACGCGAATAGGCTGATGAGGTTCCCGTCCGGATCGACGACGATGGCGTAACGTTGTCCCCAAAACGCGTCCCACGGCTCACGATGAATCACGTATCCTTGTTTGAAGATAGCTTCAAACAGTGTATCGAGCGCTTCACGGCTGTCGCACAGGAAAGCGAGCTCGACCCGATGCCCCGATGCCGGTTTCCATTCCCCATACACCGACTCCGCGACCTCGACTGTGTCAAAGGCGAGCCGGACGCCGCCTTCGTCAACTTCAACGTGCGCTTCCCCGTTCATTGATACTGGAATCGACAGTCCGAGCAGCCGATAGAAGTCGAGCGCTCGCTTCATATCCTCGACGACGATGCCGACCATATCTAGTTTGATTCCCATGTGGTCACCTCACTTCTTGAATTGATGGTACTATCGAAAGTGTAGCACCTATCTATCCTTTTGAAACGAGGAAATCACTATGACATATAAGTTCGCTTTGATGACACAAGCGCAGGCCGAAACAATCGCCTTCAGTTGGCATTACGATGGAGAGTATGCTTTTTACGATATGGAGGCTGACGAAGACGACTTGGCCGAGTTTTTAGACACCGAACAACGAGGGCAATCGGTATTCGCCATCACGAACGATGGCGAACTGGTCGGTTTCGTTAGCGTGCATCAAACAGACGCCGATACGATTGACCTCGGTTTAGGCATGAAGCCAGGTCTGACCGGAAACGGGACCGGACGAGCGTTCGTTACCTCGATTCTTGATTTCATCGAATCTACGTTCGACCCAAATCGTATCACCTTGTCGGTTGCCACGTTCAACGCGCGGGCGATTCGCGTGTATGAAGCTTGCGGGTTTCGACAAGTGGCTTCGTTTCAACAAGACACGAACGGGAGTACGTTCGACTTCATCGCATTAGAACGCAAAAAGCGCCCTCAGGATAGATTCTGAGGGCTTTTCTGCTGCCCGGTGCCTTTGTCGACCAAGTAAATCTGGCCATTCCCGTCTCATACCAAGACGGTCACACTTCATCGTTCGGGCAAGTACGGAGCTGCTGTTTCACACGTGAACCGTTCCCCCTACATGGTGTGTGATCGCTGCTTCATTCGGCTCGAACACGCCCGCTTCGGTGATGAGTCCGGTGATCAGTTCAGGCGGTGTGACGTCAAACGCCGGGTTAAAGACGGTGATCCCGACCGGCGCCGTCGGTTGTCCGCCGATATGGGTCACTTCTAGCGCGCTCCGCTCCTCGATTTGAATCACATCGTCCGCCGTTAAATCAAACGTCGTGTGCGGGGCCGCGACGTAAAACGGGATCCCGTAATGTTTAGCCAGGACGGCGAGCTGAAGCGTGCCAATCTTATTGGCGACGTGACCCGTCCGTGTGATGCGGTCAGCGCCGACGATGATGGCGTCGACCCCTTTCGCCTGAATCGTCCAAGCGGCCATATTGTCGGTGATGAGCGTGACGTCGATGTCGGCCTGGTCGAGTTCCCAGACGGTCAGGCGTGCCCCTTGGAGGAGCGGCCGCGTCTCACAAGCGAAGACGTTAAACGCGATACCTCGCTCTTTCCCGACGTAAAACGGAGCGAGCGCAGTCCCGTAACGCGACGTCGCGATCGCCCCGGCGTTACAGATCGTTAAGACGTTCCCCCCTGCTGGCAGCACCGTGAGCGCATGCTCCCCGATGGCCCGATACGTGTCGACGTCTCGCTCGAACAGCGCGATGGCCCGATGTTTGATGTCGGTCGCGATCCTTTCAAAGTCGTCGCCGACGTTCAGCCCGAGAAGTGACTCGATCACGTTTTGAAGATTGACCGCCGTCGGCCGCGTCGCGATCAACCGACGGCCGACGAGGTCGAGCCGGCGTGTGAAGTCCGGGTCATCTTGAAGCCGGACCGCTTCTTTCGCGAGCACGAATGCGCCGAAATAGGCGATGGCCGGCGCGCCTCGGACTTGTAACGTCTCGATGGCGTGCTCCGCCTGTTCGAGCGTCGCGATCGTCACGTACCGCTCCTCATGGGGCAGTAACGTTTGGTCTAAAATGACGAGCTCGTCCCGGGACGGTTCGAAGCGAATGTTTTGGACTGTCATACGCGTACCCCCGCTAACAGCGTCACTAATTCATCGATTGTCCGGACATCGTGGCGCTGTTTAATGAGCGTCGTGCCGAGCGTGAGCGCTTCCCGTTTCCGTTCGAGCCGGACCGTTTCCAGTAACGTCTCGAGGTCATTGACTCCGGCGAGGCCGATGGCGCGGCGAATCAGTTCGCATCCGGCATAGCCAATCGTGTCGCTAAAGATGGTTTGAAGTAGTTCATCGACGAATCCGTCCGTGTTGAACGGTTCGACCGCCGTCTCAAACTTCGTCCGGAACGTCTTCTCAAACGTCTCCCATACCGTCAATACGTCGGTGAACCGCTCGAACCGTTTGAGTGGGTCATGGAACGTCGATAGCGTCAAATGGGCGACAATTTGCCCGATGTCAAAGCCGAACGGTCCATAAAAAGCGAACTCCGGATCGATGACTTTCGTCTCTTGTTGCGTCGCGAAGATGCTGCCTGTATGTAAGTCCCCGTGCAAGAGCGCGTCGTGTTTCGTGACGAAACCGACTTTCAGTTTCGTGACCTCCACTTTCAATTTCTGGTCACGCCAAAGCGCTTCGACGTCCTGACGGAGCGCGGTTTCGATGTTGTTCGATTCGGCATCTTTGTACGGATCGGTGAAGATTAGTTTTTCAGTGATGTCGCACAGTTCCGGGTTGTAATAATCCCGTTCTTTCCGCTTCTTCTCAATCGGGCCGGCCGCATAGTCTGACGTCTCAAACAACGTCTGTCCTAAAAACTCACCGATGTGACGGGCGAGTTCAGGATACGTTTTCCCTTCCAAATAGCCCGTCCGGACGATATCAAAGTCGGACAAGTCTTCTAAAATCGTGTAGGCGAGCGTCCGGTCACTGCCGAGAACGACCGGGACGAAACGCGGGACGACGCTGGCGAATTCGCGCAACGCGAGCTGCTCGATCCACGCCCGTTCAAGTGTGAGCGGCCAACTCTCGCCGACGACTTTCGCATACGGTAGCGCCTGCTTGACGATGAGGCTCGTTTCGCCTTGACGGATGCGGAAGACGAGGTTCAAGTTGCCGTCCCCGATCTCCTCGCAATGCGCGATGCCCCCATCTTCGAGTAACCCTAACGTTCTGACGTGCTCGACGACTGTCTGTTCTGTAAATGGTTGATAAGCCATGTCTGTTTCCCCTTTCGGTATATTCCCCACAAAAAAAGCCCCTTTCTCCGCGAGAAAGAGGCACAGCCGTAACGGTTGTTCCTCTCATCTGTCAGACGTATGTCTGGTGGATGTAGCACCGTGCCTACTGGTCGGTTGCTGCGGCGTCATCGGGCCAATTCCCTCTGCCAACTCGCGATAAGAGTGTCATATTCGATTGTGTGAACTTGTTGTGATGAATGTTACGGACTCGACCCCACCTTTGTCAACGGCAATTTGCTGGAGCAACGGTCACTTTTTTTATGCATATATGGTAACAACGAACTCAAACTTTTTTTCTCAAAAAAAGGAATTGACGAACCGGATATTGTGTGACAAAATTCAATTAAATTTCACAACTTCAAAATACATTCTTATCAAGAGCAGACGGAGGGGACAAGCCCGATGATGTCGCAGCAACCGACCCGATTGGGCACGGTGCTAATTCTTGCAGCGTAAGCTGAGAGATAAGAGTTCATTTTTTTATGATGACCTCTTGCCTCGGCATGGGGTCATTTTTTGTTTGACCGGAAGGAGGAACGAACATGAGTATTACTGCCACATATGAAATCAGCCGGACGGACCGCGTCGCGACTGTCGCCGAGAAAATCGCCCTCGAACTGACCGTCGGCACGTGGACGGAACTGCCTCACCTAGAGCAAGAACAATTAAAGGCGTATCGGGGCGAGGTCGTCTCAACAACGCATACGGAAACAACGAGCCGCTTCACAATCCGTTATCCGCTCCATAACGTCACGCCCGACTTCTCATCCATCTTGACGACGACGTTCGGGAAATTATCGCTCGATGACTCGGTACGCTTGATCGACTTAACGTTACCCGAAACGCTTGCGTCTGAATTCCCCGGAGCAAAGTTCGGTGTTCAAGGCGTTCGTGAGTTGCTCGACGTACATGATCGCCCGCTCGTCATGAGCATCTTTAAAGGGATCATCGGCCGTGATTTACGCTTCTTAGAACAGCAACTTCGAGACCAGCTCGCCGGCGGCATCGACATCGTCAAAGATGATGAAATCCTATACGACAACCCGCTCACTCCGTCGCTTGAACGAGCTAAAATCGGGGCAGCCGTCATCCAAGAACAGTTCGAAACGACCGGGAAACGTTCGCTCTATGCCATCACGCTCAGCGGTCCGGTGTTCGGGCTGCGTGACCAAGCGCTCCGCTTGATCGAGGCGGGCGCGACGGCACTGTTGTTCAACGTCTATACATACGGGCTCGACACACTCCGCGAACTCGCGAGCGATCCAACAATTAACGTCCCGATTTTGGCGCACCCGGCGTTCGCCGGCGCCTTGACCGGCTCGATCAGCCACTCGCTCTTGCTCGGAAAATTGATCCGCCTCGCGGGGGCCGACTTGACGCTGTTCCCCTCCCCATACGGTTCACTTGCGACACCATCCGATGAGGCGTTCGCGATTCGGGATAGCAGTGCTCGGCCGCACTGGGCGAAGCCGATTCTACCGGTCCCGTCGGCCGGCATCCATCCGGGGCTCGTCCCGGACATCATCCGTGATTTCGGCACAGACGTCGTCATCAACGCCGGCGGCGGCATCCACGGTCACCCAGACGGCGCGGCTGCCGGGGCCCGGGCGTTCCGACAAGCGATTGAGCAAGTATTAGGCGTGGCGAGCCAGACGAACGAGCTCGAGTCCGCGTTAAAGGCGTGGTCAAAACAATGACGATTCACATCTTGTGTGACTTCGATGGGACGATCACGGCCGAGGACAACATCATCGCTTTGATGCGGGCGTTCGCACCGCCCGAATGGCACGCGCTCAAAGACGATGTGCTCGCTCAAGACATCTCGATTCGCTCCGGGGTCGGGCAGATGTTCCAGCTGTTGCCGAGCGCTGACGCTTCGGCGTACCGTGACTACTTGCTGGACCGCATCACCTTGCGCCAAGGTTTCTCGACGTTTTTGGCAGAAGTCCGGCAACAAGTTTGGAAGTTTGACGTCGTCAGCGGCGGCATGGACTTTTTCGTGCACCCGATCTTGCAAGACCACGTCGCGCCGGACCATATCTACTGTAACGTCGCCGACTTCACGGACGAGGCGGTACGCGTCGACTGGCCCTACGCCTGTGACGCGCATTGTACGAATGATTGTGGTTGCTGCAAACCGACAATCGCCCGGACGATCGTCGATCCCGTTGATCGCTTGATCGTCATCGGTGACTCGGTGACCGACTTCGAGATCGCCAAACGGGCCGATTTCGTCTACGCCCGTGGGCAACTCATCACGCTCTGTGAAGCGGAAGGCATCGCCTACGCCCCGTTCGAGACGTTCGACGACATCACCCATCACATGAAGGAGGTGCACGTATGAGCGTGACCGCACGTTGGCTTGAACTCGCCGACATTAAAGACGAACTCGCCGCGCGCGACTGGTTCCCCGGAACGAGTGGCAATTTGGCGATTCGTGTCTCCGACGACCCGCTGACTTTCCTCGTCACGGCGAGCGGACGCGATAAACGTAAACGGACCGCGGACGATTTCGTCCTCGTCGACGCGGCCGGCAGCTTGCTTGGCGAACAAACTGGTAAACCGTCCGCTGAGACGCTGTTACACGTCGAGGTGTTCAACAAGACCGCGGCGGCGTGTTCACTCCACGTACATACGGTCGACAACAACGTCATCTCCGAGCTCCATGCCGTGAACGGTGAGGTCGTCTTCACGGGGCAAGAGATCATCAAGGCACTCGGGTATTGGGAAGAGGACGCGGTCGTCCGGGTCCCGATCATCGACAATCATGCCGACATCCCGACGCTCGCGGCCGCCTTCGCGCCTCACGTCCATTCAAGCGCCGGTGCCGTCCTCATCCGTAATCACGGCATCACGGTCTGGGGCGAGACGCCGGATGCGGCGAAGCGCTATTTAGAAGCATACGAATTTTTGTTCAGCTACACGCTAAAACTACGCGCCTTAGGCGTCCATTCATAAGGAGGAACTATCTATGGCAACTGTCTATTTTCAACAAACTGAAGAGCGTCTCGTCGACCAATCTGAAGTGAACGTATTTTTAGAATCGCGCGGTATTCTGTATGAGCAGTGGGACATCGCTAAACTTCCGGTCGCGCTTCAAGAAAACTACCAACTGACGGACGACGACAAGCAAGCCATCCTCGCAACGTTCCGTGACGAGATTCAAGACGTGTCGGAGCGCCGCGGCTATCAGACGGCCGACGTCATCTCGCTGTCTGACGCGACACCGAACTTGGACGAACTGCTCGTCAACTTCCAAAAGGAACACCATCATACGGACGACGAGGTCCGCTTCATCGTCAGCGGGCACGGCATCTTCGCCATCGACGACGCCGAACGCGGTTACTTCAATATCGAGCTCAATCCGGGCGATTTGATTTCGGTCCCGGTGAACACGCGCCACTACTTCACGCTTCAAGACGACCGCCAAGTCGTCGCCGTCCGCATCTTCGTGACGACAGAGGGCTGGGTGCCGATCTACGAGAAACAAGACGTGACTGCCTAACAAAAAATCCTGCCTTCCGCATACGCGAAAGACAGGATTTTTTTAATGCTTGACCGCTGTCGGTTTGGAAGAGAACCAACCCCAAACAGCAATCCCGACCATGACCGACCAGAAGAACAGTGTCCAACCTAACGAGTGGACGAAACCGTCTGGAAGACCCATGAACGCGAACGGTGTACCGGCAATCAATTCCTTGAAGCCAGGGTGTTCGAGGACGAGTACCGTCAACTTCACACCGACCCAGCCGACGATGAGGAAGGCGGCCGTCTCAAGTGTCGGACGTTGATGCAGCAGCTTCACGAAGACGCGGGCCGCGAATCGCATCAAGATGACCCCGATGAGTCCACCCGTCAAGACGACGAAGAATTGACCTGAGTCGATTCCACCGATCTCTCCAAGACCGAGCGGCGGCAAGCTGACTGCGAGTGCGACCGCTGCCAAGATCGAGTCGACCGCGAAAGCGATGTCGGCGAACTCGACTTTTACGACCGTCCACCAAAACTCTTTTTTCGTGACCGGCTTCTCGGTAATTGCCGTCTCTTCTTTCGCCTCGGCGGCGAGATCTTGTCTTGGATCCATCTTGCGCGCCTTGTACGTCATATATAGATGTCGTGCGCTCATTCCGATCAAGTAAAGGGCACCGAGTGCTTGAACTTGCCAGACGTTGATTAAGAACGAGATTAAGAATAATGCGATGAAGCGGAAGACGAACGCTCCTAATAAACCGTAGAATAGCGCTTTCTTCTGTTCTGTCCGCGGCAAGTGCTTGACCATGACGGCCAACACGAGCGCGTTGTCTGCAGATAGTAGCCCTTCAAGACCGACGAGTACGACGATGATCCAGGCGTACTGCAGGATTAACTGCCAATCCATTAAAACATCCCCTTTTTGTTTGTGTTCTTTCATATTTAATAGTGATCTATTTTTAAGTTCACAGGAACATTTTATTCCCGTGCGTAAATTAAATCAATCTTCTTTCGTTCAATGTCTGAAGTTTTTTCCGCAGAACAGGTTCAAAGCATGTTCACGAAGCAAAATGATACCCAGTTTGTATCCATTTCGTGATAAAATCCTAACAAGAACGAGTGGCGGTCATTTGCCCTCTTAAAAAAGGAGAATCCGATTATGTCTACAAGCCATGTCGCTTTACCTACTAAAGCAGAACGACATAAACTATTCGGCTCGGTCCCGCCGGTCAAAGGTACGAAACCGACAGAAAAAGATAAAATGGTCGATCTTCAAAATACACCTAAGAACTTCTTGTTCGCACTCGACAGCGTCGGGATCTCGAACGTCAAACATCCCGTCAACATCGAAACTCCAGACGGCATCCAAGCGACGGTCGCAACGTTTGAATTAACGACATCACTCGTCCAAGATCGTAAAGGCATCAACATGTCACGCTTGACGGAACAGCTCGACGCGTACCATACGCAAGGCTGGACGTTATCAAACCGCTCGCTCATCGAGTTCGCCCAAGAACTCGCCGAGCGCATGGAACAAACGGAAGGTCAATTGACGGTCCGCTACCCATGGTTCTTCAGCCGGAAAGCACCGGCGACGGGCCTCAGCGGTCTTATGAACGCCGACGTCATGCACAACGTGACGTACAACCTCGAGACAGGTATGGCGAGCGTGACGGTCGGTCTCGTCATCAACGTGACAACGCTATGCCCATGTTCAAAAGAGATCAGCGAATACAGCGCCCATAACCAGCGCGGCTACATCACAATCGAAGCCGGTCTTGACGAAGCATCGCTCGACGGCTTCGACTGGAGACTCGCATTGCTCGATGCGGCGGAGTCGAACGCATCGGCACCACTTCACCCGGTCTTAAAACGTCCGGATGAGAAACGGGCTACAGAAATCGCTTACGAAAACCCACGTTTCGTAGAAGATATGGTCCGCTTGATTGCAGCCGACTTGTACGAGATGAAACAAGTCGTCAACTTCTTCGTCGAATGCCGAAACGAAGAGTCGATCCACCAGCACGACGCGATCGCGTCAATCACGTTCGATAAACGTGACAACTAAAAACGAGTGAAGCCATGTACTTGGCTTCACTCGTTTTTTTATACACTTTGTATGAGGCGGATCGTCAACAAAAGGACGATCAGGACGATCCACACCGCCCAGATGGTGCGCCATCTGTTCCAGTCGAGACGCTTCACGAACGCGTACACCGTCAAATAGAGGACGATCAAGAGCGGAATGACGACCCACGGATTGTCGAGCATCACGCTTCGACGTCACCGTCCCAAGCGAGCATGCCGCCCTCGACGTTGACGACTTTGAACCCTTCCGATTCCAAATAGTCGCACGCCGTCTGGCTGCGTCCGCCCGAGCGGCAGATGACGTGATAGACGTTGTCTTGCGCGAGCTTCTCGGTCACGCCCGGGAATTCAGACAGCGGATAGAGCGGCACGTTCGGGATATGGCCCGCGTCGTACTCGTCTTGTTCGCGCACGTCGATGATGTGGAGCGACTCCCCGTTCTCAAGCTTTTCACGTAATTCGGTTGCATGGATGCTTTGCATGCTGTTTCCCCCTTAAATTGTTATCCCCTACTAGTTTACCTCAGTTTCGTGTCGGACAAACTCCAATTGATGGTCGTCTCGTCATCGCAGTAGAAACCTTTCAGACCACAACGTTCGACCATGTCACTTACCCAAGACTGACTGCCGCAAAATAAAGTGAAGTGGCTATCCCATGGCGGTACGATGAGCCAATCATGCTGATAGCCGAAAAACGTGCGATGATTCATGTCCCATGTATCGGCTGCAAGAACTTCTTGAATATTGATAAGATGGCGCTCCGTACAAAATTCGTCGCCGCTCCATATCCATTCTTCTCCCGTCTCCAGAAGCGCCCTTAATACCCGATTCTTTAAGAAATCAGACAGCTCGCCTTCGCCAGGTGGGAGCAAATTCTCGCGCTCGCAAAATTCGATGATTCGATTTGCGCCTTCTTTATCTTCGGCATGCGGTTTCAATGCCCCAATCATCGTTCGGAGTGCGTGATCGATACGTTTGACGTCTTCAAAACCAAGTTGGCGGCGCATATCTTCCCATGCGACGGCACGAAAATGCTGTTCCACTTCGTTTTTGTTCATCTCGACATATCGGTCAATTGCTTTAGGATCTTCTATCGGTCCGAGAAACGGATGGTACGCGACGAACACTTCTTCAAACACGCCCTCATAGTAAGTTTTAATCGGAAAATCATCTCCACCGCCGAACATAGCGTAGCGATGTCCTTCCGGTAAAGTGATGGCTCCCTCAATCTCCTCCATGTGACCGCCTCCTTTTCCAATATTTTACAACTGCGCATCAAAAAAAGCATCCTCCGCTGTGGGAAGATGCTTCTGACTTACGCTTCGTTGCGCTCGTCAATCGCTTGTGCCGCTGTGATGAGCGTCAATTTATAGACGTCTTCTTCATTACAGCCACGCGACAAGTCGTTGACTGGCTTGTTGAGACCTTGCAAGATCGGTCCGATCGCTTCGAATCCGCCGAAACGTTGAACCATCTTGTAGCCGATGTTCCCGGCTTCGAGGCTCGGGAAGACGAACACGTTGGCGTTACCGGCGACGTCAGAGCCCGGTGCTTTCTTCGCTGCCACGCTCGGGACGAACGCTGCGTCGAACTGAAGCTCACCATCGATTGGAAGGTTTGGCGCTTTCTCTTTGGCGAGACGCGTCGCTTCGATGACTTTCTCGGTTTCAGGCGACTTCGCCGAACCTTTCGTCGAGAAGCTGAGGAGCGCGACTTGCGGCTCGATGCCGAACGTCTTCGCCGTCAACGCTGACAAGTAGGCGTTCTCGGCAAGGTCGGCCGCATCCGGTGCGATGTTGATCGCACAGTCCGAGAAGACGTATTGCTCATCGTCACGTACCATGATGAACACACCTGACGTCTTTTTGATGCCTTCTTGCATCTTGATGATTTGAAGTGCCGGACGGACCGTGTCGGCCGTCGCATGCATCGCACCCGAGACGAGACCTTCCGCTTTGCCCGTGTGGACGAGCATCGTACCGAAGTAGTTCACATCTGACGACAACAATTCACGAGCTTGTTCAGCCGTCGCTTTGCCTTTACGGCGCTCGACGAACGATTCGACGAGCGTGTCGATATCTTCGTATGTCGCTGGGTCGTACTGTGTCAAGTTCGAGATATCAAAGCCGTGTTTCGCTGCGACTGCATCGATGTCCGCTTTCGGACCGACGACGATCGGGTTGACCATGCCGTCATTTTTTAAACGGACTGCAGCTCCAAGGACGCGCTCATCGACGCCTTCTGCTAAGACGATGGTCGGACGAATCGGGCTGACTTTTTGCTTCAACGTGTCAAATAATTTCATGGTAAGTGAACTCCTTTTCGATTGGAAGATATCTATGTTTTCTCTTTAGGACACAATTGTCCGTATGCGTGTTTTATTATACACAGTCCTTTTTTTAAAATAAACTATTCTGCCCATATCGTCATAAATCGCTTGAAATCAGTCATTATATGAATAGAACAGTTATGTATTTATGACTGATACAGGTTGCTGTGAAGCCGTTTACATTTCTGTGTCCGCTTTTCCCTTTCCCCCGTCTCGATTGTGATTACCCTCACAGACAGCACCAAATTTGCCAGGCGGTAAAGTGTCTGTGGTAAAATAAACAGCGAAGCCAAGTCTTGAAAGGAGTTTTTTCATGTCAGAACGTCCAGCACCGACAACCGAAACACAGCACGCAGCCGCCACATTAGACGGTTGGTATACGCTCCATGATTTCCGCTCGATCGATTGGACACGTCTAAAAGCAGTCGACAAGGTGGCGCGTCAAGAAATGATTGAGGAGTTCGTCGCCTTCCTTGCCTCGCTTGAAGACGTCGAAACACGCGGAGAAGGCAGTCACGCCTTCTATTCGATCCTCGGTCAAAAAGCGGACGTCGTCCTCATGGTCCTTCGTCCGACGTTCAAAGAGCTCGAACAAGTCGAACTCGCCCTTCGTAAGACGAAACTGTACGACTATATGATCCCATCGTACTCTTACGTCTCGGTCATCGAGCTCGGCATGTACCGTGGCTCTGGTGACGGGGATCCGTACGAGAATCCGCACATCCGCTCGCGCTTGTACCCGACGTTGCCAAAAACGGCCCACATCTGCTTCTATCCGATGAGCAAAGCGCGCCGTGACGAGGATAACTGGTATACGCTGTCGATGGACGCGCGGAAAGACCTCATGTACCGCCACAGCATGATCGGCCGCAGCTATGCCGGCAAGATCCAGCAGTTCATCGGCGGATCAACCGGATTTGACGGCTGGGAATGGGGCGTCACGCTCTTCGCGGAAGACTCGCTCCAATTTAAGAAGATTGTTTACGAGATGCGTTTCGATGAAGTCAGCGCCAAATATGGCGAGTTTGGTGACTTCTACGTCGGAAACATCCTTCCAAAAGAAGAACTCGGCACATTCCTCGGTTGATTGAGGTTTACGCATCCACTCCCTCGGGAAACATCGTTGTAGAGGCACTTACAACAATGATCAATGAGGTGAACAACGATGCGCGTGTTCAAGGAATCAGATCGAGACACTGCAAAACGTTTAGATTCGTTCATTGAACGAATGGCCCCGACAGCAGAGCTAGTCCAAATTCGATTTGAACAACAATTACAACATACACAGCGAAAGGGTCAGGCGAAAGCCTGACCCTTATTTTGTCTTCGCGTGAAGCGCGTCGCCAAGGCACGTCGCGAGTTCCAGCATGCCGTATTGACCTGCCTTCGCTTCCGCGTCCGAGTTATAGTTCGTATTCGTGTTGACGTCGTACGCATAGACGTTGCCGTCACGGTCTTCGATAATCTCGATCCCCGCGACCGCGATATTATTTTTTACCAAGAACGCTTCTAGCTGATCGATGATCGGGTCGGCAAACCCGTCGACGATTTCAAATTTGGCCGGTGGCGTCTCGCCGACCGGGCAGAATTGGTCTTCAATCGAGCACGCATCTGCCGGGCATAGTTCGAACCCTTCCGACGTGTCGACCCGTACCGCGTAGAGGAACTTTCCGCCGATAAATTCACAGCGCGTGATGAACGGTTTCGGCGCTTCGATATATTGTTGGATGAGCGTGATGCCATCGACCGAGTCCTCGAACGCCGGTCCGTACACATACCCTTTCAACGCCTCAATCGAATGGAATAGCTGCACGCCAAGCCCTTTACCGGCCCGGTTATGCTTCGTGATGAACGGGCTCATGCCAAGCTTCTCGGCCGCCTCGATGATTTGTTTTTTTCCGACAGCAGCGATCGTCCTCGGCACACGGATCCCTTCTTGACGAAGCGCCGTATATTGGTTGACCTTGCTCACTTCGAGGCGAATCGCCCGTGTCCCGTTGAAGACGGTCCGTCCGTTCGCCTCGAGCCAGGCAAGTACCCCTTCCGTCAGCTCTGGCGCGTAGCGATGCCCGCGCGTATGTGACGACGCACTCATCCGGTTATAGAACACACCATCCGGCGGCGTCGCTTCAATATCGATGATTCCTTCATCTAAATGCCACAGTTCATATGGAAGCGATAACTCCTCGAGCCGTTTGACGAGATGGTCCGTCCACTCATTGTTTTCATGCAAGACGTGAATTTTAGCCATATGAATCCCCCTTTGATACTCCTAATGTACCACACCGATATCCGACTATTCCAATTAGCATAATTGACGATACGTTCATTCTTATTTCATAACGGTTTCATGGTATAATGAACTTAATAATCTATGTGAAAAGTGACAATTTCAAAGGGAAGTGATGTGTTTGACTGCACCTATTTTAAGTACAGACGTTTCAATCCTCTTGTTCGGTCTCCTCCTCGTCGCGGGAGTTTTGGCCACGCGCGTGTCCACCCGTTTTGGCCTTCCTGCGTTGATTCTGTTCATGGGGATCGGCATGGTCATGGGCAGTGACGTCACCGGCTTAATCTTCTTCGATGACTCGAACCTTGCCCAGATGATCGGAATCTCCGCTCTGATCGTTATTTTGTTCGAAGGTGGTCTGCAGACGAAATGGGCCTCGATTCGGAGTGTCCTCGCTCCGTCCGCCTCGCTCGCGACGATCGGCGTCTTATTGACGGCCGGATTCGTCGCCGTAGCCGTTCGTTTCGTATTCGGTTTCGACTGGATTGAGTCTTTCCTATTCGGTGCCATCATCGGCTCGACCGATGCTGCCGCCGTATTCGCCGCCTTTAAAGGAAAGAATATCGCACCGAAAGTCGGCGCGACACTCGAAGCCGAGTCCGGCACGAATGACCCGATGGCGATGTTTTTAACGATCCTCGCTCTCGACTTCATGTTGAAACCGGACACGACGATTTGGGACGGCATTGGGATGTTCATCCTCCAGATCATCGTCGGGGCGTTCGCCGGGTACATGCTCGGGAACCTGTCACGGCTCATGCTCAATCACTTGCGCCTTGAGTCGAGCGGCCTGCACGCCGTCCTCATGATTTCGATGGCGTTCATGACGTATGGAGTGGCCGCCTATTTCGCCGGCAGCGGCTTGCTTGCCGTCTATCTTGCCGCGATGATCGTCGGGAACGCCCACACCGCCCACGAAGTGACCATCGTCCAATTTTCGGAGGCGCTCGCTTGGATCATGCAAATTATCATGTTCGTCATCCTCGGCCTTCTCGTCTATCCGAAACAACTGTTCGATCCAGAACTAATTTGGAAAGGGCTGTTGATTTCATTTTTCCTCATGTTCGTCGCCCGTCCGATCGCCGTTTACTTATCGACGATCGCGATGCCGTTCACGCATAAGGAAAAACTGTTCATCTCCTGGGCCGGCCTAAAAGGAGCGGTCCCGATCGTGCTAGCGACGTTTCCGCTCATCGCCGGGATCGACAACAGCCAACTCATCTTCAACGCCGTCTTCTTCGTCGTCGTGACGAGCGCGTTGATTCAAGGAACGACGCTCACACCGCTCGCGGCCAGACTGAACCTGCTCGGGCCGGATAAGATTCGCTCACCGTATACGATCGCGCTCGTGTCGAGTAAACAGTCGCAGCATCAGCTCGTTCCGTACGTGGCGACAGAAACGTCATCGATGATCGGACGCACGCTCGCTGACATCACGTTACCGCCGAACACGGTCGTCAATGCGATCGTCCGCAAAGATTACCTCATCCCGCCGACCGGGCAGACGAAAATTGAACCAGGCGACTTGTTGTACGTCCTCGCCTCGACATATCGCCACGATCAACTCGATCGCAAGTTCGGCGAAGACGGGCTTGAACGCGTCGAGCTATGAACGAACAAGGACCGTGCCCGAGGCACGGTCCTTGTTTTATGCTTTGACTCGACGCGCCGCTGCGATCAAATCGGCGACGTCTTGCTCGCGTCCGGCGTGGAGCGCCTCGACGATGAAACTGCCGACGACGACCCCGTCACACGCCTCACCGAGCGCTTGTACTTGATCTTCCCGATGGACACCGAATCCGGCGAGTACCGGGACCGGAGACCGTTCTGTCAACGAGCGCAAATGGGCGAGCAGTTCGTCCGGGAACGCGTCGACTTTTCCGGTCGTCCCTTTGAGCGTCACCGCGTAGACGAACCCTTCGGCCTGACTTAAGATCGTGTCGATTCGTTGTTTGTTACTCGTCAATGTGACGAGCGGGACGACCGCGACCCCGTTCCGTTCGATCCCCGCGAAGAGTTCGAGGCTCTCTTCGAACGGCAGATCGGGGATGATGACACCGCTGACGCCGCATGCGGCCGCACGGTCGAAGAACGGTTGGATTCCGAACCGGAACACCGGATTCAAGTATGTCATCAGGACGATCGGGACTGAGAAACGCTCAGTTCCTTCTATTAAATAATCCAACACGCCAGAGAGTGTCACCCCGTCCGCGAGGGCACGCATCCCGGCCGCCTCGATGATTGGTCCGTCCGCTACCGGATCTGAGAACGGGATTCCGAGCTCGATTGCCGTCGCGCCCATCGCTTCGAGCCGCTCGATCGTCGGAATGAGTTGATCGAGTCCGCCGTCTCCGGCCATGATGTAAGGGACGAATGCTGCCCCGTCTCTATTTCGAATCGCTGTCTCTAAGCTCATTTCTGTCCCACCCTTTCACGAATCGTATGCACATCTTTATCACCTCGGCCTGACAGACAGATGACGAGCAGATCGTCCTCGTCCATCGTCGCGGCGAGCGTCTCGGCATAGGCGAGCGCATGTGACGACTCGAGTGCCGGAATGATGCCCTCATGTCGACTGAGTGACATACATGCCTCTAACGCCGCCTCATCGGTGACCGCCGCGTAGCGGACACGCTCGATGTCTTTCAAGAAACTATGTTCTGGTCCGACCCCAGGATAATCGAGGCCAGCCGAGATTGAGTGCGCTTCTTGGATTTGCCCAGCCCCGTCTTGTAGCACGTACATGAGCGAGCCGTGGAGCACGCCGACCTCACCTTTCGTGAGCGTCGCCGCATGCTTGTCCGTGTCGACGCCGCTTCCTGCTGCCTCGACCCCGTACAAGGCGACATCCTCGTCATTCAAGAACGGGTAGAACATCCCCATGGCGTTGCTGCCACCACCGACGCAAGCGATGACGGCATCCGGCAAGCGTCCGGTTTTGTCTAAAATTTGGCGCCGTGTCTCTGTTCCGATCACACTTTGGAAGTCACGCACCATCGTCGGGAATGGGTGTGGTCCAAGTACAGAGCCCATGACGTAGTGTGTATCGTCAACGTGTTTGACCCAGTAGCGTAACGCTTCGTTGACCGCATCTTTCAACGTTCGGCTGCCTGACTTCACCGGAATGACCGTCGCCCCGAGCAGTTCCATCCGAAACACGTTCAACTCTTGCCGTTCGACATCGACCTCACCCATGAAAATCGTACATTCTAAGTTGAGCAGCGCGCACACTGTCGCCGTCGCCACACCGTGTTGTCCGGCACCGGTCTCGGCGACGATTTTCTGTTTCCCCATCCGCTTGGCGAGCAGCGCCTGCCCGATCGTGTTGTTGATCTTATGGGCACCGGTATGGTTCAAATCCTCCCGTTTCAAGTAGACGTTCGTCCCGAGGCGTCGGCTCATGTTCTCCGCATAATAAAGCGGAGTCTCCCGCCCGACGTATTCGCTGAGCAACTCGTCGAAGCGTTCTTGAAATTCAGGATCTAACTTCGCTTCCTCATAAGCCACCTCGAGTTCTTCAACGGCCTGCATGAGTGTTTCCGGTATATATTTTCCTCCGTACGGGCCAAACTTCCCGTTCACTGGTTGTGTATACATGGTGTTTCCTCCTTGGCACGTCTGATGAACGTGCGAATTTTATCGATATCTTTCTCTCCATCTGTCTCGACGCCGCTTGAGACGTCGACCCCGTGAGGCCGTACGTCGTGCATCGCTTGTTTCACGTTGTCGGCCGTCAAACCACCGGCGAGCCAGAACGTTCGCTGCGGACGTTCCAACTGCAACCAGTCGAGCGTCTCCCCGCTCCCGGGCGTCGGTGCATCCAGTAAGACGATATCCGCCTCCGTCTCGCTGCTCGCTTCGATGATCGGCAGATTGAACTGTCGGAACGTCTCAAGCGGCAACGTGCGCCGGTGCAGTTGGATATCCGTCAATCCACACGTGATTGCCGTCTCGACCTCATCAAGCGTCGGGTCGAGGAACACTCCGACGACACGGACGTGATTCGGGATCAACTGCCGTAGCCGTTTCGCCGTCGTCACATCGACTTGGCGTGAGCTGTTCGCGAACACGAAGCCGATCGCATCAGCCCCGGCTTCAACCGCCGCCGTCACGCTTGCTTCTGTTTTCAATCCACATATTTTAACGAACACGTCTTCAACTCCTCAATCAACGCCGTCGGGTCATCCTGTCGCATAAGCGCCTCTCCGACGAGAATCGCTTTGGCTCCCGCGTCTCGCAGTCGGCTTGCTGCTTCGCCGGTGCTGACTCCGCTCTCACTGACGAACGCCACGTTCGGATAACGCTTCATCAATTCAATCGATGTCTCGAGCGATACGTCGAACGTCTTCAAGTTCCGGTTGTTGATGCCAATCAACACGTCCCCGAGTTCGAGCGCCGTCTGGAGTTCGGCTTCATCGTGCACTTCGACGAGCACGTCGAGGCCGTTCAGGCGCGCGTGTTGCTTCAACGCGCGCAGGCGAGTCGGATGTAACGCCGCGACGATCAACAACGCCGCGCTCGCGCCGGCCGCTTTCGCCCGATCGAGCTGTCGTTCATCGATGATGAAGTCTTTACACAGGACCGGGATATCGACGGCGTCAGCGACTTGGCGTAAGTCATCGAACGACCCGTTAAAGTACGTCGTATCCGTCAGCACCGAAATCATCGTCGCACCGGCCCGTTCGTAAACCTGAGCCCGTTCGGCCACATCCAGTTCGGCTCGAATCACGCCTTTTGATGGGGACGCCCGCTTAATTTCCGCGATGATATGAAACCCGTCCGCGACCAGCCTCTGTAACGAGATCGGCTCTGTCGCCGTGACCGTGACGTCTTGCATCTGGTTGACCTCTTCGATTTTCGTCCCGATAATTTTCGTCAAGTAGCTCATGCGCCCACCTCCGTTTTTTGTAGTTGCTTAAGGACGCGGACGGCGTGGCCCTCGTCGATGCTTCGGCTCGCCTCGGCCACACCTTCACGTAACGTCTTGACGGCGCCGTATGTGCATAACGCGAGTGCCGCATTCAACAAGACGACGTCCCGCGCCGGTCCGGCCGCGCCGTTCAAGACGGCGACGAGCGTCTTCGCATTCTCTTCGGGTGTACCACCTTGTAGCGCCGACAGCGGCGCCCGCATCAACCCGACGTCTCGCGGGTCGACTTGATATCTCGCCGTCTGCTCTCCGTCAAAGAAGAGTACCTCGTTCGCACCAACGAGGCTCGCCTCGTCGAGCCCGCCGGCCCCATGGACGACCATGCCCCGTTCGACTCCGAGATGGCGCATCGCCGTAGCCATCTTCTCAATCAAGTCTGGATGGTAGACGCCGATCAATTGCCGTCTCGGCTTGAGCGGGTTCGTCAGCGGACCGATTTGATTGAAGATCGTCGCCGTCCCGAGCCGTTTTCGCACCGGCATGACATGTTTCATGATCGGATGGACGTGTTGGGCGAACAAGAAGCTCAAGTTCGTCCGCTTAAGTTCAGCTAACACGTCGTCAGCACTTTGGACAATCGGGATATTCAACGCCTCGAGCACATCGGCGCTACCCGACCGGCTCGACACGCTCCGATTCCCATGTTTCGCGACCGGGATACCAAGTCCGGCGAGAACGAACGCGACGGTCGAACTAATGTTGAACGTGTTCGCTCCGTCACCGCCGGTCCCACAAACGTCGAGCACAGGGAGCGTCGTCTCCGGGAACGTCGCCGCTTCACGGATATAATCGGCCAGCCCCGCCATCTCTTCGGCCGTCTCGCCGCGTGCTTTCAATGCGAGAAGCACCTCGGTGATTTGCGTTTCATCCGCTTGAAACAACTCGGAAGCCGCCTGTTTCATCTCGGTCGTCGTCACTTGGTTCGTCAGTAGTCGTGTTAACATGTCCGTTCCTCCTTAAGCGATTTGGGTATAAAAAAACTCCATACGACGTCTGTCGTATGGAGGACGGTATGGACCGCGGTGCCACCTCTCGTTGGATCAATCGATCCCACTTTCCGATGCTATCACATCGTATCCTGATAACGGTGGAAGCCGTCACGGCCTACTAACATTCAGCCGTGCTCTCATGAGCCCATTCACGTGACGGTCTCGGTCAGGATCCCACCACCCCTGACTCTCTGTACGAGACTTCTTCACGCTACTCTTCTCAATCATCGATTTAAGATTCAATTTAAAAAACAAAAAAGGGTCACTCGGTCCAACTCACAGCTCACGCTATGAGAAGGACGAGTAACCCCGTGGTGCCACCTTCGTTGGTTCATGTCGAACCCACTTCACGGACAATCATCCGCTTCCCCGTGATAACGGTGGGTAACCCGCTAAAGCCTACTAAAAATTTCGGTTTAGAGCTCGGAAGTCCATTCGCGACGTCCCGCATACTGATTCACACCAACCATCAGCTCTCTGTCATGCGGGGACCGTCGTTACTTCTCTTCGTCGACGCCTTTGTTCGTTTCAGTTAAGTTAACTCGTACTATACCGTTCCCGATTCATCCTGTCAAACAAAAGTGTACAAAAAAACTTTGCTTCTATAAGTGCGGACGAATCGACCGCATGTTTCAGAACGTCGCAAGTTGACACGTGATTTTTTTGTCTGCTATAGTCGTCCCCAACAACACTTCACTCAACTAAAGGAGATTTGACTTTGGAAACTAGTAAACTAAAACGTGAACTGTCGACCCGACAGCTCACGATGATTTCGCTTGGCAGCGCCATCGGAACGGGCCTCTTCCTCGGAAGCGGCCTCGCCATCCAAACGGCAGGACCGAGCGTGCTCGTCAGTTACGCCATCGGGGCGTTTATCGTCCTCTTGCTCATGGGTTGTCTCGCCGAGATGACCGTCGCTCATCCGACTTCAGGCTCGTTCGGCACGATCGCCGAGCGTTATGTCCATCCGCTCGCCGGCTTCTTGGTCCGTTACTCGTACTGGATCGCCAACGTCCTCGCAATCGGGGTCGAAGTGAGCGCAATCGCGATTTACATGCGCTACTGGTTCCCGGATGTGAACGGATTCGTCTGGGTCGCCGTGTTCGGCGGATTGCTCATCTACGTCAACGCTCGGCACGTCCATACGTTCGGGACAACCGAATACTGGTTATCATTCATCAAAGTCACTGCCATCATTCTTTTCATCGTCCTCGGTGCGGCCGCACTGTTCGGCCAACCGGGCTCACCGATCGAATCGATCACGACCGGAAATGAAGGGTTCTTCGCTTTCGGATTTTACGGCATGTGGGTGACAATTTTCATCTCGCTCTTCAGTTTCCTCGGGACAGAGCTCGTCGCCGTCACGGCCGGCGAGGCGAAAGACCCGGACCGCGCCGTACCGAAGGCGCTGCGGGCGACCGTTTTCCGCTTGACGTTCTTCTATTTGATCACGATCGCCATCATGCTCATGCTCATCCCATGGCAGCAGGCTGGTATCGATCAAAGCCCGTTCGTCCTCGTCATGCAGCAGTTTGACGTGCCTGGCGCTGCTAGTATTTTGAACTTCGTCATCTTGGTCGCCGCCTTGTCGGCGATGAACGCGCAATTGTATGCCTCGACGCGCATGATGTACTCGCTCGCCGAAGCCGGCGACGCACCGCGTATCTTCAAAAAAGTAAGCACAAGCGGGATTCCGATGCCTGCCTTGTTCGTTTCGACAGGCGGGATCGTCCTCGCGGCACTGCTTCAAGTATTCATGGAGACGTCGTATCCGTTCCTCATGGGCATCTCGATGTTCGGAGCGATCTTCACATGGTTCATGGTCTTCGTCTCACACTTGTTCTTCCGCAAAAAATGGACGGGGCGTAAACTCCCTGTCCGTATGATCGGCTATCCGTTCTTACCGCTCCTAGGTGCCGGACTGCTGCTCAGCTTAATGATCACGACATGGTTTACCGATTTCAACATCTTACTCAAGTTCGGGATCCCATGGTTGGTCGGCTTAACGATCATCTATCTCGTTCGCGAGCGATTCCGTAAGACTGACACAAAACAAGACGACATCGAGCAAGCTAATTAAAAACAGTGCCTATCCGCAATGGATGGGCACTATTTATTCGCAAAAACGAGCACCCGTCGCGATTGACGAGTGCTCGTTTGTTTAGGATTAGAAGAACTGACGTGGGTTGACGGTGCTACCGGCGCTCGAAGACGAGTACGAGTAGCTGCCTTGGTGGATTTCAAAGTGAAGGTGCGGGCCTGAAGAGTTTCCAGTGTTCCCGAGCGTTCCAATGTTTGATCCTTGCGTCACACGCTGACCAGCGCTAACTGATACCGAGTTCATGTGCGCATAGACAGTCGTCCAAACTTGACCGCCAATGACGTGGGCGATCATGACGTGGTTCCCATAAGCGCCACCCCATCCAGCCCGGATGACCGTTCCAGTTGCCGAGGCCCGGATCGGTGTACCGACTGGTCCGGCGATATCGACACCGTTATGGAACGAATAGCCGAACTGTCCGCTTGCCGGTCCGAAACCTTGCGAGAAACGACCAGTCGTCGGTTGAATGAATTTCGCGCTCGATGGTGCCGGTGCCGAAGCTGTCGGCGTCGTCGGTACCGGTTTAGGAGCCGGTGCCGGTTTTGGTGCCGGCTTTGGCGCTGGCTTAGGCTTAGGTGCCGGTGGTGCAGCCGGTTTAGAAGCTGTCACATTATTTTGTGTCGTTTGGTTTGAAGACGACGATGACTGGGAATTAGTATTACTGTTCTGCTTTTTCTGAGCAGCAGCTTGTGCAGCAGCAGCTTTAGCCGCTTCTTCTTGACGTGCAGCTTCAGCTCTCGCTTCTTCGGCTTGTTGCGCGGCCGCTGCTTTGGCAGCCTCAGCTTGGCGTGCCTCTTCAGCTTTACGAGCCGCTTCTTGACGTGCTGCCTCTTCCGCACGACGACGCGCTTCTTCTTCTTCACGGCGCTGTGCTTCGATTTCAGCTGCAATCGCTTCTTCTTGAGCGATCAACGTCGCCTCGATTTCTTGTAGGTCGAAGATTTGCGTTTCAAATTCGATATTTTTCTCTTCGAGTTCTTTGATGCGAGCTTCACGCTGTTTCATCTTCTTCTCGAGTTCGGCTTGACGCGCTTCGAGTGCTTTCTGTTGCTCTAGAAGTGAGGCCCGCTCTGCTTTGAGTGCGGCTTGTGCTTCTTGAAGAGACAGACGTGTCGCTTCGTAGTCGTTGAACAACTCTTGGTCGCTACGTTGGATCGTACCAGCCGTGATCATGCGTGTGATCAAGTCAGAGAAGTTTTTTGATCCAAAGATGAATTCTGCCCAGTTGATTGAACCGCCACCGTTCGTTTGCATCGTGGCCATCCGCTCTTTCATCATTTTTTCTTGAGCGATCATCTTTTTCTCGTAACCTTTAATGTCCGCTTCGAGATCTTCAATCTTCATCTCGGTACGTTTGATTTCTTGGCGTTTCGCCGCTACGTCGTAGATGATGTCTTGAAGCTGAGCGTCCATTTTATTGACTTCTTCTTGTACCTTCGAGATTTCTTTAGTGTTCTGTTCGATTTTCGAAGACGCATTCGATTGATTCTGTTTGACGCTATTGCGTTGTTCTTTCACTTTTTTCTGTTGCTCTTGCTTCTCTTTGATTGTCGTCGAGGCATCGGCTACCGAGTGCGTGCCGAGGAGCAAGGCGCTCAGCGTAAGTGTCGAGATCGTACGTTTCCAATTGATCAATGCAGACATCCTTTCTAATTTGACGGGCTAGTTTTACATACTCTATTTAAGTTCGTCGTTTTGCTATGTAACAAAAACGATTAATTTTTCAGTTTCAACACGACTAATTATATCGAAGTGTCGAATGTTTTCCTGTTAAAGTTATATTTCACTTTGATTACGACAAAGAAGAGGGAGAGCCGTTGGCATTCCCTCTTCTTTGTATTTCAACGTTTTTTCGATTTTTTATGGTTTGAAACGTTTCTGTAATAGTAATTGAAAACCGTAAATAATTTACCTTATTTCGAAAAAGCATATTCCAGCATTTTTTCTAAACTCATCCATTTCCAAAAAACGTAAAAGGGTCAGTCTGACTTCTCGCTCAAGGCGAAGATGACAGGACTGACCGAATGTTCGTTGCGGGTGTGAAATCGAGGGGTCTCACACGTCTAAGGATACAGACGAAGTGTTAACGCTCGATGGATATTTCGTTACAGTTTGAATGCACCGATGATGACGAACACCCATGCCGCGATGAAAAGAACACCGCCGATTGGTGTGACCGCTCCAAGTTTCGTGATACCTGTAAGCGCCATGACATACAAGCTGCCCGAGAAGAATAGGATGCCGGCAAACATGAGCCAACCGGCTGTGTTGAATTGACTGATGCTCACTTTCGTCAAAATACTAGCAAGCGCAATGATGCCGATCGCATGGATCATGTGGTACAAGACCCCCGTCTGCCAGTTCGCGAGCATATTCGGCGCCAGACGCTCTTTCAATGCGTGAGCCCCGAACGCGCCGAGCGCGACACCGAGCGCCATCAAGGCAGCACCGGTAATGAGTAACAATTTCATATGATTTCCCCCTTATCTCACTTTTCGTGCTGGTAAATTCCACTTCCGATAGTAGGATATCACTCGAAGCGTCGCTACGACAATCAATAACGCATACACCGGAAGTCCGCCTTCGAGCCGGAAGTAGTACGTGACGACCGCGATGATGATCGCCCAAATCGCGTACACTTCCGCCTGCAAGACAAGCGGTTTCCGTCCGGCGAGCAAGTCGCGGACGACACCACCGCCGACTCCGGTCAGGACGGCCGCCGCAATCGCTGCCGACAACGGCAAATCCAATTTGATGGCGACTTGCGCCCCTTGGAAAGAGAACGCGACCAAGCCGATCGCGTCGACGATGACGCCCCATCTTTCCCAATGCGGCAAGACGACGCTCGGGAGCAGGAAGATGAGGAGCGCGACGAGAAAACAGAGAATAAATAAATCGTTTTGTTGCCAAATCAAACTGACGGGGTTGCCGAGCAAGACGTTACGGATTGCCCCGCCGCCGAAAGCCGTCGTGAAGGCGAGCAACCAAACCCCAAAAATATCGTACTTTTCGTCCATCGCGATGATGGCTCCACTCGCCGCGAACGCAATCGTTCCGACGACGTTCAATAATTCCCACTCCATAAACATCCCTTGCCCTTTCTCGAAAGCATTATATGGTAAAGTAAAGATACAAAAAAATCAGATCAGTCGAGCGACTGCTTGTAAAGGATGTCGGTATTTTTATGAAACGAATCGCCTTGTTCCGTATATGGATCATCGTCACAATGTTCGCCCGATTCATCATTAAGATTTATGCATTCTCCCGCAAACAGCAGCAAGGTCTCGCCTCTCCGGAAGAGTACGAGGCGCTCATGTTGCAGCTCGCCCGCGAGTATAAACGTAACGCGCTCCGCCTAGAGGGACTGTTGATCAAGCTCGGTCAATTCTTGTCGATCCGGGCCGACTTGCTGCCGCCGTCCGTCCTCAATGAGTTGTCCGAGCTCGTCGACCGCGTACCGACGTCAGGTTGGGATAAGTCTCGTGCCATCCTCGAGGCCGAATGGGGCGTACCGTACACCCAAGTCGTGAAAGACGTCGGCATCGACGCCGTCGCCTCCGCCTCGATCGGGGAAGTCTACGGGGCCACGCTCCTTGAAAACGGGAAACGGGTCGCGCTCAAAATCCAGCGTCCGGACATCGAAAAAATCATCCGTACCGACTTCAAAGCGATGCGAATCGTCACGACGATGCTCAAACGGACGCCGCTCGCCAAATCGACCGACTTAGATAGCTTATATCGCCAAATGATTTTTGTCATCGGGGATGAACTAAATTTCCAAACCGAATTAAAAAACGCGCTGTATTTCAAAGCGAAGTATGCTGAAAATCCGAACGTCTACATCCCGGGCTACTACGATCATTTATGTACAAATCGGATATTGACGATGGATTGGGTCGACTCCCGTCGCATCACCGATATTGCGTTCTTAAAAGAAAACAATATCGACCGCTCCGCTCTCGCCGAACGGCTGTTCACGATGGCCGCGGAACAGCTATTATTCGGCGGACAGTTCCACGCCGACCCTCACCCTGGGAACGTCCAGATCCGGGCCGACGGAACGATCATCCTGCTCGACTTCGGCATGGTCGGATCGTCGACCGCGCAAGACATGGCGACGATCCGGAAGATCTTGCAGGCGTTCATCTCGCTCGATTACGACGGTGTCGTCGATGCCCTCGAAGACTTGCGCTTCTTGTTGCCGACGGCGAATAAACATAACATCCGCCAAGCAATCGAAAAGGCGGTCACATTCTATTTAGAGACCGATATTGATACGGTCGATACGAAATTGATCGAAAAAGTGCTGCAAGATATCCAACTGCTCGTGAAGAACGAGCCGATCCAACTGCCGGCCGAATTCGCCTTCTTCGGTCGTGCCGCCTCGACGTTGCTCGGGATTTTACAGATTCTCGACCCGAAAATCGATTTGTTCACGCTCGGTAAACCGATCGTGATTCAATGGCTCGAATCAGACGGGACGACGATCCAAAACCGCTACGTCATGACGGCGCTCAACTACGGCAAGAAACTGTTGAACGTACCGCCGTTGCTCGAGAACTATTTGAAAGAGCCGACCCGGAAACGGTTGTCTGAGCAGGCGATGTTCCAACGCGAGCTCGAATCGAAAGAATTGCTCCATCGCCAGACGTTCAACTCGGGCGTCATCGTTCTCGGCCTGCTCGTCGGTCTGTTCGGCTACATCCGACCTGATGAATGGCTATTTTGGTCGGGTGGTGTCGTCGCCGTCGTCGCCTACTTTAATTCAAGACGCCTCGGTCGAAAGATTCGTCATTTGGCCCGTCAAGATTTTCGTGTCTAATCAGTCCGTCACTCAAGCGAGTGACGGTTTTTTGTCGTGCCTCGCTGTAAAATTGTGTATGTTTTTTGAAATCGGGTACTTTTACAGTGTGACCTAGACGAAAGGGGAGAACACGATGCGAGCTGAGAACAACTTCGTTAACGGTGACTGGATCGAGACGAATGAGACGATCGAGGTCCGGAATCCGGCGACCGGCAACGTAATAGCAACCGTGACAAAGAGTGACGAGACCGAGGCCGGCCTCGCTGTCGACGCGGCCCAGGCCGCTTTAAAAGACTGGCAGCAGCGGACAGCCGAAGACCGGGGCGCCCTACTGCTCGAATGGCATCGCTTGATCGATGAAGAGACGGAAGCGCTCGCGCGAACGATGGTCGAAGAACAAGGCAAACCGCTGAAAGAAGCGATCGGCGAAATTCGTTACGCCAACGGATTCATCGAGTGGTATGCCGCGGAAGGACGACGCGTCTATGGTGAGACGATCCCTGCTTCTTCAAACGAGAAACGCATTTTCGCGATCAAACAACCGGTCGGCGTCATCGCTGCCATCACGCCATGGAACTTCCCGGCAGCGATGATCACCCGCAAATTGGCACCGGCTCTAGCAGCCGGTTGCACCGTCGTCTTGAAACCGGCATCGGCGACACCGCTCACAGCGATCGAACTCGTCAAATTGGCCGAGAAGGCCGGTTTCCCGAAAGGTGTCATCAATCTCGTGACCGGCAGTGCCGCTCGTATCGTCAACGTTTGGCAGCACGATTCACGTGTGCGCAAGCTGACGTTCACCGGGTCGACCGAAGTCGGCAAGACGCTCATGCGCGGTGCCGCCGACACGATGAAGAAGATCTCGCTCGAGCTCGGTGGCCATGCCCCGCTCATCGTCACGGCGAAAGCGGACCTCGACAAGGCCGTCCCGCAAGCGATCGCGACCAAGTTCCGTAACGGTGGACAGACATGCGTCTGCGCCAATCGGATTTACGTCGAGAGTTCGATCGTCGACGAATTCTCGGAGCGGTTCATCGAGGCCGTGCAAGCGCTCAAGGTCGGGAACGGGCTCGACGACGGCATCGACATCGGTCCGCTCATCGACGAGGCTGCGGTCGAGAAAGTGATGAAGCACCTCGAGGACGCCCAAATCCGTGGGGGTGAGATCACGGGCGGCGAACAGCTTGACGGCTTGTTCGTCCGCCCGGCCGTCGTCCGCTATGCGAACGAAGATATGCTCTGCATGAACGAGGAGACGTTTGGTCCCGTCGCCCCGATCGCTTCGTTCAACACGCTCGACGAAGTCATCGAGCGGGCGAACGCCACGCCGTTCGGCCTCGCGTCTTATATCTTCACACAAGATATTAATGAGGCCCTTTACTTGGCGGAATCGCTCGAATACGGGATTGTCGGCGTCAACGATGGACTACCTTCGACCCCACAAGCCCCGTTCGGCGGCTGGAAACAGAGCGGTCTCGGCCGTGAAGGCGGTCATCACGGCATCGAAGAGTTTTTAGAAGTGAAATACATTTCGCTCGGATTATAAAAAAACGCCTGTTGAATTTTTTCAACAGGCGTTTTTTCAGTTGTCGAGCCACGTCACCAAATCGTTTGGCGTCGCGATTACATAATCGGCGAGCGCCCACTCGTCCTCGTTCCCGAAGCCGAATCCGGTCAAGACGACCGGGAAATCATGGGCCCGGCCCGCTTCGACGTCCGACTTGCGGTCACCGACCATGACATAATGTGCATCTCCGTGGCGCAGGCGGTGCGCCGTCAAAATATCGGCCTTCTTCTCGCCACCAACCGATTCGAGACATTCAGGTGCCGTCATGAACTGACGGATGCCTTGCGTATCGAGGATCAAGTTCATATAGTGAACGCCACAGTTGCTTGCCGTCGTCAACGTATGCCCGTTCGCGCGAAGCGTCTCAAGCATGTCGTAGATGCCGTCAAACAAGACGTTTTGCCCCGCCATCGCCTGCTCGAGTGTCTCGTGACGAAGTTTGCGGATGAGACGGATCTCTTCACGCGTCGCCTCCGGGATGACGTGCTCCCAAAAGGCGTCCCCAGCCAAACCGTAGCCAGACCGGACCGCGTCCTCGCTCGGCTTTTCAAGATGCGGAAGCTGTTCGAGCGCCTCGTGAATCGCTTTCGTCATCGGAACGGTCGTGTCAACGAGCGTCCCATCGATATCGAATAAAATGACTGCCATGTCGGTATCCCCTCTCTCTTTCCTATTCTCCTACCGTAGCAGACTCGCTTCCAAATCAAAAGTAGAAACATCAGCCCACAAAAAAACGGCTGAACGAAATCGTTCAACCGGTTGTTGCTCAGCCGCGCCAGAAGCTCATGCCGCCTTTGACCGAGTAGACGTCTGTATAGCCCGCACTCTTCAGCATCGCCGCTGCCCGTTGGCTCCGCATTCCGCTTTGACAGATGACGTAAACGGGACGTTCTTTATCTTTTGGGTATTGTGCTGCCGCGTTACCGAACCCTGAGAGCGGTACGTTTTTCGCTTGTTTAATGTGCCCGCCTTTATATTCGTGCGGCTCCCGCACATCGAGCAGTTGAATGTTGCGCTCTTCCGCAATCTTTCGCTTCAACTCGTCCGTCGATACTGTTTTCGTGCTGTTTCGCTTCGTCCACCAAAAATAAATCAATCCGATCACCACTGCGACAAACAAAAAATCAAGCATGGGCACGCCTCCGTTGTTTAAAAGTTTTAGTATCTCCATTATACCCCCTATGGTATATAAGTCAATGTGGACGCCTCATAAAAAAAGCCATGCCACGAGGGCACAGCTTAGAAATCGAGCAGCGAATCGGTTTTAGGTTCGTCTTCATCCTCTAGAGGGATGCCGAGGAATGCGGCCATTTGCCGGTCTAACGGTTGCTTCGGCTCCGCCGAGACGACAGGTGCCTGCGCGACCGGTGCGGCGGGTGTCGTCTCCGCCAACATGAGCTCACAGTAACCCATCAACTTGGCCAGATGGCGCTTTTGCGTCTCTCCACTCGACTGTTCGATTTGACTCATCACGTGTTTCATTTGCGCGATGACTTGTTGCTCAGTGATCATAGGTCGAACACATCCTTTTCCCTCTCATTTTGAAGCAAACCTGTCCCTCGCCGCAAGTGTCTTGCTCGGCTCAGTCGGATTCAGACCGTGTCTCGACCCATGATGTGAACGCCTCGAAATCGAAACGGACTTGATTGGCATAAAAACGAGCCCAGCGTGAGATTTGACGCACGAACAACGGCAGCGCGTCCCCGATGGCTTCCGCAATCTGTTCGCTCGCCTCATACTCGAGAACGTTCGCGTCCGCATCGGCCCGGGCATGGATTTTCGCCGTGATCTCGGCTTGGACTTTTAACGTTTCGATCAGCGACGATTCGTTCTTGATGTGCTTCGCTTTCACTTTCCGTTTGTAGGGCGAACGTTGCCGCACATAATACTCGTTGCCGTCGATCGTGAAGTAACCGAGATACGGGTCTTGGCTATGCACCATGGCACGTTGGGCAGCGATGACCCGCGCACCTTCATGGGACAGGCCGTCCTCGAACAACGGATGGGTCGGCAAAAACAAGGACGGGACGGCCGATTGCGCTTGCTTCATCTCTAAGATGACGTCCTCGTCATGTTCCTCGTCGGCCCCTTCGATCAAGATATAGTAACGTTCGAGCCCGATCGAGGCCGTCCCGCTCTCGCGTTTAATGGCGATGTCTTTGATGTCGTAATGATCGGCGTGATGGCGATGCTCTTCCGACAACGAGTTCAAATACTCAGGCCAAGCCTGTTTGATTTTCGTCGCCGTCTTCTCGCTGACCGGTATTAAGTCATCGCTCGTCGCGAAGTAACGTTCTTCGTCCCGGACTTCGGTCCGTTCCGACATGAACGCGTCTTGCTTCTTCTCTGCCTTCTTGATCACTTTTTTGATGGCTTTAGACGTATTCGCTTTCGTGAACTGCACGTCTTCGTCTTTCCCTTTCGCGTACCGTCTGATGGCGAGCGCATACGTCTCGGCGTATACTTCAATCGCTTCGTTGGAATCGAAGCCCGATTCAGCGGCGAACAAGTCGACAGAAATGGCCATTCTGAGCACATCGAACAAATACGAACCGAGGTATGCCTCATCAAAGTCGTTCACATCATAAAGGATCGTCCCAGCCCCGTCCCCGAACACCCCAAAGTTTTCAAAGTGAAGATCCCCTTGAATGAACGTCGGATAGGCCTCGCTCGTGTCGAAAGCAAGCGGTACTTTCGCAAAATCGTAATAGAACAAATGCGAGCTTCCGCGAAAGAACGAGAACGGACTCGTACTCATCTTGTCGTACTTTTCACGCCGTGCCGTTTCGGTCAGGTTCCGGATCGAATGATCGTAATAATCTAGAACCGTCGCGATCGTATCACGGCGAATTTGTTGTTTGACGGATGTGAACATGGCTGTCTCCCCTTCATGCGTCGAATAGATGTTTGTATTCCCCGTATCCCGCAGACTCGAGCTCTTCTTTCGGGATGAATCGGAGCGAAGCCGAATTGATACAGTAGCGTAAGCCGCCGAGTTCTTTCGGACCATCGTCAAATAGATGACCGAGGTGACTGTCGGCATGCTTCGAACGCACTTCCGTCCGGACCATGTGGTGCGTCGTGTCCATGTTCACATCGAGCTGCTTCTCTTCGATCGGCCGCGCGAAGCTTGGCCAGCCACAGTTCGACTGGAACTTGTCACGGGACGTGAAGAGCGGCGTACCATCGATCACATCGACGTACAGCCCTTCCCGTTCCTCATCCCAATACTCGTTTTGAAACGGCGGTTCGGTCCCGTTCTCTTGCGTGACTTTGAACTGCATCGGTGTCAGACGGTCTTTCAGTTCCTGTTTTTGTTTCTTATCGCTCCACGCCTCTTTCACAAACTTGGCGCGACCCGAACCGACCCGATACATCTCGTAGCGGAACGGATTTTTCTTATAGTAGTCTTGATGATAGTCCTCGGCTTCCCAAAACGTCTTGGCCGGACGGATCTCGACTTCGATCGGACGTTCGAACCGTCCCGAATTCTCGACTTCTTGCTTCGAGCGTTCGGCCGCGTCCCGTTGTTCTTCCGAATGATAGAAGATGGCCGGTCGATACGATTCGCCGCGGTCGTTGAACTGTCCGCCCCCGTCTGTCGGATCGATTTGTCGCCAGTAAATCCGAAGCAGCTCTTCGTATGAGATGACCTCCGGGTCGAACGTCACCTCGATCGCCTCTAGATGACCCGTCGTCTCCGAACAGACTTGCTGGTATGTCGGATTGTCGACGTGTCCGCCTGTGTAACCGGACACGACTCGTTCGACACCTTCGTATTTATGAAACGGTTTGACCATGCACCAAAAACAGCCTCCCGCAAATGTAGCTTTTGCCATAATGAATCCCTCCTTACTATGTAGTGTACCCAAAAAAGCACGCCGACAACAAAAAACGAGAACCCCAAACGTGTTCTCGTCTTCAGTCTTCGACCCGGTTCATATGGCGCATCACTAAAAATAAAATCACACCGACGATCGCTGCCCCGAGTATGGTCAACACCAGGTTGTTTCGTGCCGATAATGTGTAAAAGATGGCTAAACCGATTAAGATGAGCGCAATCGGAATGAACGCTCGTTTAAAATGATCCCAATAACGCACGGACAGTCCCCCTTTGTCTCTATCATACCAAACTTTTTTGCTATTATAGAGAGGAAGATACAATCACGGCCAGAAGGAGGACCCATTCATGGATTTTGACCAGTTGTGGGCGAACCGCCCGACTTTGTTGTGGGAAGACCGGCTGAACGAAGGCGACGACGTCTATACGCTGTCGGCGATTTTCGCTGTCGACGCCGCGCTCCGGCGTTATACGAGCGCGTTGGTACATTCCGACGGCACAGAATCCTCGATCCTATCGGCAGTCCGCGATGTCGTCCTGCGTTTGAACGGCCTCGACGAAGAGCACGACCATTTTATCGAGACGCTCGAGCGTGAGGAGCTGTACGACTTCATCCGAGCCGGTGCAGCCATCGCCGGGTATGAAACCGATGAAGACGTCACGGAGGAATGGCGTGAATGGTAACAGTTTGACGATTCATCGCGATTCACAGTTGTCATACTTGAATTAATGCTTTCTATCTCGCACAAGGGGACACGTGTATGCTCACCATCATCAACTCTTTTTTCATCAACCTTTGTATTCTGTTCACCCTGTTCACCATCTCATTCTTGCCGTTTCGTAACCGGCCTCGAATTACGCCGCAGTCACCTTTAAAGTTGCGTATCCTGCTCGGTATCCAGAGCGGTCTCATCGCCTTGATTTTGCTCGCGAACGCGCTTCATCTCGAAAAAATATTGATCGACCTTCGTTCCATCCCGATTATGCTCGCCGTCTTGTTCGGCGGATGGATGAGCGGTGTCGTCGCCGGTATGTTGTTTCTCATCGGTCGTTTTTTCATGATAACGGATGGCGAATACGTCGGATTTTACTTAGCTATCGCGACGATGGTCGCACTCGTCCTGCCGACAAGTCTGTTGCGGCTCAAGCTCGACAACACCCGTAACACGCTCCTTGTCTTCACGACGATCAGCGTCGCCGCGTTCGGTTCGGCGCTCTACTATGCCCTCCCGCTCGAGCTGTTCTATCCCATTTTATTCGTCTATATCGTTATGATCTACGCCGGGGCTTGTGCCGCTTATCGCTTGCTCCAAGAGCTGAGACGCCACTTTGAGAACGTTCAGCATCAGCAGCAACTCGCCCGTACCGACGCTTTGACCGGCATCGCCAACCGCCGTCTGTTGAATGAGGCGATGGCCAACTTGACCGTCGAGGCGGAAGCGTACGCCCTCATCCTCGTCGATATCGATCACTTCAAACGCGTCAACGACACGTACGGTCATGATGTCGGGGACGACGTACTACGCGAGCTCGGCATGTTGCTCGTCACCGAAAGTGACGACCGACATCTCGTCGGTCGCTTCGGTGGTGAAGAATTTCTGATCGTCATGCCGAACGCCAAAAAGGACGAAGTGACCCGTCTCGCCGAATCTATACGAGAAAAAGTCTCGACGTTCCCATTCGAGACGAGTGCAGGCACGCTTCACATCACCGTCTCGCTCGGGGCCTGCCATTCGAACGATATCGAAGTCGATAGCGTCTTGAAGCATGCCGACGAAGCGTTATACCACGCAAAAGAATCTGGACGAAACCGTTTCATTTTGGCTTCATAAAGCCGATAACGTTCTCAAAACTTTACTAACTTTGACAGTTTTCCCGCTTTACTTTCAACTAGCGAATCGGTACACTAGGCTAGACTTTGGTTAGGATAAACATAATTAATCATAGATTTGACTAGAAAAAGGGGAAACACATTTCATGACAATATTGTTATCGCTATTCGGATTGATGTTCGTGGGATCGTTCGTCCTCGACTATCAACGTGGCAAGACGTTCCGACAGTCGCTCTTTGGGGGAGTCGACACAATCAAACAGAACCTACTCATCTTTTTACGCACGTCCCTTTCGATGATGATTTTCATCGGGCCGCTCCTGCTTATGTCCATGTTTGCCTTCTCAAAACTTGTGACGTTCGAGACGGTAGCCGCCTTTATGATCGCCGTGCTTAGCATCGGCTTCGCCGAGCGCATCATCGGGATGATCGTCGCCCCGCTCGTCCGGACGTTTTGGCATCAACGCGGCAAGCTGATGCCGCTCTATCTCGATGCTGGACTCTACGTCTTCTTGCTGTCGATTCTCATCTTGGAGTTTCTCATGAACATCCCGGGTGTCGAATTGAACGCACCGGCAGTCGCTGTATTTTACGCGTTCGCCTTGTTCTACATCCGTTATTTGTTCAGCTTGATCCGCTTTACACTCAGTAAAGGCGTCCCGTCAAACTGACTCGACTCGTATGACCTCGACCGCAGACATCCCGTCTGCGGTTTATTTTTATTTTTCTAATTGACAATGAGAATCGTTATCACTTATACTCGAGTTGTAGCTGCCACAGCTGGACGTAACCGTTCCCCAAAACTTGTTACGGCCCGTGGATTCCCCTCCACGACACTCTTTTTGAAAGCATTGCGACAACCCCCATTTGTTGCACCCAGATTTGCCATATAAAAACGAGCGGCTCTCCGACGGAGCCGCTCGTTTTTTTCGTTCAGGCGAACACATCTTGTTCGATTTGTTTCAACTCATAAAACATGCCTCGGGCGCGCATCAAATCGTCGTATGACCCTGACTCGATGATGCGACCTGCTTCCATGACGATGATTTGGTCGAACCGTTCGAGCCCGGTCAGACGATGGCTGACCATGACGAGTGTCGCCTCGTCCGCCTTCCGGAAGATTTCAGCGAACACATCGGATTCGGTGCGCGCGTCTAACGCCGACGTCGCTTCATCTAAAATCCAGAGCAACCCGTTCTTCAACAACGCCCGGGCGATGGCGAGCCGTTGCCGTTCCCCTCCGGACAAGTTCGCCCCTTTCTCGAGCATTGGCTCATCGAGCGCGAAACCGAGGCGGACGCTTCGCAGCGCCAGCTCCATCTCGTCGTCGGAGAAGTCTCCGGCAAGGGCCAAGTTGTCTCGGACGGTACCGAAAAAGAAGTGGTTCTCTTGCATGACGACACTCGCTTGAGACCAGACCGATGTTTGTGTGACCTCATTCAAGCGCTGACCGTCGATTCGTACTTCGCCTGTCTCTGGCCTTACAAACGCGAGCAACAGTTGCAGGAGCGTCGACTTGCCAGACCCGCTCGGGCCGACGATCACGGTCTTCGATCCGCGCGGTAACGTCACATCAACTGTGTCTAGGACGGCACGGAACGTATCCGGATAGCGGTAACTTACGCGTTCAAACGAAATGTCAGGCGCCGTCTGAAGCGCTATGTCGTCACGGGACGCTTCTGCCGCCACGAGGTGCTCACTCGGTTCGACGACCTCGAGCAAGCGGTTTGCCGCTTGTTTACTATCGGCGTAGTGACCCGGGAAGACCGCCATCGGTGTCACGTTCTCAAACGCGGTCAATGACATCATGACGAGCATGGCCAAGAACAGGCCGTCCAGTTCGCCATTGACGACGAGGTAGGCACCAATCGCGAGCACGCCCCACGACACGAGCAGTGACGCGGCGACGACGAGCGACGAGTTGAAGAACTGGTTCGTCACGTCTTGGCGCTGTGCGGCGGCGTAACGATCGCTTCGAGCGAGCAAGTCGTCACGGGTCTGGCCGAGCTGGTCGTGCAACAATAGATCGCGGTACCCGTACATCATCTCGGTCACCCCGCTCGACAAATCGCCGCGCAAGGCCCGAATTTCCTGGTCATGCTTCGCTCGGATGCCGGCAAACAAGATCGGAATCAAAAAGCCGGTCACGAACACCCCGAACACGAGCCAAAGGCTGACCGTCATCGAGAAGAACGTGACGAAGAAGATCGTGCTCAAGAAGACGAGCACTAAGATGATTGGTGGATAAAACACCCGCAAAAAGTAGTTTTGAAGGCTTTCGACGTCTCCGACGACACGGGCGAGCAAGTCCCCGCTCCGGTATTTGGCGAAGATGTTCGGCACGAGCGGTTCGAGCTGGCGATAAAACCGGACGCGCAGTTCGCTTAAAATCGTGAACGTCGCCCGGTGTGACGCCAAGCGTTCGCGGTAGCGGCTCCCCGCCCGAATGACGCCGAACAGCTTGATCAGGACGACCGGCACCATGAGCGCATAGAGGGGCGGCACAAGGCCGGCCCGCGACACGAGATATCCACTCGCCGCGAACAAGGCGACAGCCGCGAGGCCTGCCGTATAGCCGAAGAAGATCGAGAGGATGATATCCTTTTTCTCTTTCATCATCCATTTTGTGATCGTCCAAAGTGAGTTCATCCTCTCACCCCTTTCTGTAACGTGAACAAGTCGGCGTAGGCCGGGACAGCGAGCAACTGTTCATGTGTGCCGTTCGCGACGAGGTTCCCCTCGTCCATGAACCAAATCGCGTCCGCTTGCTTGATCGTATGGAGACGGTGCGCGACCGTGACAAGCGTCGCGTCACGCGACAACTCCTCGATCGAGCGCCGAACGATTCTCTCGGTCACCAAATCGAGACCGGTCGTCGGTTCATCGAACAAGATGATACCTGGACGCTTCAAGAAGGCACGGGCCAGGGCGAGGCGTTGCCGCTCACCACCGGACAATCCGTAACCGCCTTCTCCGAGCTCGGTATTCAATCCGTCCGGCAAATTGGCGATGACATCGACGAGGCCGGCGGCTTCAGCCGCCCGCATGATGTCAGTCTCATCCGCCGTCTCACCAAGGGCGATATTAGCGGCGAGACTGCCGGCAAACAAATACGGGTTTTGCGAAATATACCCGATTGTCCCGTACCAAGACGTATCGGTGAACGATTCGAGCGGCTCCCCGTCGACGAGGACGCGGCCGCTATCCGGTTTCACAAGACCGGACAGCACGTTCAACACGGTCGTCTTGCCTGATCCGCTCGCGCCGACCAGGGCGACGTGTGACCGTGCCGGGATTACCCCGCTCAGCGGATGGAGCGTGAAGCGCCCCCCTTCATATTGGAACGAGACCGCATCGAGAACAAGTTCGGGCGTCCGGTTTGTTAGCGGTCTGTCTCCCCACTCGATGCGGTCGTCCGGGGCGTCGAGCGCCTCGAAGATACGATCGGCCGCACCCATGCTACCACGCCCGGTATGGAAGGCGCTGCCGAGGTCTTTGATCGCTAAATAGTATTCCGGGGCCAAGACGAGAATCAAGAAGCCGGCGAAAAACGTCAAGTTTTGCCAAACGACCATCTGGAGCGCCACTTCTAAGGCGACGACACCGGTACTGAGCATCGAGATGAACTCGAGCATGAGCCCTGACAAGAAAGCGGTCTTTAAGACGACCATCGTCGCGTCCCGGAAGTCGAGACTGCTCTTCTCGATCGCTTGCGCTTCTTGCTCGGCACGTCCGTATAGCTTGAGTGTCGTCAATCCTTGAAGGACGTCTAAAAATTTCCCCGAGAACTGGTTCATTTTCTCCATCTGCTCTTCAGACTTCTTCTGGGTCGCGATACCGATGATGATGAAAAAGATTGGAATGAACGGCGCGGTCACCATCATGATGACACCTGAGATCCAGTGCTGACTGAAGACGACGACGAGAATGAGCAGCGGGATGATCGACGTCTGGATGACTTGGGGCCAGTACTGGCTAAAGTAAGCATCGACCTCATCGACCGCATCCATATAGACACTGACTTTCTTCCCGGACTGTCCGGATAGAGACGTCTCGATCGGATTCGATGTGTAGCGGTCGAGCAGTTGACGTCGAAGCGTCCGCTTCGCCCGTTCCGACAAGTTGGCACCGATACGTCCCGAGACATACCCGAACAAGGCACGTGCGAGCAACGCGAGCACGAGCCAACCTAGAGACGGGATGACACTTTGGAACGATTCGTTTTTTAAAAATACTCGGTCGACGACGTCGACGATCAAATAAGCCTGAGCCAAGATGGACAACCCGATCATCACCGCGGCGATGACGAGCCCGACGATATGTCCTTTCTCGGCCAAAGCGAGAGCTTGCAGTCGTTTCACTGCGTTCATCCTTTCTAAACGTGCATGACAATTTTTCTTTGTGATGATTCTCACTAATTATAACTGATGTAAGTGTCCATAGCGAACGCTTCGCTTGTCGAGACGTGCAAAAAAACGCCACGAATGCAGCGTGGCGTCAGTGTGTCGCTTGTTCGAAATACTCAGGGTGCAACGTCACGAGTTGACGGGCGTCGAACTGGAGAATGTCTTCTTTTCGCAGTCGCGACAAGATGTGGGACACGGTCTCGCGCGATGTCCCCGACAGTCTCGAGATTTCAACTGTCGTGAACGGACAACGTACGCGCACACCGTCGGCTTCTTTTTCTCCGAGGTCTTCAATCAAGTAATGGATTGTATTGATCACCCGGTCGCTCGCGCTCGGCGTGATGATTTCCTGAACACGGCGTTCGTGAAGGTCAAGGATTCGATTCATCTGACCGACGATATGCAAGAGCATCGTCGCATTTCTTGAGACAAGCGCTTCAAAGCGATCCGTCGGCATATAAATGACTTCAATATCGGTCAGCGCTTCCGCCGAATGTTGGTAATACGTTTCCGTCAACAGTCCCCGGTACGGAAACAGCTGCTTCGGCTTCAAGTAGTCGGTGTATTGATGGGTCGCCGTTTCATTGCACCGCTCGAGCTTCACATACCCACTGATTAAAAAGTAGACGCGCTCACGCGGGTCGCCTTCCATGAATAAAAGCTGCCCTTTGCGGTACGTCCGACAGTATACGTGCGGTAGCAAGCTCTCTAGCTCGCGGCTCGTGCATTTATTGAAGATATCGAGTTGTCTTAAATCGTCGACTGTCCATTGCTGTCTCATGATCAATCCCTCGCTTCCCGAACTGTTCATCTTTCTTTTAGTATACGAGACCCATCTTGTGAAAACGCTTTCAAATTCCGACAGTTTTCTGACAAGACAAAAGAGGGGTTGCCCCCTCTCCTCAGTCGAGCATCAATTCCATGATCGCATCTTGCAAATCGCGTTCGAGTTCGAGCGCATGGAGATCAAACAGCCACGCTTCGAGTCTCGTCTTCGACGCCGCCATCCGGTAGAGGCGGTCTTTCAAATCGTAAGATATCTCGGCGCGGTCAATGAAGCGATACAGGCGCTCCAGTCGATGACCGTTGTTCGTCACCTCGACAGGGAGCGACACCGTCACTTCCTCATCAATTTTACCGAGTTCGAGTCGTAACGTCTGCGTCTCCGGTTTATACTCACCCGAACCGGTCACCCCGCGTACGAGTAATGTGATGGTCCGGTCTGACGGTAAGACGGACGTGTCGCCCGTGACATGAACGTGCAGGCTGCGCTCGTCCCAGTCGAGGGTGAACGTCGTCTCGGCGTAAGCCCCGGTCTCATAAGCCCGGTCGGTCCCGTTATCCTCATACAGCGTGAACGTGTTCGATGCCCCTGGGAAGACGACGACTTCGAGATTGGTCGGGTTGTCGGTGTCGTTGCGTCCAGAGCGATGAGCGGCCAGCGGGACGATCGCTCCAGCTTTCGCGAACACGGCCTGTTCGTCAAGCCCACGGAACACTCGGATCGACTTATCACCTTCGTAGCGATGACCCGTAAAGAAGTCGAACCAATCGCCTGTCGGCAACCAGACGTTCGTCGCCGCGACGTGAAGCCACTTGTTCATCGGCTCGACGATCGGTGATACGACGAGTTCACTGCCGAAGTAGTATTCATTCGGCACGCCATACGCCGCTTCTTCGTCGGGATGATCGTAATACATCGGGAGGATGAGCGGGAGCGCATCCTGATGATTACGCCGGTTCATCGTGTACAAATACGGGATGAGTTGGTGGCGGAGTCGTAAAAACGACTTCATCGACCTTTCGGACTCGAGACCGAAGCGCCACGGCTCTTTGCCGTTAAAGATACTGAACGTCGAATGCAAGCGCATGATCGGGCTGAACACCCCGAACGCGACCCAGCGCGCGGCGAGCTCATCGTCTTTCGACCCTCGGTAATGCCCGCCGATGTCGTGGCTCCACCAACCGTAACCGATATTCGATGCCGTCGCCGTGAAGTAAGGCTGAAACGCAAGCGATGCCCAAGAGATGAGCGTATCTCCCGAGAAACCGACAGGATAGCGATGGCTTCCCGGTCCGGCATAACGCGAGAAGATCAGCGGACGATTTCCGTCCCGGGAAATATCGGCCGCATGATAATGGTTTAACATCCACATCGGGTCGAGCCCTTCCATTTTCGATGTCGACCCTTGCTGCCAGTCGATCCACCAAAAATCGACGCCGTCTACCTCGTGCGGATGATGCATCTGTTCAAAATACGCTTGGATGAAGCGTTTATCAGAGAAATCGAATGGGATGCGATCCCCGTTCGACGGGTCGAGCCCCATCGCTTCGGCCATCGCCACGTATTGGTCTTCGAACGCCCGGACCCCGTCGGCTGGGTGCAAGTTCAGCGTGACGAGCAGGTTCTCTTCTTTCAACCACGTCAAGAAGCCTTTTGGGTCCGGGAACAGATTCTTGTTCCATGAGTAGCCGGTCCAGCCGCTCCCGTATTCTTCAGGGACGTCGGTGACGTGCCAGTCCATATCGATGACGCTGACAGAGAACGGGATGTCTTCCTCTTTGAACCGACGCATGAGGCCTTTGTACTCGGTCTCGTCATAGCGCCAGTAGCGGCTCCACCAGTTGCCGAGTGCTTTTCGCGGCAACATCGGTGTCGGACCTGTCAGCTTATAAAAATCGTGAAGCGCTTGCTTGTATTCGTGCCCGTAGCCGAAGTAGTACAAATCATGGATGCCTTTTCGTCTCGGCTCAACGAAGCGGTCATCTGTCATGAGAAATGAGTCCGAATCGTCGATGACCGCATAACCTTGCTTGGAGACGATCCCCTCCCCGAGCTCGGTCGCTCCATCGACATGATCGAGCGTTCGGGCCGTCCCTTTCAGCGTCCGTTCCGGGCCGTTGAACGTGTAGCGGCTATAATACGTGCTAAAGTTCCCTTTCACGTCGACGTAGAGCGTGTTCGGCGCGAACGGTCCTTTCGTATAATACAGATGAACGTGATCGGTGATGATTTGCAGTTCACTCTCGTCCTCGATGATCCGGAAGTCAGGGACGTCATAGTCCCGGTTCCATACGACTTGGGTCGGTCGGTCTTCGAACACACCGTCCTCGGCGTACTCCATCCGGATCAACTGGCTCGTCAATACCGTGAAGCGATAGCAGCTCCCTTGGACGACGGCACGTTCATCTGCAAGTGGCTTCATTTGCTTTGTGTATACGTTCTCCTGTTCAAATAGACGCATAAGTTCGAGCGTTTCCGCTCTTCGTCACATCCTTCCCCCATATTAGTGCAACCGTTTACACAGATGATGATAGCAATGTCAGGTTTGACATACAACAACCCTTCCCCTTGTTCGCGGTTCAAAAACGGCCAGTCCGCGTTATGCACAAAAAAAACCGTAGACGAGATGTCTACGGCGTTGATCATTGTTGGAGCGTCGCAGCGAGCCGGACTCTCGTCCCAACGTCTCCTCGGACAGCAGCGTGCGCCTGCTCGAGCGACGTGATGACGGATACGCGTCCCGTTCCCGACTCGGCAAACTGCAAGGCGGCCCGAACTTTCGGTAACATGCTGCCCGGTGCGAACTGACCTTCGGCGATATACGTCTCGAGTTGCTCGTTTGTCGTTTCGGTTAACGCGGCTTCCTCGGTCGTTCCGAAATTGACGTAGACGTGCTCGACGGCCGTCAAGATGAGCAACATGTCCGCTTCGACGAGTTCTGCGAGCTTCGCGGCGGCAAAGTCTTTATCGATGACCGCTTCGACCCCGACGTATCCGTCTGGCGTGTCGATGACGGGAATCCCGCCACCGCCGGACGCGACGACGATGTGGCCGTTGTCGACGAGGTCACGGATGACCGTATGCTCACAAATCGCTGTCGGGTACGGACTTGGTACGACGCGGCGATAACCGCGGCCTGCATCTTCTTTGAACACATGACCTGTCGACCGTTCGAGCACCGACGCTTCCGCTTCTGAATAGAAGGGACCGATCGGCTTCGTCGGGTGACTGAAGGCACTGTCGTTCGGATCGACGACACACCGCGTCACGATTGGGGCGACGGAACGTTCGAGACCGCGCGACCGAAGCGCCTTCGTGAGGGCGTTCTCGAACCAATACCCGATCATCCCTTGCGTCATCGCTCCACAGACGTCGAGCGGCATCGCCGGCGTCGCCGCACTGTCCGCGGCCGCCTGTTGCAAGATCAAGTTTCCAACTTGCGGGCCGTTCCCGTGCGTGATGATGACGTCGACGCCTTCTTCGATAAGGGCGACCAACGACTGGGCCGTCGCCTCGACGGCCCGAATTTGAGCGCCCGCCGTCGCATCTTTTCCTTGTTGAATCGCATTCCCGCCTAAGGCGATGACTACTCGTTTGTTACGCATGCTCGATTCCCCCGATCATATGACTGAGATGTTGCCTGATACAATCCGTACGACTGCCAAGATCGCGAGTCCGGTCAAGATACCAGCCACGATCCATTCGGTTTTCGTCAACGTCTTAATTCCGTTCTCACGCTGCGCTTTAATATAGAGCAACGTCCCTGGTGCATACAGAAGTGTCGTGAGCAGTAAATAGTCGATACCGGCCGCGTAGATCAACCAGATCCCGTAAATCGAGGCGACCGCACCGATAATAAGGTCACGCGTCCGACGTTCCCCGGCATCATAGCCAATCCCGTTTTTGGCGACTTTGACTTGGTAGAACGCCGAGAACGCATACGGGATCAAGATGGCGCTCGAAGCGAGTGAGAACGCAAAGTTATAAGCAGCGTCTGAGAACAGGAAGGTGAAGAGGAACAACTGAATCAACCCGTTCGTGAGCCAGAGCGCATTGGCCGGTGCGTTATTTTTATTCTCTTTCGTGAACCATTTCGGGAAGACGCCGTCTTTACCGGCAACAAATGGGATTTCCGCCGCAAGCAACGTCCATCCAAGCCAAGCACCGAGTACCGAGATGACGAGGCCCCCGTTGATCAGCATCGCGCCCCACGGTCCGACAGCCGATTCGAGCAAGTACGCCATCGCCGGTTGCGAAGCGTTCGCCACGCTCTCAGGGTTCAGCAATCCGAGTGACATGATCGAGATGAGCAAGTAAATGACGAGCGTACCGAGTAAGCCGATGACGGTCGCTTTCCCGACGTCCGAGCGCTTACGGGCCCGGCCCGACAAGACGACCGCCCCTTCGACACCGATGAATACCCAAAGCGTGACGAGCATCGTCGACACGACTTGGTCTCTCACACTGCCCCACGAGAAGCCGCCTTGGCCCCAAAAGTCGAACGTGAAGTTATCGATATTGAAGAAGAACAAGGTGATGGTGATAAAGGCAAAAATCGGAACGAGTTTCGCGATTGTCGTGATGATGTTGATCATCGATGCTTCGTGGATGCCTCGTAAAATCAACGAGTGTACGAGCCACAACATGATGGAGGCGCCGATAATCGAGGCGATGTTTTGACCACCTTCAAAGATCGGGAAGAAGTAACCGACCGAACTGAACAATAGTGTGGCGTAGGCGACGTTACCGAGCCAAGCGGATAACCAATAGCCCCACGCCGAGTTGAAGCCGACGAACTGGCCAAAGCCGGCGCGAGCGTAACTGTATACCCCGCCGTCTAGGTCAGGGCGACGCATCGTCAAGTTCTGAAAACTGAGACCGAGCGTGATAATCCCGATACCGGTGATGACCCACCCGATCAAAATAGCTCCGGCGTTCGCGCCTTGGGCCAAATCGGCCGCCAAGTTGAAGGCGCCCCCTCCAATCATCGAACCGACGACGAGGGCTGTCAGTGCACCAAGACCTAACCGTTGATCTTTTTTACCAGGACTCGCACCAGCCGAACCACTTGAGTCATGATCTAATTTAGTAGACATATAACTCATCCCTTTCGTTTAGTACGAATGAGGAGGACATGCCTCCTCGTTCGTCAGCGTTCGAGCCATTCAAACGTATCGGTGAGTGTCGCCGCCATGACGGCTTTGATCGTGTGCATCCGATTTTCCGCCTGATCGAACACGTATGAATGGCGGCTGCGGAACACCTCGTCGGTCACTTCCATCTCTTTCAGTCCATATTGTTCATGAATCGCTCGCCCGACCTCGGTCTCTAAATCGTGGAACGCCGGCAGGCAATGCAGAAACATGACGTCTTTATTTCCGGTCTTCTCGACCATGTCCATATTCACTTGGTACGGATGAAGGAGCTTGATCCGCTCTTCATATTCAGCTTCTTCGCCCATCGATACCCACACATCGGTATAGATGACGTCCGCATCAGCGACAGCTTCGTCGATGCTCTCCGTCAAGGTGATGCGTGCTCCTGTTTCAGCCGCGACCGAACGCGCGTAATCGACGACCTCGTCAGACGGCCAGAGCGATTTCGGCGCACAGATTCGCATGTCCATGCCGACTTTGGCACCACCGATCAACAGCGTGTTGCCCATATTGTTGCGTCCATCTCCAACGTAGACGAAACGAATGCCAGCCAAATCACCTTTTTGTTCTTTGACGGTCAAGAAGTCGGCCAAAATTTGCGTCGGATGATACAAGTCCGTCAAACCGTTCCAAACTGGGACCCCGCCATCCCGTGCAAGACCTTCCACCGTTTCGTGAGCGAAGCCACGGAATTGGATGCCGTCGAACATGCGTCCAAGCACGATCGCCGTATCACGGACCGATTCTTTTTTCCCGAACTGGATATCCGATTTCCCGAGGTATTCAGGATGCATGCCGAGGTCGATTGCCGCAACGGTGAACGCACAGCGCGTCCGTGTCGACGGTTTTTCAAACAAGAGCGCCACGTTCTTGCCTTCACAAATCCGGTGGGGAATCCCTTGTTTCTTTTGACGTTTGAACGCTGCCGATAAGTCGATCAAGTAGTTCAGTTCGTCCCGCGAAAACTCGTTAAGCGATAAAAAATGACGACCTTTCAAATCAAAGTTGAACGTTGTGGACATGTGTTTCTCCTCCTCGTTAAATATCTTCACGGATAATTGGACAACTCATACAACGTGGGCCTCCACGGCCTCGTGATAACTCACTCGACATGATTTCGATGACTTCGACCCCTTCTGAACGGAGCAGCTCGTTCGAAACGTAGTTCCGGTCATACGTAACGACGACACCTGGGGCGATTGCGAGCGTGTTCGACCCATCGTTCCATTGCTCGCGCGCCGCAGCGATCGGGTCGCCCCCACCACATGGGATCAACACGATTTCCTCTAGGCCGAGAGCCGATTTCAACACTTTCAACAAATCAGTGTGTTGCGTGATGTGCAGCTCACCTTCCGCGTTCAACGTCAGCTCGAAGATGTTCATCTTGCCGCCCGGTCCTTGGATGAAAGGATGGATCGTGAACTTATCGTGGTCGACCATCGTGAAGACGGTATCAAGGTGCATGAACGCACGCGACTTCGGAATCTCGATGGCGATGACTTTCTTGAACGTGCCCCCGTTCGCGAGCAAGTTGAGGGCAACGCGCTCGATTCCTTGGGCGGTCGTCCGTTCCGATATCCCGATGGCGACGACTTCTTTTGATAGGACGAGTTCGTCCCCGCCTTCCATCGCGAACCGATAGTCACGATCCGACCAGATCGGGATATCATGCTTCGCAAAGCGTGGATGGTATCTCATAATATATTGCGTGAACAGTGATTCGCGGCGACGCGCCGGTTCTTTCATGCGATTGATCGACAAGCCGTTCCCAATCGCCGCGGCCGGGTCGCGCGTGAAGTACAGGTTCGGCATCGGGTCGAGAAAGAACGGATACGTGTCCTCGATCATCTCGTGCAGATGACGGCGCTTTTCGCGCTTGATCTCGGTTTTACGGATACCGGCCATGACCGTCTCGATCAACTGTTCGTTATCATAAGCGAGTAAATACTCTTTGAGCGTCTCGTATGAACCGTTAATATTTGATTTTGATTCCGAAAGAATGTCGGCGACGAATCGTTCACGTACGCCAGGCAGCGATAGTGTCTCTGCCATCAAGTTTTCTAAATAGAGCACCTCGACGCCCCGGTTTTGTAGCACGCTCGCAAAGTAGTCGTGCTCTTTTTGAATGACCGGCAAATGTGGAATGTCGTCGAACAGGAGTCGTTCCAAATACTCCGGCGTCAAATTCTCAAGTTCGCGTCCTGGACGCTTCAATAGTACAGTCTTTAGTTCACCAATTTCTGAATACACGTGAATCGGATGTTTCAGCGTTGTATCCCGTGCGGTCAATTGATCCGTCATCGATATCATCTCGCTTCCTCCTAGTGATTCGGGTGTGTTTCTACCCTTACATTATCAACTTACCCGATTCCGAGGCGGGTAATTCCGACGTTCTGATTGTGGTCGATTCCACAAAAAAATGGATACAATATGAGTCAAATTGAATGAACAAACGGTTGTGAATCAATGAACAAGGAGAGGGCGACGGTTGGGATGGATACACGATGTATGAATTGTGAATAAAATCCATTATTTTTTCTTTTCAAATTAAGGTACGATAACGACAGGATACGAAAAATGACTTTAGAAAAGGAAGTGAGTCGATGGCCATCGAACGTACAGAACGCGCGCGTCATGAAGCCCAAGTGACAGCGCTCATCCAAAAAGGGGATCCGGTCGATTTCCGCGACGTGTTTTTAACACTTCACCCGGGTGAACAGGCCGACATCTTCATCGAACTTAACCAACCCGATCGGGCGTTTGTATACAGCGCTTTATCACCTGAAGAGTACACCGATTTATTTGAAAAATTAGAGCTCGATGAACAACAGCAGTTCATCCAAGAAATGCCACGCCCGTATGCGGTCAGCGTCTTAAACGATATGTTCTCGGATAATGCCGCCGACCTCATGACCGAACTTCCGGACGATTTCATGAACGAACTGTTCGAACAGATGGACGAGACCGAGGCGACCGAGGTCAAAGACTTGATGCGCTATCCAGATGATACGGCCGGTGCCATCATGACGACCGAGTTCATCGTGTTACAGGCCGACAAAACGATCGGGGCGACACTCGAAGAGTTGCGTGACCTCGGTCCTGAAGCTGAGACAATTTACTATTTATATGTAATCGATGTAGACCGACGTCTCGTCGGCGTTGTGTCGCTCCGTGATTTGATCGTTTCCCCGCTCGACCATCTCATCGCTGACATCATGGGGCGGCGGGTCGTTTCGGCCCACGTCATGGCCGATCAAGAAGACTTGGCCCGAACCGTCCAAAAGTATGACTTGCTCGCGCTCCCGGTCATCGATAGCGATGATCACCTGCTCGGCATCATCACCGTCGACGACGTCATGGACGTCATCGAACGCGAGACGACCGAAGACTTTGAAGAGCTGTCCGCGACGAAAGGCTCGTCTGACATCAACATGGGCCCGGTCGAGGCAGCGAAAAAACGTGCCCCTTGGATCATCAGCCTCATGTTCCTCGGGATGATCACCGCATCGACGATCGGTGGATTTGAAGATACGCTCGAGACGATCGTTTTGCTCGCCGTCTTCATGCCACTCGTCATGGGATCGGCCGGAAACGCCGCCACCCAGTCGCTCGTCGTCGCCGTACGTTCGATTGCGCTCGGCACGATCAATCGGAAAAATGTCGCCAAGATGATTCGCCGGGAGTTCGGAACCGGTGTCCTGCTTGGACTCGCCTGTATGGTCGTTATTTTCGGGGTCATCACGGTCCTGTACGATAGCGCCTTGATCGGCATAATCGTCGGCTTGTCGATTTTCGCCTCACTGAGCGTTGCCACGATTGTCGGTACACTCGTCCCGCTCTTGATCAACCGCCTGAAACTCGATCCGGCCGTGGCCTCGGGTCCATTCATCACGACGGTCGTGGACAATCTCGGATTGATCATCTACTTCACTGTCGCCACTTCATTGCTTCGCTTTTTCTGACACCTGACGTTTCAGGTGTCTTTTTTCGTGTGAGCTTTGTTACGGTTTGTTTACAAAAGCTATGATGGGAAATAATTATCGTGCCAGGCGGGTAATTACGAAAAGTACTTATAGATAAGAAGTAATACAAGGAGGGATAAATCGTGACGATTCAACAAGTTATATACATATTAGTGACCGGAGCCTTATTCATGGGACTCGTCGCTTACGTATCCTATCGCCTGACAAAAGGAAAAGTCGACAGCGCCGATGATTATTTCTTGGCTGGTCGCGGGCTGACCGGTCTCTTCATCGCCGGGTCGCTCCTGCTCACAAACTTATCGGCCGAGCAGTTGATCGGCTTGAACGGGCAGTCGTTCGCCGGCAACATGTCGGCGATGGCATGGGAAGTGACGGCCGGGATTGCCGCCATCATCATGGCACTATTCCTACTGCCACGCTTTCTCGGCATCGGGATCACGACGATCCCTGAGTTTTTAAGTCAACGCTATGACGAGGACGTCCGGCGCTTGACCGTCCTCTTGTTCTTGTTCGGTTACATGTGCGTCACGATTCCGTCGATGCTCTATTCCGGCGGACTCGCGGTCCTACAGCTCTTCGACGTGCCCGAACTGCTCGGGATCAGCTTTGAACAGTCACTTTGGCTCGTCATTTGGTTCATCGGTATCATCGGCGCTATCTACGCCATTTTCGGCGGCCTCCGCGCCGTTGCGGTGTCGGATACACTCAACGGCATCGGGCTCATCATCATCGGCTTCCTCGTCCCGACGCTCGGCTTTATCGCACTCGGCGACGGCAGCGTCGTCGAAGGGATGAAGACGATCGCGACGTCGAACCCTGAAAAGTTGAACGCGATCGGGTCATCGAACGACTCGGTGCCATTCCTATCCATCTTCACCGGAATGATTTTCGCGAACTTGTTCTACTGGGCGTTGAATCAATATGTCATTCAACGGGCTCTTGGGGCTAAAAACCTCGCCGAAGGACAAAAAGGTGTCCTCTTCACCGGTTATTTGAAGTTGCTCGTTCCGATCTTTATGCTGCTTCCAGGCATCATCGCGTTTCACTTATACGGCACGAACATGGACAAGGCAGACCTCGCCTATCCGAGTTTGATCGCCGATTTGTTACCGACGTGGCTCATGGGCTTCTTCCTCGCCGTCTTGCTCGGCGCGGTGTTCAGCTCGTTCAACTCATTGCTGAACAGTATCGCCACACTGTTCGTGCTCGACATTTATAAACCGAAGTTCAAACCCGATGCCTCGGACAAAGATTTGATCCGGGTCAGCAAATGGTTCGGGACGTTCGTCGCGCTCGTCTCGTTCTTCGTCGCACCGAACTTGATGTACGCGCCGGACGGTCTTTGGGACTTGATTCGCCGTTTCACCGGTTTCTTCAACATCCCGATTCTCGTCGTCGTCTTGATTGGCATGCTCGTCAAGCGCGTGCCGCCGATCGCCGCTAAAATCGTCATCGGCTTCCACGTCATCACGTACTACTTCTTAGTCTGGGGTATGAAACAGTGGTTCGGATTTGACCTTGGCATCAACTTCATCCACATCTACGGCATCTTGTTCGTCATCGAGACGAGTATCATGTTGTTGTTCGCCAAACTGCGTCCGATGCAACAAATCAAGCCGATCCGGATCGACCTCGGTCGGGTGAAACCTTGGCGTCATGCGATCTCGACGTCAATCATCCTCGTCGCCTCGATGGTGTTCGTCTACTTCGTCTTCTCTCCGATCGGTCTCGCCTATGCGGACGGGATCGTCTCGGGCTGGTTCTGGCCAGCGACGCTGACATTGTTCGCCGCGACGAGCGGTCTCGTCTGGGTATCGTACCGGTACTGGCTCCCGAGATACGAGGTGTACTTGAACAACCTTGGAACGACCGAAACCGAGCTCGAAGAAAAAGCGAGCGGCGGGTGACCTGCCTCTTTACAAAAACACCGTTCCTGCTGAAATGAATCAGTTCGAACGGTGTTTTTTCATCTGCAAAATCGCCTCACCATAAGAATGACACCTATCATTTTTCCATTATTTAGGTTAATGTGTAATGGTATGATTTACATACTTAGAAACGGAAAGGAACAGCCAAACGTCGGAGGTCCACTCATGAATACTAATTGGTCAGATTTTGAAATCTCATCCGCTTTTTCAGGCACATGTCTCGCTGTCCGAAAGCACGACCTATTAATTGAACGACAACAAGGATATGCGAATCGTTCCGAACGACTGCCAAACCGTGACGTGACTCGGTTCGGGATCGCCTCTGGCTGTAAGTTGTTCACGGCGATCGCCATCTGTCAGCTCGTCGAACAAGGGAAGCTGGCGTTCACTTCGCTGCTCCGAGACTGTCTATCCCTTGATTTACCTAAGTTTGATACACGTGTGACAGTCGAAACGTTACTCACTCATACGTCAGGCATCCCGGACTATTTTGATGAATCCGTCATGGACGACTTTGAAGAGTTATGGCAACAACGTCCGATGTATCAGCTAAGACGATTGAGCGACTTTTTGCCCATGTTCCAGCAACAGTCAATGAAACATGAAATCGGCGAATTCCACTATAATAACGCCGGTTACATTTTGCTCGGTCTCATTGTCGAACAAGCGAGCGGATTGACGTTCTCGGATTACATCGAACAGTTCGTCTTCACACCGGCCGGCATGACCGACTCCGGTTACTTCTCGCTTGACGCCCTGCCTGCCGATACGGCGCTCGGCTATATCAACAATCCGGACGGTTCATGGCGGACAAACCAGTACTCTATTCCCGTCAAAGGCGGTTCGGACGGAGGGGCGTTCGTGACGGTGGCCGACATGGCCAAACTATGGGACGCGTTGCTCAGGCATCGTCTTCTCGGTCAACAGATGACAACGCGGTTATTGACACCTCACGTGACCGTCAATGACCGGGGCGGACATTACGGGTATGGCGTCTGGATTCAACTCGAACCTAACGAAGAGGTATTCAAATATCACGTGATGGGCTACGATCCCGGTGTCAGCTTCCATTCCGCCTATTACCCTGCTTTCGAAGTCACTTCTGTCGTCTGTTCGAACGAGTCAGAGGGGGCGTTTGATGTGATGAAAGCGATTGAAGTGAAAGTGGGTGCGTCTTGATGATCATCCGTCTTTACGATGAACGAGATTTTGAACAGATTCAAGCGTTGAACGAAGCTGAGGGCTGGCACCAGCTCGTTCGTCAAGATGAGTTGACAAAAGAAGCATGGCGCCGCTCGAACATCGCTTTCGTCATCGAGTCTGAAACGGGACACGTGATCGCCTATCTTCGCGGTTTGACCGACACAAAAGTCAGCCTTTACGTGTGCGAGTTGCTCATCGCTGCTTCGCACCGCCGGCTTGGCCTCGGGGAACGGTTATTGACACACGTCCATGCACTCTATCCTGAGACACGACTCGAGATGCTCGCGAGCGCTTCCTCGCATACGTATTATGAACGCTTGAACTTCCGCCCCTTCTACGGTTTTCGAAAAACGATTCACGAATAGGAGAGAATTTATTTGAAACTTGCCCTTGTCACCGGTGCGTCACTCGGTCTCGGCCGTGCTGTCGCTGAAGAACTGTCGAGACGAAACTACGACGTCATCAACCTATCACGCTCGCAATCACGCGATTTAACGTTCAAACATATCGAAGTCGATTTATCCGACGTATCGAGTACACTTCGAGCCCTTGACCAAATCAAGCCGTACATCGCTGACGCCACGTCGCTACTCATCATCCAAAATGCGGCGTTGATCGAACCGATTCATCGGGCCGGCCACCTCGACACGGAGCAGCTCACCGCTCACGTTCAGGCGAATCTGCTCGCCCCGATGCTGATCACGAACGCCGTCCTCGCTTACGATGTGCCCGTCTCGCTCATCCACGTGACGTCAGGTGCCGCCAAACGTCCGATCTCGGGGTGGAGCGCCTACTGCGGCACGAAAGCTGGACTCGACCACTTTAGTGAGACCGTCGCGCTCGAACTAGAAGGAACGAGACATCGCCTCGCCTTGTTCAACCCGGGCGTGATGGACACATCCATGCAACAGACGATCCGCGCGTCTTCACGAGAAGCGTTTCAAGATGTCGAACAGTTTCAAGCTTACGAGACGGAAGGAAAACTCCGCTCGCCTGAGACGGTCGGCCGCGTCCTCGTCGAGCAGTTGATCGACAAGCCGTTTGTCAATGGAAAAACGTATACCATCCACGACCTCATCTAATTTTCAACCAGGTATAAAAATAGACCAACCCTGTCTCGTTTGACCGGCTACACTAGAGTCAAATCAAATGAGAAAGGGTGGCGTGATGTATGAAGACTATAGCGGGAGGATTGCTGTTTTTCGGGATATTCAGCCTCGTGCTATCGTTCACGATGATTGGAGATATCGCGATCGTCGGAGCGTTGGTGAGCGGTGTGTCCCTGCTGTGTAGCGTCGGACTCTGGTTCGGTGCCACGGAAGTGATGCGTATGCGTATGGACATGAGCGAAGTCAAAAAAACGTCTTTCCCTTCTGAATAAGGGAAAGACGTTTTGGATTCAGTTTTGGTTATCGGTCTCATCTTCAAAGTCATCATCGGCAAACTCTTCAAAATCGTACTCTTCGAAGTCTGCCTCATCGATAAAGATGTCACGATCATTGACGACGTGAATCGGGCCATTGGCCACATCGATTCGAATCGTCCATGCCCATGGAATGCGCAGTCGGCTATATACGCCCGTCCAGAATTCCATCGATTCTTGCTCGTATCGTTCGAACTCTGTCAGTAACTCTTTAAACGTTACTCCTGACAACTGGAAGTTTGATTCTTGGATTCGCTCGAGCGCGTTATGTGTCGCTTCAAGCTCCGCCGCGCGGACCATCTCTTCGGCAGTCGCCATTTCGAGAATAGTTCCATCTGGTGGCAGAATGTCGTATACGTTGAACAATTCGCCTTCTTCTACTTCTACTTCTTCATCAAACTCATAGTCGTCGTGCCGCATGCTTCATTCCTCCTCACTCTAATTGAATCTACTACATTGTACCATTCCACACCTCGTTATAACGAAACATTCGCGTATATATTTTCCAGAGTGGGTAATGATACAAAGGGAACAGATTTGCCATACAGAAAGGGGCCAATTTACAATGAACGACTCATTTCAAGCACTCGTGCTCGACAAGCGTGACGACCGACTCCATTCCGAGGTGACTGAGGTCGAGCTCGACTCACTACCTAAAGAAGAGGACGGCAACGTCCTCGTCGAGGTCCATTATTCGGCACTCAACTACAAAGACGCCCTCGGATTGACCGGATCGGGCAAAATCGTCAGCCATTATCCGTTCATCCCAGGCTGCGAATTTGTCGGGAAAGTCACCGAATCTGATCATCTTGATTTCAAGCCTGGGGACGAAGTCATCGCGACCGGCTTTGGCATCGGTGAGCGTCATTTCGGTGGCTTCAGCCAGTTTGCACAAGTTCCAGGAAATTGGCTCGTGAAATTACCGAAAGGCATGAACATGCGAGATGCCATCACGATCGGGACACCCGGACTGACCGCCATGTTCGCGATTGAGGCACTCGAACACGAAGGCGTTCATCCCGGTCAAGAAGTGCTCGTCACGGGAGCATCCGGAGGAGTTGGAAGTTTCTCGATTGCCTTGCTCCATAAACTCGGCTATCACGCCATTGCCTCGACTGGAAAAACAGATTCATCTTATTTAACTGATCTCGGTGCTGAACAGACAATACCACGCAGTGAATTGGAAGGAACCCCCCGACCACTCGCTCGCCAACGGTTCGATGCTGCGATCGACTCGATCGGTGGTAACACACTCGCAAATATTTTAAGCCAAACCCGATACGAAGGAACCGTCGCCGCTTGTGGACTAGTTGGAGGGCACGAACTTCCTGCGACCGTCTACCCGTTCATCCTGCGAGGCGTCCGTCTCGTCGGCATCGATTCGGTCATGCAGCCGATCGCAAGACGAGTGACGGCGTGGGAGCGTCTACACGAGCTGATCGAACCGCACGTACTCAACCAGATGGTGCACGAGATCCCGCTCCATGACGTCCCGCGTCAAGCCGAGGCGATGATGCGCGGTGAGCTGAGTGGCCGGACCGTCGTCCGCATGAACGACTAAACGTCAAAGAAGGGCTGAATCCAACGATTCAGCCCTTCTTCTGTATGCTTGGTAATGAAATTCAAACGGCCGGTTCTTGGCCTTTTAATTTTTTCAGTTCTTCTAACAAGATATCCGATTCATTGAACGGGATCGCTTCGCTGCCGACACGTTCGACATGGTCGTGCCCTTTTCCGACGACGACGATGCGCTTGCCGTCGAGCGCTTGCACGGCCGCATGGTGCAACGCGTCTCTTCGTGCTTCAAACGTCACATAATGCGTGTCCGCGTCGATCCCTTCGAGCAGCCCGTCAATGATTTGCTTCGGATTTTCGGTTCGGACATCATGTACCGTCACAATCAAATCGTCCGAATAGCGGCTCGCGATGCGTCCCATCTCAGCCCGTTTCGTCGGGTCACGGTCTCCGGCCGCGCTCAAGACGACGACGAGCTGCCGCTCCCCTTTTTGTAAAGTGGACAGACATTTTTCAAGCCCGTCCGGTGTATGGGCGTAGTCGATATAAATCTCCGCATCTTCCGTGTCAAGCCGCTCGAGACGACCTTTCGGAAGTGTGAGCCCTGGAACATTATCGATAATCGCGCGAAGCATGAGCTCCGACGTCGAGACGAGACCGATGGCCGCGGCCAAGTTGGCAGCGTTGAACGATCCCATAAAGTGAACAGGTGCTTCGATTGTCATCGCGTTCATTTTGATGCGGACGGTGTGACCTAGCCAGATGACTTGAATATCGGCCGGGACGTCTGCGTGCGTACTGTACATGACTTTCCGCCGTGTCGGTGCGAATGCGGCCATCGTCTCGCTCGCCGGGTCTTCCGCGTTCAAGATGATGGCGTCGCCGTCCGTCGTTTCAACTTGTTCGAATAGACGCGCTTTCGCCCGTGCGTATTCATCCATTGAACGGTGGTAGTCGAGGTGGTCGTGCGTCAAGTTCGTAAACGCCGCCGCATGGAAGCGGACTCCTTCGACGCGCCCTTCCATCATGGCGTGCGACGATACTTCGACGACACAGTCGGTCACCCCGGCATCTGCCATTTCGGCCAAGATGCGGTGCAAGACGACGGCTTCTGGCGTCGTGTTAGGCGTCTTTAACTTCTTATCTTTATAACGGGCTCCAATCGTACTGACAATCCCGACCGGACGTCCTGATAAACGAAATAAATCATATGTTAACGTAGCAGTCGTCGTCTTCCCGTTCGTACCGGTGACGCCGTAAATTCGCATCCGATGGGACGGGTGGTCGTAAAACGCGCTCGCCACCACTCCGGCCGTTCGTTTCGTATCGGCAACGACAATGTTTGGCACCTCGAGGTCAAGCGGAGATTCAGAAATCACCGCGCTCGCTCCTTTAGAGACAGCGTCTTCGGCGAATTCATGTCCGTCCACCGTATAACCACGGATGCATATAAACAAATTCCCTGGACTGACCTTTCTGGAATCTGTTTCAATTCCGGTCACCCATGGATCACATTCGATATCATCCATCTCATTTCCTAGAATGGCGGATAAATGTTTCGTCCTCATGCTGTGTACTTCCTTTCTCATGGGTGTCGCTAGGTTAACAAACCTTATCGTCATGGTACTAGATTTTAGGCTGAAATAGAGATGACAAATATATTACTTCCCTCTTTCATAGGAAAACATACGTCTAACTAGAAAATTCCTAGCCCATAACGGGACTAGGAATTCATTTCGCTATCCGTGAACCGAAGTCCTTGTTCAGCGAAAGCACTCTTTAACAATCGAAACACACTCGGTCCGACACCATGCATCACGGCGATCTTCATTCTCGGATAAGCCGTGAGTTGTTCGAGCGTATCAGTAGAGGCGGCAGTGCGCGTTCTGCCGGCGCCGAACATTTGGGGAGTGGCGTCATCCGACTCCCTCTTCTCCTCCAAATTTCCGGTCGACCATCGGGAGGCAGGCGAGGATGCGCTCGATGCAAAACGTCCGCCGGGCTTGCTTCATGATGTCCCATGCGATTACTTGTTCCCCTTGTAGCTTCATCAACTTGACCCGTCGCTTCGAGATGATCCCGTGACGATCCACATACATCAATTCGACGACCCGGCCCATCCGCATCCAACGCGTCACTTCATCCTTCATCCTGCCCCCTCCTTTGTTACATTCATTATACAGAACGTTTGTTCTTATTTCTAATCTAAAGGTGTACGTTTGAGTAATTTCCCGTATGCTAGAAGAAACGAATCTTTTGTGAAAGGGGTACGCCCGTCATGACATACGTCATGTTGGCCGTTTTGGCCATCTTCTTATTTATTTCCATGATTTTTGCCGCCAAGGCGTTGCCGAACTTGAAAGACGTCTTATTCAACCGCGGAAGCTTGTTCGGTCAAGAGAGCAAGACCGTCACGTGCCCGAACTGTAAACAGACGTTCAAACGGGCACCGGGCAGTAGCCAAACTTGCCCCCACTGCTATCATTCATTTTGACCTAAAACACCCGAAGACCCGCATAAACGGTTCTTCGGGTGTTTTTGAATGTGCTCCGCGGTCAAAGTAACCGTTTACGGCGCGGTGATTAGTGAAATATAATCATTACTTATTTAGCCGATTGACCACCGCGACCAAAACATGAGAGAACTGGACCCTCTGAAGGAGTTTACAATGTCATTTATTACCGACCGCGAATTGTACGAACGCATCCAACAAAAAGACGCCCTCGCTTTAGAACTCCTATACGACCGTTACGAACGCATATTATACGCCGTCACACTGCGTTTGACGACACGCCCTGACTTGGCGGAAGCCGCCCTCGTGACCGTGTTCACCGAACTTTGGCACAGTCACGTCTCATTTGATTTTTCCACGAGAACGGTTCGGTCCCATTTGCTCGCGAGCGCGCAACAATCGGCACTCCGCTTCGCTTAAAGTGCATGAAGTGAACTAGTGCGACCGTGTCTCCTGCACAAACCGCATCAACACCTCTAGTATTCCTTCCGCATAACTTCCCGCGGTCACACGATCGTGCTCAGACATGGCTTGCTCCGTCCCGTTGCCGAGGACGTATCCGTTACCGACGTGCTTCAACATCGCCAAGTCGTTCCCACTGTCACCGAACGCATACGCTTCGCCTACTTGAAATGCACAGCGGGTACAGACGTAATCGACCGCGGCGGTCTTCCCGGCTCCGCGTGGGATGAAGTCGATATCATACGCCCCGACGGGATCTCCGGCGAGCGGATTGCAGCGACTGACGTTGACCGCGATCCCAAAATCACGAGCGGCCGTTTGGATACGCTCTAGCTCGACTTCATCTTCACCGAAGTAATAATAGTTGTGCATCCACGCGTTCGTCCCCATGTTCGTCTGCGACTCAATCGTGAGCGCATGGTGAGTCACGACCTGTTCGACACGGCGAGAGAAATCAGACGGGAACAGTGACTGGAAGTTCGAGTCTAGCTCGAGTTCTCCTGCAGTTGTGACATGGTATAACTCTGTCCCGAGGCTCGAGGCAATCCGATGCGGAAAGTAGCGCATGTCGGCCCGCCTCACCTTCTCAGCAATCGTCTCAAGCGAGCTCCCCGTCACCCACATCGTCGAAAACCGATGGGAGTGCTGCTCGAGAAAATCTTCAAGCCGCCGCAAGTGCTCGAGCTGTTCAGCCGTACACGCATGCGGGAAATACGTCTCGTCGAAATCAAAACAGACGAGCGTCCGCCCCTCGTTCGTAAATCGTTTCATGGTCATCCTCCTTGTGTCGTCATACCCCATCTCGTATAGTAAAAGGACGAAAGGAATGAGCGACATGAAAAATCGATTAAGTCGGTACTACTGTCAGTATAGTGGAATCTTGATCGGTTTCGCCCTCGTCTTCGCCTTATTGTCCGGCGTGCGGACGTATCCGTTCTGGCATCAGTCGCTGTCAAACGGGCCCGCGCTTGTCATGACACTCGTCACGGCGGCGCTCTTCAGCTACGCGACACATCAGCTGCTCACCTACTTGAATTTACGACTCTTCCGTCAAATCGGGGATGCAACTTCCACGTGTTCACGTTGAACACGATGGATACATACGACTATTCACAAAATAGTCATAATCAAATAGGCATCCATTTGACGATTCTATCCGTTAGACAAATACAAGGGACTCCCTTCATGATTGACACTCCCACGGCTAAAGCCGCAAGCCCATCCCTTCAGGATGAGTGGGATTCCGAAGTGCTTGTGCGAACGCAGTCCATTTCTGTTTTGTCCGAGCCTTCAGATGAGGGTGTGCCATCACCCCTCCTGAGACAGACCCTATAGGTTCTCAGGCTGGTCGACTGTCACCATCGACCACAGGTGCGTATCGGATGTTCATCGCACCGACTAGATCTCTGTGTTTTTTGAATCCACACGGACAGGCGTACGTCCGGTCTTTCGCTTTGTTTCGTTCGCCGCAGGAAGGACAGGTTTGAGAGGTATAGGCCGGATTGACATATTCGACCTTGATCCCTTCGAGCTTTGCCTTGTACTCGATGAACAATGCCAAGCGATAGAACGACCAGGTGTGCAGGTTCTTGTTGTGTTTACGGCTTGTTCTTGCCGTCTGTCGGATGTTCGCCAGTTTTTCTAGGCGGATGACAGAAATATGGTTCTCTTGCGCGAAGTCGACGATCTCACGGCTCACCTTGTGATCTTTGTCTTTCATCCAGCGCTGTTCTTTGTTGTTCAGCTTCTTGATCGCATCCAGTTTCTTCTGTTGACCGAGCTCTTTCCGTTTCGCACGAAACTTGCGCTTCATATACTTGTTCTCACGCCCGTTCCCGAAGAACCGCGCCTTGCCACGATCTGTCGATGCGACGGCGGGGACTTTCAGGCCGAGGTCGACCCCGAGCACGTTGGTGCCCCCCTTCTCCGTCGTGGGGATCGTGACGGCGATCTGCGCGATCCACTTGTTCGATTTCTTCGTGATGCGGAGCGTTCCGAGCTTGTTGGCGAGGAGCGTGGCGTTCCGGTTGTCCGGGTCGACCATCTCGGCGCGGATTGCCGTCTTCTTGACCTTTCCGTCGATCATGATCGGGAAGGAGATCGACTCGAAGTCGAACGAGTAGTTTTGGTTGTTCCAGGTGCAGTACGGCTTCTTGAGGACAGGGACGACCTGGAAGTCCTTCTTCTTCGCCCTCCTGAACACGCTCTTCGCGTCTTGGATGGCCTGATTCTTGACGGCGCTCGGCAGGTCGGAACTCACGTTTTTGCTCGTCAGCTTTAAGCTTTCTCGAGCTTGCACCATGTCCGAGACGAGCTGGTTCGTCGTGCCGATGTAGGTGCGCATCATCCGCTTTAAGATCGATTGTTGCTCTTTTGTCGGACGAAGTTTGATGTTCACCGTCAATGTCTGCGACACGGTGTCACCCCCTTGTTTTTTGTTCCTCGACATAACGCTTGATGGTCTCACTGGAGACGCTTCCCTCCGTCGACACGAAGAAAGATCTCGTCCAAAGACTTGTGAGATGTGTGAGATGGGGAAACTCCTCTCGTAGTCGCTTCGACGAGACGCCTTTGATGCGCGCCATGATGTCAGACGGGCTGAGGGATGGCAACGCCGACAAGAATAGATGTGTGTGGTCCCGATCACACGCGATGGCGATGAGTCGAATGTCGAGCTCTTCGCAGACGTCACGGACGATCTCTTTGAATCGTTGCTCGAACGTATCGTCATCGAATAATTTTCGGCGATACCTCGGGCAGAACACGAAATGATATTGGATCATCGACACGGTGGTTTTGGTTCTTCTGTAATTGTTCATACGTTTATCGTATCATTAATTTTATTAGAGTGATACATTTTCTTGGGATAAGATCATACTTGTTGATTTCTGAAATTCCGACTAGCGGGACTCCGAAATCAAGCTCACGTTCATCCCACCACTAAAGGATTGGGCTTTCCCGTTCGCAAATTCTGTAAAGGAGAACGCCATGACTGATATTGAATTGTATGAGCGCGTCAGGAAAAAAGACAAGCAAGCGCTCGAAACACTATATGACCGCTACGAACGAATCTTGTACGCGTTCGTCATGCAACTGACGAAAGACCGCGACCTCGCCGAAGAAGCGATGCAAGAAGTCTTCATCAAGCTGTGGCGCGGCGGCGGTGTGTACGACGAGTCGAAAGGCAAGTTCAAATCGTGGCTGTTCACGATGAGCCGACACGTCACGATCGACTTGATTCGAAAACGCAAACCCGATTTACAGCTCGATGAATCATATGCTGAAGCGATTCCTTCCCCGTCCCCTTCTGTCGAGACCGAGGTCGAGTGGCAAGAAGAACGGGCCCAAATCGAGACGGCGATGGCCGAGTTGCCGGTCGAGCAACAAAAAGTCGTCCGGCTCATGTATTTCCAAGGTCTCAGCCAGCAGAAAATTGCCGATGCGTGCGACATCCCGCTCGGTACCGTAAAAGGAAGGATTCGATTAGCGCTGAAACAGTTACGAAAACATCTATCCCATGACGATATAGATAAGGAGGTGGAACGATGAACGCCTGTGACCAATTGATCGACTATTTCAACCAACATTTAACGGAAGACGAACGGATTCGCTTCGAGGCACATTTAGCAACATGCCAAACGTGCCAAGAAGAACTCGAACAACTCGAGGCACTCGTCGGAGGCGTCGCGTTCCTCTCTGAACCGACCGAACCACCGAGCGGCATGAAGGCTCGCATCCTCGACAACGTCTTTGCCGAAGACACAACTGAACCGAAGCTCGTCAAAGCCGAACCGGCTCCCGTCACACCGTTCACGGAAACCCGTAAGAAGCAGAAGTCTTCGTGGGGAGCGCTCGCACTCGCGGCCGCACTCGTCCTCTCACTCGTCGGTAACGGCTATCTGTTGATGAATCAAGACGAGCCGACCGCGATTACCTTGACCGATACGGTGCCACTCGAAGGCGAATCAGAAGGGGTCGCCTACTTGGCCGAACAAGACGGCGATCGCCAACTCATCGTCCAGACGAACGGCCTCGCACCGCTCGAGGCGAACGAAGTGTATCAAGTCTGGTTGCTCAAGGACGGATCTCCGATTCCGACCGGTGCGTTCGTCACAGACGATAAAGGCAACGGTACCGTCATCTATACGCTCGACTCGACCGAGTCAGCGACAGATTGGGACAAGGTCGCCGTCACGAAAGAGCCTGAACGGGGCAATCAAACACCCGAGGGCGACATCGTGTTAAGTGCCAGTCTCTGACATAGAACCGGATGACTTTACGCGTGAAGCGTAGGTGTCATCCGGTTCTTTTTTCGTTATGATGAGAGAAAGGAGTGGTACATATGAGAAAATCGAAAATCGGTGTCGTCGGCCTCGGCGGCATCGCCCAAAAAGCGTATTTGCCCATCTTGACGAACAGCACCTCGTTCGAACTCGTCGGCGCCTACTCTCCGACACAGGCTAAACGGGATGAAATTTGTCGGGCATATCGGATGGAATCGTTCACGGGACTCGATTCGCTCGCCTCGTCCGTCGATGCAGCGTTCGTCCATAGTTCGACCGAGACGCATTACGAGGTCGTTTCCTACTTACTCGCGCAAGGCGTCGACGTGTACGTCGACAAGCCGCTCGCCGCAACCGTCGAACAGGCCGAACGGCTCGTCGAAACGGCAGAACGTACGAACCGCAAGCTGATGGTCGGCTTTAACCGTCGCTTCGCCCCGATGTATAATCAAGTGAAGGCAGCGGCCCCGTTCCACTCACTCGACTTCGTCAAGCACCGGGGGGACGGCTTGCGCGGACACGATTACCGGTTCACGTTACTCGACGATTACTTGCACGTCGTCGATACGCTCCGCTATTTTGCCGGAAGCGACTTACGGCTCGTGACGGGACAAATCGAGACGACCGCATCGAACGGACTCCATTTCGCACGTCACGTCTGGCAAGATGAAAACGGCCTGCATACGACGTCGATGCACCGCAAGGCGGGCGTCAATCACGAAGGACTCGTCGCCATCAAGGACGGACTTCGGTTGACGGTCGATGAAATGGTGACACTCCATCGCTTCGAACACGGCTCGCATTCGACCGAGACGTTCGGTTCGTGGGATACGTTGCTCACGCAACGCGGCTTCCAAGGAGCAATCGATCACTTCATCACGGCGCTGACTGACGATACCCCGATTTTGACGGACGGACGCGAGGCGTTGCTCACGCAACAACTAGTCACAGACTTGTTCAGCAGACGCTGAGAGGAGGAAAAATCAGATGGATTTCTTTTTCTACATCATGATCATCGCCGTCATCGCCATCGCCTCGGACACAATCATCAAGACGCGCAAAGCCCGCATCGAGGAGCTGCGGCTCAAAGTCGAGCAAGAAAAGCTGGCAATCCAGCGGCTCGAACTCGAGATGAAGCGCGACCAGGACAAATTGGATGAACACGGATTTTAAAAAGACGGTCGGCCTTCATCGGGCCGACCGTTCGTGTTATAAAATGTTTCGTTCGTATGAAGCCGTCACGTCGAGGCGACGCTTTTGCCGCCGTTCGACGAGTGTCGACCAGGTGACGGCCGTGACGATACAGGCAGCGCCGATGAAAAAGTTGCGGTCGAGCTGTTCGCCGAGAACGAGCCAACCGAGATAACCTCCGACGAGCGGCTGAAAGAAGAAGAACAACGACCCGACGCTCGCATCCATCAGTTCGAGTCCTTTGTTCCAAAAGAAGAACGCCCCGGCCGTCGAGATGATGCCGACGTATAAAACGCTGAGCCAAAGGACGCTCGTCATGTCTGGAACGCCAGACTGCACGACTTCTAGCCCCATGAGCGGTGTCATCAAGACGAAGGCGATCCCAATCGCGAACGTCGTGATCGTCAGAGACGAGACCGTTTGCGAGGCGACTTTGACATACACGGACATGAGCGCCCAGGTGATGGCGGCACCGACCAAGACGAGGCTGCCAAGCAAATACGTCCCATCGACGTGCCAGCCGACGACGATGATGACGCCGAGCGTCGCTAAGACGAGTGACCCAATTTTGACAGGTGTGAGCTGCTCTTTCAAAATCAACCGGGCGAACAACACCATGAACGCCGGCGTCGCTGCTGTCACGAGTGAACCGGTGTGGGCATCGGACAGCTTCGTGCCGATGAATTGGAATGAGATCGAGGCGACGTAACCGATCACACCGACGCGCGCGATCCATTTCCAATCCTCGCGCCTCACTTGTTCACGACCGAACAACGACCATGCCGCGAACAAGACGATGAACGCGACGGCGTAGCGCATCCAGACGAGCGTGAACGGCTCGATAAACCCGAGCGCATACTTACTGACGACGTACATACCGCCCCAAATACTAGCGGCGAGCGCCAAACTGATGGCACCGAGCCACTCCTTGCGCATCTTCATCCCTCCTTTGATTCCTAACTAATACGACGTCCATCGAATGAACTCCTGTTTTTCAAGCGTTGTCGAAACCCAAGAAATCGCTTACACTAGTTGTATCGATGATTGAAAGGAGGGAGAAAGGTGAACTTTGTCGGACGTACGCACTGGTCAACTGAACATTTGTACATTTTGCGTGCGATTTTTCACGATGTCGCTTAAACAAGGGACCCGTCTGTCCTGTTTTAGACATTGTTGAAAATACGACGAAGCGCCTCTCTTCCTTACCGAGCGCTTGTTTGCGCTCGGTTTTTTTGATAGGCCTCGACTTTAGGAGGAACTTACATGTTGATCGACATGCACCACATTCAAAAACAATTCGGTGGCCACGCCGTCTTAGTTGATGCCAATCTTCACGTGAACGCAGGCGAGCGGATCGGACTCGTCGGACGGAACGGCAGCGGTAAAACGACGTTGCTCCACTTGATCGTCGGCACCGAGGCGCCGGACGATGGCACGATTTATCGAAAACAACGGCTCAACATCGGTTATTTGGCACAATTGCCCGACTATCCGGACAAGAGCGGGCGCGACGTGCTCTACACCGCGTTCGCCGAACTGATTCGACTCGGCGAGGCGATGCATGCGCTCGAGGCAGAGATGGCGTCAAGCGACAGACTTGAACCGTTATTAGACAAATACGGAGCGCTCCAAACCCGATACGAGCAGAGCGGCGGCTATGTGATCGACTCCAAAGTGAACGCTATGATCGACGGGCTACGCCTCACGCGGTTTGTCGACCGCCCGTTCGACACATTAAGCGGCGGCGAGCGGACGAAGGTCGGGCTCGCTTTGGCACTGCTGCAAGAACCGGAACTGCTCATCCTCGATGAGCCGACGAACCACTTAGACTTAGAAGCGATGGCTTGGCTCGAGTCGTTCTTACGGGACAGCCCGTCGACGCTCCTGCTCGTCTCGCACGACCGGGTCTTCCTCGATGCCGTCGCCACACGAATCGTCGAATGCGAGGACGGTGAGTTGACGAGTTTTGACGGCAATTACAGCTCGTTCGTCGCTCAAAAAGAGAAGCTGTTGCTCGACCAATTCCATGCCTACACCGAGCAACAAAAGAAAATCAAGAAGATGAAAGAGACGATCCGGCAGTTGCGGCAATGGGCGAACGAGGGCAATCCCCCGAACGAAAAGTTCTACCGCCGCGCCAAATCGATGGAAAAGGCGCTCGCTCGGATCGAGACGATCAAAAAACCACGACTCGAGGCGATTCAGCCCGACATCACGTTCACCGCGAGCGGGAGAACCGGGCGTGATGTGTTTGAAGTGACAGACGCTTCTGTCACGTATGATCAGACCGTGTTTCAAAACGTCTCGTTCTACGCCGGTCACGGGGAACGGATTGCCATCGTTGGACCGAATGGCAGCGGCAAGTCGACGCTCTTGAAGCTATTGCTAGGCGAGATCGAGCCGACTTCCGGAGACGTTCGCCGGGCGGAACGGGCCCGAATCGGCTACTTGTCCCAGCACGTCCAGTTCGACGACGGGCATCGATTGATTGAGGCGTTCCGAGACCGGATCGCCGTCGACGAGGGCAAGGCACGGCAGTTGCTCGCCCAGTTCTTGTTTTATGGAGCGAGCGTGTTCAAACCGGTCGGCAATTTGAGCGGCGGTGAAAAGATGCGGCTCATGCTCGCGGTCCTCATGCACGAAGACATGAACGTGCTCGTTCTCGACGAACCGACGAACCATCTCGACATCGAAGCGCGCGAGGCGCTCGAAGAAGCGCTCGACCGCTTCACCGGAACGCTCGTCGTCGTTTCCCATGACAGGTACTTCTTGAACAAACTGTTCCCGATCACGTATTGGCTCGATGGAACAATCACCCGTTTCCCGGGAAATGTCGCCTACGCGCTTGAAAAACGGGTTGAACCTCACATCGCTGAACCCGTCTCCCAACCGAAAGCCAAAATAGCCAAACCGAAACGGCCCGTCGATACCGCGGCCGACGAGGCACGATTGAACCAGCTCGAAGATGATCATCAGCGTCTACTCACTCAAATGAACGACACGAACGACGTCGAGGAACTGATGACGCTGCAACGACAAGCCGATGCGCTCCAAGCTGACATCGATACGCTGCTCAATCAGTTGCTTGAATCGATTTAACGACGAACGACGCCGTGTCAACGGCGTCGTTTTTGTTCGAACCAGGATTGGACTAAAAAGCCGGTCACACCGACCGCCATCAAAAAATACGGGACGACGCGCGGCACCGCGCTCGCCTCTCCGATTGACATGAGCAGCAGTCCGCTCACGAACGTGCCGAGCCAGTACAATTTCGGCATAGATTCACCCCTTCATTCATCACCTAAGAAAAAGCGCCACACGTGTGGCGCTTAACGGTGAGCATTTTCTAAAAAAGCGGACTTTCACCCGATCGAGAAACATCTCGATCGACCGTCCCAGCGGATTGGTCAAATACGTGCTAGAAAATCGACGCGATTCACGCAATGATTTCTGAGCGTACGTTCGTCTAGAGGTCGATATAGCCTGGCACAGAAGCAAAAAATCGGTTCCGGATTGGCATGTTACCGACACTTCGACTGTGAAAAATGAAATCTGTCACGAACCTCGTCCTGCTCACCTCTGTTTCCAGAAAAATCGATAGCCGTTGACGTCTGCTTCCCCAAAGCATCATGTTTGTCTGCCCCTTGCCATTTTAACATACGCAAGGTGGACGACAGATCGGATATGAAGGACGGTCACACAGGTCGATTTTTCTGACATGCTGTCTCTCGTTTCACCGAGCCGGCCTCGGCCAAACAACGACTGAATCTTTGTTTCATTCGTTGCCCCCTTTCAGCTCAACACGTTGAATGAGGACTACATTAATACAATAGCCGTTCTGCCCAGCGACGAACCCTAGTTCACCATTTCTTCAAAATTTCAGCTCATACATAACGATCCAGCGCATACGCGACCCCATCCGCCTCGGCGTCTTTCGTAATATGGGTACTGATGTCTTTTAGCGGATCGACCGCGTTGCCCATCGCAATTCTCGTCTCCGCCACCTCGAACATTGAGATATCATTCAAGTTGTCCCCGATCGCAACGATCTCTTCTTGCGGGATCTGATGATGCTCGGCGAGCTGCTTCAACGCCATGCCTTTACTCGCCTTCGGATGTCCAATTTCAATCTTCGTCCATCCCGCCGTCGTGATCAAAATATCAGTCCGCGGCTCGTAAAGCTTCCGTAGCTTATGCAGCTTACGACGATCGAACGAATAGATGAACACTTTGTACACTTCATCGGCTTCAAAATCAATCTCATCAATCGTATCGACGTACGTCAGGCCGAACTGTTCATTTTGAATCTCGATCTCCCGCTCGCCCCACTCTCGGGTGAACGACTGGTCGTGCGGCAACACCTCATCTAATTCGCTTTTTAACAAGTCGGTACCCGTGCGCAACACTTTGACACCGGCGTTCGTATAAAACTCGACGTACGTATCATGCTCATGCGCCACGTCCCATAACTCCTGAACGACTTGTTTCGGGAGGGCGTGATAGTAAATACGTTCATTTTCATAAAATGCGATCGCCCCGTTCCCGGAAAGGATCGGGCACGTCAACTCGCTCCGCTTCAAAATTTCCTCGATATCATGGATTGAGCGTCCTGACGAGATGGCGACCAAATCACCGCGCTCCTGGCGTCGCCGGATTGCTTGTTGGTTCGCTTCAGTGATGACACCGGTGCGCGACAATAACGTCCCGTCTAAGTCGATGGCAATCAATTTCATTTAATTCTCTCCTTTCAGCATGTTTGTCTCCATTCTAATTCCCTGATTTGCTCAGTCTCAACTGTCAGATTGCACAGTAAATGAAAACTCCGGTTTCCCACTTTCAAAAATAGGGAATTTATTATTAGTTCTCAATAATATTTGTCCGTTCGGAAAGGAGTTCTTTATGAACATCTCACCTGGAAAGCCGCGTTTGAATCGTGTGTTTTACATCTCTGCGAGCATCATTGCCCTGCTCGTCTTATTCGGTGCGATTCGCCCGACATTATTTGCTGACATCGCCGGCAGTATCTTCAACTTCACGACCCGGTCGTTCGGTTGGTTCTACTTACTAGCCGTCTTCTTTTTCGTCCTCTTCTTAATCTTCCTCGCTTTCAGCAAGTACGGAAAGATTCGTCTCGGGGCAGACAGCGACCGACCACAATACCCGTTCTTCACTTGGATCGGAATGTTATTTTCAGCTGGTTTTGGGGTCGGGCTCGTCTTTTGGGGCGTCGCTGAACCGATGAGTCACTTCATCACGCCCCCATATGCGGATACGACTGAACTGACAGTCGAGGGAGCCCGACTCGCCATGGCCTATTCGTTCTTTCACTGGGGCGTCAGTCAATGGTCCGTCTTCGCCATCGTCGGATTGATCATCGCCTACTTCCAGTTTCGCCGGAATACAGATGGACGGATTTCGACAAGTTTATCTCCGCTCATCAAAGAGCGGCCTTACAAACAACCGCTCAACCAAACAATCGACATTTTTGCCGTCATCGCGACGGTCATGGGTGTCGCGACGTCGCTCGGGCTCGGCGTCCTGCAAATCAATGGCGGACTGAATAGCGTCTTCGGGTTGCCGAACACGGCACTCGTCCAAGTCCTCATCATCGTCGTATTGACCGCCTTGTTCTTGACGTCGACGACGACCGGTCTCGATCGCGGGATCAAATGGCTCAGTAACATCAACCTTGGAACGGCACTCGTATTGATGGTGTTCGTCTTCTTCGCCGGTCCGACCATCTTCATCTTAGAGACGTTCACGCTCGGGCTTGGCGACTATTTGCAAAACTTTATCCGCTATAGTCTCCGTCTCCAACCTTATCAACAAGGGACGTGGGTACGGGACTGGACGATTTTCTACTGGGCATGGGCCATCGCCTGGTCGCCATTCGTCGGCGCGTTCGTCGCTCGTGTCTCACGAGGCCGTACGATTCGCGAATTCATCGTCGGTGTGCTCGTCGTACCACCGTTCATCGCGCTCATGTGGATCGCTGTGTTCGGCGGAACCGCCCTTCATCTCGACTTGTTTGAAGGGACATCGATCGCCCAGGCAGTCGATGCCGACGTCACGAGCGCCTTGTTCGTCACGTTTGCCGAGCTACCGTTCAGTTTCATCCTGTCTATCTTGTCGATTTTATTGATTCTCACGTTCTTGATCACGTCGGCCGACTCGGCGACGTACATCATCAGCAGTATGACAACGAACGGAAGCTTGAACCCGCCGCTTTCCGTCCGCATCGTCTGGGGTATCTTGCTTGGTGGTATCGCCGCTGTCCTGCTCATCGCGAGCGGACTCGAGGGGCTACAGACCGCTTCCTTGATCTCGGCCCTGCCGTTCACGATCATTCTAATCTTGATGGTGTACACGCTGTTCAGCTTGTTGCGTCAAGAGAACATCAAAAAAATCAAATGAGTTTGTCTGAGCCGCCGATTTCATGGCGGCTCTATTGCTGTCTCAATGCGTCGGTCCGTGTTGACACGTATGCGTCCGATTGCTACGCTTTTGTCAGCATGGCACGATAGTCAAAGGGGGAAATGGTATGGTTCAAGATTTCACACGCGGTTATGCGGAGACGCGAGACGCAAGCGACCCACTCGCACGCTACCGGGGAGAGTTTTACTTGCCGCAGGACGGGATCTACATGGACGGGAATTCGCTCGGTCTGTTATCGAAACGAGCCGAGAAGACGTTGCTCGAATCGCTCAGTGATTGGAAAGAACTCGGAATCGACGGCTGGATGTCGGGGCGCCATCCGTGGTTCAATCTGTCAGAAGAGCTGGCCGCACTCAACGCGCCGCTCATCGGTGCGAGCACCAATGAAGTCATGGTCACCGGATCGACGACCGTCAACTTGCATCAGCTCGCCGCCACGTTCTTTAAACCGGTCGGCAAACGGACGAAGATTCTCGCCGATGCGCTGACGTTCCCGTCGGACATTTACGCACTCCAAAGCCAACTCTTGCTACGCGACCTCGATCCGGCCGAACATCTCGTCCAAGTGCCGAGTCGTGACGGTCGTTATTTAAATGAGGATGACATCATCGCCGCCATGACCGACGATATCGCGCTCATCGTCTTGCCGACGGTGTTATACCGGAGCGGTCAGATTCTTGATATGGCCCGTCTCGCCAAAGCCGCACACGAACGCGACATATTGATTGGCTTTGATGCATGCCACTCGGTCGGCGCCATCCCGCACGCGTTTCATGATTGGGGCGTCGACTTCGCCTACTGGTGCAACTACAAGCATTTGAACGGCGGACCGGGAAGTGTCGGTGGGCTGTTCGTCCACGAGCGTCATTTCGGGACGACGCCAGGTCTTGCCGGTTGGTTCGGATCACGAAAAGACAAGCAGTTCGACATGGACCACACGATGACACCGGCTGAACATGCCGGTGCGTTCCAAATCGGGACACCGCACGTCATGAGCCTCGCGCCACAACTCGGCGCGCTCGAGATGTTCAATGAGGTCGGCATGGAAGCGATTCGTGAGAAGTCGCTCGCTTTAACGACGTATATGACCGAATTGATCGATGAACTGCTCGCACCGCACGGCTTCGTCATCGGCAGCCCGCGCGATGAAAAACGTCGCGGTGCCCACTTGAGCCTCGAGCATCCGGAAGCGGCTCGTATCTGTAAAGCGCTCAAACAACACCGTGTCATTCCTGATTTCCGAGCGCCGAACATCATCCGCCTCGCACCGGTCGCGCTCTACAACACGTTCACCGACGTGTACGACGTCGTCATGATCTTGAAAGAAATAATGGACAATAAAGAATACGAGGCGTTCGAGAACGTCCGTGAAGTCGTAGCTTAAGGAGATTAACGATGAGTGAACGTATCGAACATAAAGTCGAGCAATCGATTCAAACTGACTTTTCAAAAGACATGTCGTATGGCGACTATTTACAGCTCGACCCGATCTTATCGAGTCAACATCGCCTGTCGGACCACCACGACGAGATGCTGTTCATCATCATCCACCAGACGAGTGAGCTGTGGATGAAGTTGATCTTGCATGAGTTGACTGCGGCCGTGACCGCCATTGAAACGGGTGAGCTCGAACGATCGTTCAAAATGCTCGCCCGCGTCTCGAAAATCCAACAACAGCTCATCCAATCGTGGAGCGTCCTCGCGACGCTCACACCGGCCGAATATTTAGAGTTCCGTGACGAGCTCGGCTCGTCATCTGGTTTCCAATCGTACCAGAACCGCCAGATTGAATTCGCGCTCGGCTTTAAAAACGCACGGACGCTCAGTGTCTATGCCCATGACGAGGCACTCTATCCGCTCCTTGAAGCATCACTGAACGCACCGAGCATCTATGACGTGACCGCCCGTGAGATGCACCGCCGCGGACTGCATATCGACGCGGACGTGCTCGACCGGGACGTGACGCAGGACTGGGAGTGGAACGAGAGCGTCGAGAACGCTTGGGCCGCCGTGTACCGGGACGTCAACACGTACTGGGACTTGTATGAACTCGGCGAGAAGTTGCTCGACATCGGCAACCAACAACAGATGTGGCGTTTCAATCATATGAGCACGGTCGAACGGATCATCGGTCAAAAAATGGGCACGGGTGGATCGTCCGGCGTGAACTACTTGCGCCGCGTCCTCGACCACCGTTTCTTCCCTGAACTATGGACCGTCCGGACAAAATTGTGAGGAGACATAACGATGACACAATGGATTGACGTATCACAGCCGCTCGACGACTCGATCACGACATGGCCGGGCGACACAAAGTTCAACTACGAGATCGCTTGGCCGATGGCGGACAGTGGCTCCGTCAACGTCGGCAAAGTGACGATGAGTCTACATACAGGCACACATATCGACGCCCCGTTCCATTTCGACGATGCCGGCAAGCGGGTGATCGACCTCGACCCCGGGCTCTACATCGGACCGGTCCGGGTCATTCATTTGCCCGGGCGACAAAAGATTGAAGCAAGTGATTTGGACGGATTCGACTTGACCGGTGTCGAGCGCCTCATCCTGAAGACGGACGGATGGCCGAACAAAGCTGAATTTCCAAGCCAGATCCCGGAACTGACGCCATCCCTCGCCGAGCGGTTGGGACAGCTCGGTATTTATTTGATTGGTCTCGACCTGCCATCGGTCGACGCCATCGACAGTAAAGACATGGACGCCCACCACGCGCTCGCGCGGAACGGCGTCCACATCCTCGAAGGGCTCGTCCTCGATGCGATCGCGCCCGGGGATTACGAATTGAACGCCGTCCCGCTTCCAATCGTGGAAGGTGACGGTAGCCCGGTGCGCGCATTGCTTCGCTCGATTGACTAACTGATCTTACATCCACTCCATTTTGACGGTGTGGATGTTTTTGTTTTATGTGAAAGGAACCATTGACGCTTGAGTTTGCAACTGTTCGGGAATGGATAATCATCGGAAGTGTGTAGAAAGGAGTGTTTTTTATGAAGACGATTTCTATGGTATTACCTGCCTATAACGAAGAAAAAAACATTCCTCTCATCTTCGACGCCATCCATGAACAGTTTGACGGCACTCCTTATTCTTATGAAATCTTATTCGTGAATGATGCAAGTTCGGATCGTACACTTGATGTAATTAAATATTTGGCTAAGCGTCATCCTGAAGTGCGTTACATCTCATTCTCGCGAAATTTCGGGAAGGAAGCAGCCATCCTGGCCGGGTTACAACACGCGACGGGGGATGCGACGATCTTGATGGATACCGATTTACAGCATCCGCCGTCCCTGATTCCGGACATGGTTGCCGGTTTCGAGCAAGGATTTGATCAAGTCATCGCCAAGCGCGACCGAGCCGGCGAAAGCAGGACTCGAAAACTGGCCTCTCGGACGTATTACAAGCTTATCAACAAAATCGTCGACGTCGAACTCGAGGACGGTGTCGGTGACTTCCGTCTGCTAAGCCGCGAGGCTGTCGACGCTCTCTTACGAATGAACGAGCATCAACGGTTCTCAAAAGGCTTATTCTCGTGGATTGGCATGGAACAAAAGACGATTACTTATCAAAATGTACTCCGTCAAAACGGCGAGACAAAATGGTCGTTTAGCCAACTATTCAATTACGGTGTCGATGGGTTGATCTCTTTCAATTCGAAACCGCTGCGCTTTTGCTTTTACTCAGGCGTATTGATTTTACTACTGTCGATGCTCTATATTCTGTTGACACTGTTTGACATCATTCAAGACGGTATCGACACACCAGGCTATTTCACGCTCATCTCAGCCATCCTGTTACTTGGTGGAATCCAGCTCGTCAGCCTCGGGATCATCGGTGAGTACGTCGGTCGCATCTATTTTGAGACGAAACGCCGTCCGGCCTACTTGATTCAAGAAACTAACATACAAAGGAAGAGTGCGAATGAACAAGAGAAAGGCCGAGTTTATAAGATTCGTCGCCATTGGGGGAATTAATACTCTTAACTACTATTTGATTTATATGTTGTTTCATCATCTATGGAACACCGGCTATGGGGTCTCTCATGTGGTGGCATTCACGCTCAGCATGATCGCCTCTTTCTTTTTGAACAGTTATTTCACGTTCAAAGTCAAACCGACGCTACGGAAATTTTTGCAGTTTCCGTTGACGCAAGTCGTCAACTTCACAGTCACGACGGTGTGTATTTATTTGCTCGTCGAACAACTGAACGTCTCGACGACGTTGGCCCCGTTGTTCGCCATCTTTATCGCTGTGCCGGCGACGTTCATCGTCACGAGTAAAATTTTGAAACGTGAGCAATCGACAATATGAGACAGTTCAAACTCATCAGTGTTGCGTTGCTCGTGTCGACCATCGCCCACGCTTTTTTCATCTACTATCAATCACAGGGTGGCTTCATCGCCGGACCGAATGACGGCTTATCGCAAATGGTCCCGTTCAAGCATTTCCTTTACGAAACGTTCCATAAAGGGAATCTCGTCTATGCCGAGGACTTCGGCTTCGGCGGCGGTATCCTCACACAACTCGCTTACTACTTTTCGACGTCAGTCGTATTTTGGCTCTCGGTCGCCGTCGTTTCCTTATTTGATGTGCTCGGACTCGTCACACCTGACTTGGACATGTGGTTGCGTCTCGCCTTGATTGTGAGTGTCATCCGGCTCGCTGTCGTCATCGTGTTCGCGACGTATGCGTATCAGTTGTTTAACGTCCGCACACTCCACGCTTTCGTCGGTGCCGTCATTTATGGTGTGTCGGTCATGTACATCCGTCACGTGACGTTTTGGGAGTTTTTTGCGGACGGCTTTTTGTGGGTCCCGCTCCTTGTCATCGGTCTCGAACGCATCATCCGAAACGGTCGCGCCGACTTCTTTATTGTTGTTAGTGCCATCATGCTGATCAATAACTTTTACTTTGCCTACATCAATTTAGTCTTCGTTCTCGTCTATGTCTTGTTCCGACAATTCATTCACCTACCCGAAGATCGGGTCAGTCGTAAACAGCAATGGTTGCTCTATAGCGGATCTGGCGTCATTGCCCTACTTCTGAGTTCGTTTGCGTTCATTCCGGCGACTTATGGCTTTTTGCAAAATGAGCGACCATCGCTCGAGCATGAGATTCGTTGGATTCAGCTCGACAATTTGTTATACGATAGCAATCTGCTGATCCTACCGGCCGTCTTCCTACTGTTCGCTCTTTATCGTCCGCTCTACCGTCACGTCACGTTTCGATTGTTTGCGAGCATGAGTCTACTGTTGACCCTACTCCATTTCAGTCCGCACGTCGGTAGCTTCTTCAACGGCTTCTCGGCACCGCAATATCGCTGGGAGTATTTGGCGAGCTTCACGATCGGCGGCATGGTTGCTGTCGGCTTGACGCATTGGCGCTTCGAAAAAACATCATTTTTCAAGGCAGCAGTCGTAACCGTTTTGGCTTATCTCGGTTTTGGGCTATTCGGTAACGCGCCATGGCCAATCGTGTTCGGTATGTTTGCCCTCATGATTTTAACCGTCTTATCGTTTTGGCTTAAACCATTGTTGGCTCCGTACCTCATCATCGCGTCTTGTCTCATCGTGTTCAACGGTTACACGAAGTTCGCGCTCCACGATATGGCGATCGTCAACACGAACGCGACGTTCGTTACGAGTGAGCAGTACAACAGCGCTGAACAACGGGAACTCATCGACGTCGTCCGTGAAAAAGCCGGTCCGCTCGAACGCGTGGACTGGATGATACCGTTGCGAAACAATACACCGATCGTCCAGTCGTTCCTTGGGACGAGCCTATACTCGAGTATTTTGAACGGGAATTTGCTCACATTCTATTGGAGCGACCTTGAAATTGATATGAGACGGGAAAGTGTCAGCCGTTACGGGACACTCGGCAACCGTTCGAACTTACATCATGTGCTGTCGACTCCTTATTGGATGCGTGATAAAACAATCGCGAGCGAAGCGCCGTACGGCTTCCAACTGCTTGCCGAAACAGAACGTTACGCCGTTTATGAAAGCGAGACCCGCTTGCCGTTAGTCCGGACGACATCAAACACGTACAGTCGTGAAGCGCTTAAAGATGTCTCAATATTGACGCGTGAGCAAGCGATGCTGTCCGGTGTCATCTTAGAACAGGGAACCGCAGCACCGTCCCCAGCGCAAACGATTACGTTTGTGAGTGCGCCTGTCAATGCGGTATGGGAAGATGAGACACTCCAAGTCACCGCTGAAGAAGGCGGAGTCGACTTTATTCCGGACGTCCCAGACTCGGCGGCGGGTGATTTGTACGTCTCGTTCAAGATTCGCAAGCTTGAAGGTGATGGTTTCTTCATCCGGCTTGGGAATTACCGGACGACTCGAAAACCAGAAGCGTCGATTTATCGGACCAATCTCACTTCGATGACGCTCCGGACACCTCTCAAGAAAAACGTACCGCTCCGTCTACCGGAAGGAACGTATGTGCTTGAAGACGTGACGATCGAGTGGGAAGATTATGCGACACTCGAAGACGCCCTTGAAGAAGCGGCTTCTATCCCGGATATTCCGGTCGTTTGGGACGGACCTGACATCGACTTCACGGTTGAAGACGCAACCGAAGGGACATATGCCGTCCTCCCTGTTCCGTATGAACGAGGGTGGAAGGCGACTGTGAACGGAGAGCGACGCGACGTCTTGCAAGCAAACTATGCTTGGAGCGCCGTTTCACTCGACGAAGGTCGCAACGAGGTCGCGTTGACGTATCGTCCGCCGTTCTTCACACTCACGACCGGGCTTACACTCTTCGGAGTTATCTTATTCGGATTTTACCTTGTATTAGCTCGACGCATACAAATGCGAATAGCATCTTAACAATAAACATTGAAAAAGAGTCAGCGTGTTTTTCGATCAACACGCTGACTCTTTTTCATTTAACCAACTCGAGGTCGACCGGAATGTTTTCTTCCACGGTCTCACCTTTCAAGTAGTTGACGGCTGCTTCGACACCGAGTTTTCCGATCTCTGTCGGTTTTTGCGCCACCGTTGCGGCCATCGTTCCGTCTTCAACAGCCTTGACCGCGTCATCCGTCGCATCGAAACCGATGACTTTGACATCGCTCAATCCGGCACTGCTCAACGCTTGGACCGCACCGAGTGCCATTTCGTCATTGTGCGCGAACACCGCGACGATATCTTTATTGTCTTGGAGAATGTTTTCCATGACCGTTAAGCCTTGGGCCCGGTCAAAGTTTGCCGATTGTTTGGCCACGACGTCGAGTTTTCCATCGATTGCCTCGTTGAAGCCTTGACCGCGATCGCGTGTGGCCGATGCTCCTGGAATACCTTCTAATTCAACGACTTTCCCGCCTTCCCCGACGAGTTCAACCATGTACTCACCAGCGAGCTTCCCGCCAGCTGCGTTGTCTGACGCGACGTGGGCGACGACTTCTCCCGATTCTGCGTTCCGGTCGACCGTGATGACAGGGATACCAGCATCGTTCGCGCTTTGAACAGCGGCTCCGACCGCTTCGGAATCCGTCGGGTTAATCAAAATCAAATCCATGCCTTTTTGAATCATATCTTCGACGTCGCTCACTTGTTTCGCCGCATCGTTTTGTGCGTCAGCCACAGTGAGTGTCGCATCGAGTTGCTTCGCCTCTTCTTCAGCTCCATCTTTCAAAGCAACGAAGAACGGGTTGTTCAATGTAGAGATGGAGAGTCCGATCTTAAAGTCCCCATCTTTTGGTTCTTGTTCCGAACTTGTTCCCGGTTGTTCCGTCGAACAAGCCGCCATCATGACCATTGTCAGTACGAGTAGCCAAGCTGTCCATTTTTTCATCTTCTGTTTCCCCTTTCGATGATTACGCGTTTTGTTTGCGATCAAGTAGCACCGCGAATAAGATAACGGCCCCTTTGACGACGAGTTGGAAGAACGACGAGACGCCGAGAAGATTCAAGCCGTTATTCAACGTGCCGATAATTAGAGCGCCAATCAATGTTCCGACAATCCAACCACGTCCCCCGGCTAAACTTGTTCCCCCGAGAACAACAGCCGCAATCGCATCAAGCTCGTATGAAGTACCTGCCGTCGGCTGAGCCGAATTGAGACGTGACGTTAAAATGATTCCTGCTAACGCTGCCAACATGCCTGACAACGAGTAAATCATCACTTTGACTTTATTAACGCCAATCCCCATCAGTTTAGAGGCTTCCTCATTACCGCCAATCGCATACGTATGGCGTCCGAACGTCGTTTTTTTCAAGATGAAGTAGAGTATGCCGAACGCAATCAACATCGTGACCGCCGGCACCGGAATAATCCATAAGTAGCCACGCCCTAACATTTCAAACCAAGTTGAGTCCCCTAAACCGGTGATCGGCCGGCCATCCGTGTATACGAGCGTCAGCCCTCGGTAGATGGTCATCGTCGCCAGCGTCGCAATGAACGGCGCGACTTTTCCGTATGTGATGACGGCTCCGTTAAACGCACCGAGCACGGCACCTGCAATCAATCCGAGCGCGATCGCCATGACAGCGTGTTGACCATCGACCATCATCCCGGCGACGAATGCCGAAGAGAGCGCGAGAATCGACCCGACTGATAAATCAATTCCGCCTGTCAAAATGACGAACGTCATCCCGAACGCAATCAAGGCGTTGATGGAAACTTGCCGCAAGACGTTAAAGATGTTGTTCAACGAGAGAAATCCTGGTTCGAGAGCCGTCACCACAACGATGATAGCAAGTAATCCGAACAGTGGACCGAGTTTTTGCCCCCATCCGAGCTTTTGCGGTCGCCCTAGCGCAGCCGTTGCTTTCAATTCCATATCATTGTCCTCCTGTCGCATATGTCATGACTTTTTCTTGCGTCGCCTCGTCTTTTGCTAACGTCCCTGTGACGACGCCTTCTCGCATGACGACGATTCGATCACTCATCCCGAGCACCTCGGGTAAATCCGAAGATACCATGATGATTGCGACACCTGCCTCTGCCAACTCACTCATAATCGTGTAAATTTCTTTTTTCGCCCCGACATCGACTCCTCGTGTCGGTTCGTCGAGGATGAGCACATCTGGTTCGACGCCAAGCCACTTGCCTAGAACGACTTTTTGTTGGTTCCCGCCAGAAAGCGACTTCACTTTTTGTTCCATCGAATGATGTTTGACACGCAGCTTCTTCAAATATCCGTCCGCGAAGCGCTCCTCGTCTTGTCTCGAGATGATTGTTCCCTTCGCCCGTTTATCGAGCGTTGGTAGCGACAAGTTTTCTCGTAACGAGAAGTCGAGGAGCAACCCTTCACCTTTTCGGTCTTCTGTCAAAAACGCGATACCGTGACGAATCGCATCAGCCGGCCGTCTGATCTTTATTTCTTTTCCATTCAGTTTGACGACACCGCCTCTTGTGCGGTCGGCGCCGAACAAGGCGCGCATCACCTCGGTCCGACCGGCTCCCATCAATCCTGAGAAACCGACGATTTCACCCGCCCGTACATCGAACGAGACGTTGTGGAACCGGTTACCTATCAAACTATCAACTTCGAGGACGACGTCGCCAATCGTGGCGGTCCGGTCCGGGTAACGTTCCCCGATCTCGCGTCCGACCATCTCTTTGACGATTTCTTCAAATGACGTCTCGGCGATAGGATGCGTCCCGATCGACACCCCATCACGGAGAACGGTGATGCGGTCACACAGTTCAAAAATTTCTTCCATCCGATGGGAGATATAAATGATGGACACGCCTTGGTCACGTAATGCACGCGATACCGAGAACAACGCCCGAATCTCACGGTCGGTCAAGGCGGCCGTCGGTTCGTCCATGACGATGACTTTTGCGTCTGTCATGAGCGCTTTCGCGATCTCAATCATCTGTTGTTGACCGACGGACAAGTTTTTAGCAAGCTCATCGACTTCCATGAATACGTTCAGCTCGGCCAAATATTCCCGGGCGCGACGCTTCATCTCTTGTTGCTTGATGACACCGAACGGACCGGTCAACTCCCGACCGAGGAACAAGTTTTCCATCACCGTCAATTCCGGCAAAATATTCAACTCTTGATGGATGAAGGCGATGCCGGCTCGTTCGGCTTCTTTCGGATGTTTGAACTGCCGCACGGCACCATCGATTTGGACCTCCCCTTCGTCTTGCGCGTGAAGTCCGGTCATCACTTTCATAAGCGTCGATTTGCCGGCCCCGTTCTCACCCATCAACGCGTGAATTTCACCAGGCAACAATTCAAAGTCCACACCTCTCAATACACTTACCGGACCGAAAGACTTATGGATGCGTTTCAACTGGATGTGCATCGAACCCCTCCTTAAAATAAAACGCCGGCGTGTAAAATGACGTTCGCATACGGTGTCGCTTCACCTGTACGAATGACGACTTTCGCCTGCTCGACTTCACGCTTGAACGCTTCATGCGAGCATGTCTTGACCGTTTCGAATCGTTCGGTCAACGCTTTGGCAATCGGCTCGTTCTCGGTGAACACTTCGTCCGCCACCGTAATCTGTTCGATGACCATGTCAGCCTCAACCGCATTCAACACATCAAGAAATGACGGTTCGCCTAGACGTAGTGCTAAATCGACCCGCTTTACTCCTTTAGGGATTGGCAGTCCGCAATCGGCGATGACGACTGTATCCGTATGTCCCAGGTCAGCAAAGACTTTTGCCAAATGACTATTGAGAATCCCCTGTTTTTTCATCACACTCGCTCCAATCGTCTCATCACGTCGGCTCGGTTCGGCATCCCGCCTTGAGCCCCGAATCCTTCCACGCTCATGCCCGAAGCTACGACGGCAAAACGCGCGGCTTCTTCTAAATTGTTTCCTTCCACGAGGGAAACTGCGAGAGCGCCATTGAATGTATCTCCCGCTCCGGTCGTATCGACGACATTCGCCAGGATGGCTGGGATATGTTGAATCGTCTTCCCGTCGAAGAAACGAACACCTCTTACTCCTTCTGTCACAATCAATTTGTTTGGGTAACGGCGCAATACGTCTTCAATCGGCAAGTCGCCGAATAGATCGCGGCATTCGTGCTCGTTCGGCGTCACGTAGGTCACCTTTTCAAGTAACTCACTCGTGAGCGCTTGAGACGGCGCCGGATTTAACAGGACTGGAATGTTTCGCTGATGACAGTACGTACTCACTTGTTCGACGGTTTCAATCGGAATTTCTAGTTGCAACAAGACGAGCGTCTGGTCATCAAGCAGTTGCTCCAACTCCACGTCGGTGAAGCGTACATGCTTGTTCGCGGATTGAACGACGACGATTGAGTTATCGCCGTCTGCTAATACGATATGCGCCGTCCCTGTCACTTCTTCGCCAATCGTTCGCAGATGACGCGTCCCGACCTGGTTCTGTTTAAAATTTTGACGGATTATATTCCCAAATTCATCGGATCCGACGCAACCGACCATCTCGACCTGACCACCTAGTCGAGCGGCAGCCACTGCTTGGTTGGCGCCTTTTCCCCCGGGTACCGTCTGAAATGTATTCCCGATGACCGTCTCTCCAGCCTGCGGACGTTTATTTGTCGTGACAACCAAATCCATAGATACACTCCCGATGACAACAATTCGGTTCATGCGTCATGCCCCTTTCGTTTCGTCGTCTGTCGCTCTGTCAGTGTGACAGGCAATAAAATTTCTTTTGCAGCGGTCTCTTTCTTTTCAATCAAATCAAGAAGCCGCTCGGTCGCTAGTCGCCCCATCTCATAGATCGGTTGAGCAATCGTCGTGAGTGGCGGAGACGTCATCTCACCTAACTCGATGCCATCATACCCGATGACTTGTAAGTCTTCAGGCACCCGGACGTTGCGACGCACCGCTTCCTGCAATACTGCGGCGGCGATGACGTCATTGGCGGCAAACACACCATCGAACGGCCAATACTCGTCAAATAATGTTTGTGCCGCCGTGAGCGCCTCTTTGAATGCAAAACTAGAATGTGTCATCCCGACGAGCCGGTCACCCGCCACGTCGAGAAAACCATCTGTCCGTCGTCTCACCGTTAGGAGGTGCTTAGGCCCAGCGATGTGAGCAAGCTTTGTTGCCCCACAGCTCAACAGCGTCTCCGCTGCGAGGCGTCCACCTTCATACCCGTTCGAGATGACGGCATCAATCCCCGGCTTGACGATACGATCTAACGCCACCATCGGTAGTTCTAACTTTTCATAGTTCGGGTTATCCGAATGGTTCGTCGTAATAATCAGTCCATCGACATGCATCGTCTGAAGAGCGACCAAATACGTCTGCTCTTTTGAAAGTTGCTCATCCGTGTTGCAAAGTACGACCTGATAGCCGTGCTGGTTGGCCACGTCTTCAATCGCTCGGGCCAATTGTGGAAAGAACGGATTTGTAATATCCGGCATAATCAAGCCGATCAAGCCCGATGTCTTTTTAAATAATGAACGCGCGACTCGGTTCGGGGCATAGTCAAGTTCGGCGATGGCCCGCTCGACGGCTTCCCGCGCTTCTGCACTTACGTATCCGTTATTGTTCATGACACGGGACACGGTCGCGACAGAAACGTTCGCTCGTTTGGCCACTTGTTTGATTGTCGCCATCTCGAACCTCCTTTTTGGTAACGCTTACAAAACAAGCATAATGTGTAACCGGTTACATATCAACTATTTTTTAAAATTAATCTGTATCAGCTAAGAATTATGAGAACAGGAGCGCCCTCCCATCAAGGAAGACGCTCCTGTTCTCCTGGTCATTTTACGTTTTTCAGATTCCTCCATTAAGAGATGAACGGTTGTCATAATCATCACGCGTGATGACATAGACCAAACTTCGAACGGTCCGCCCGTCCAACCGGGTCAGCTCTTGCGTCGTCGTGAACGCATACGTGAAACCGCACTTCTCGACGACACGACGCGACCGGTCATTGAAATCGAAATAACCGCACCAAATTCGTTCAAGGGCGAGGTCGACAAATCCGTGACGAAGCAGCTCACGCACCGCTTCCGGGACGTAGCCTCTCCCCCAATGATCCGGACTGAGCACGTAGCCGATTTCGCGCTGGTTGTCGTGTTGGATATCCGGATCTGGTCGCCGGTCGTGCAAACCGATGCTGCCGATCAGTTCGCCGGTCGCTTTCAACGTGATCGCCCAGACGTCTTGATCTTGCTGGAACATACGGATGACGTCCCGCGTCTCGTCGACGGACTCGTGCGGGGCCCAGCCCGCCATCGGTCCGACCCGCTTATTCTTCGCATAGCGATGCATCGCTTCGGCGTCATCGAGCTGAAACGCTCTGAGCCTTAGCCGTTCTGTGTCTAATTGAATCATGTCAGCTGCTCCTTCGCTCGTTTCCCTCGCCTCAGTTCCGGGAACAACGGAACAGAGGAGGGATGACGATGCCGTTTGATTACGACTTAGATTTTAAAACGATTGATTTTCGCGAGCAGCCCGAGCTGTATCGCGTCGGACGAGGCGAACAAGGCGTCCTGCTCGTCGAACCGTATAAGAGTGAGATTTTACCGCACTGGCGCTTTAAGACACCTGCCATCGCCAAACAGTCCGCCGATGAGATTATGGACTTGTTCGAGGCGTATCGGGCCAACGATGACTTCGTCGGCATGGACATGGCGCGGAAGTTCATCCAGATGGGCCATACCCGGGCCCGTCGTTACGCCAACTATAAAGGTGGCCGCAAGTATAAAGACGACGGGGACATCCATGACCGCCAAATCGATGAAGAGAAAGCCGAGTCGGCCCGCATCTTCAAAGAGCGCTGGGACCAGATCCGAGCGGACAAGGATTATTTGAAGCGAAAGAAAGCCCATCAAAAACAATTTGGCTAATCAACGGACCATGACGATGAAGTTCGTCTGCCCTTTGACGAACGCGGCGACTTGACGGAACCCGACCTGTTCATACAAATGGATGGCCCGCTCGTTGAATGCGGCCACGGTCAAGCGCAGCGGTTTCTCCTCGCGCTCTGCTGCGCCAAGCACCGTCTCGACGAACGAACGACCTTGTCCTTTACCGGTGCGGTCCGGGCGCATGCCCAATCCGATATCGAGATGGATGGCATCGTACGCGTATGTCGGGTTCGGAACTTGCGCGTACGGTCCGAGGCAATAAAAACCGAACAACCCTTCATCGTCGTGAATCGCATGATAAGTCATTAACTCGTCTAACCCTTCAGCCGAAGGGTCCTGATTATAAAAATCATAGGGTGCTTCATACGTCCACGCTTGGATGGCGCGGGCGTTTTCTCGTGTCATCGGTCGAATGTGCATAACCTCCCCCCTTTCTCGCATCTGTTCTTGTTCGTGCCACAGTTGGTGTTTCCCTGTCTCTGTCCAAAGAAAAAGGATGGGTTGCCCCATCCTCTCGTTATTTTCGTGTCCATGTCGCCGTGATGTCGACGTCGGCCGCATGCATCAAGTTATGGATCGGGCACCGGGCCTCGACGCCTTTTTGTAGCGCCTCGATCCGTTCATCCGACTCGGTCGTGTCGAGCACGATGTTGACGTGCACGTTCTCGAAATAAGTCCGGACCCCTTCGACGCCTTGGAAGCCGCGCGGGTCGAGCGTCCCTTCCGTCGCGAACGTCACACCGTCATAGTTGAAGTCCTGGTCTTGCGCGACATAGGCGATCATGATCGTCGTACACGATGATAGCGCCCCGAGTAAGTATTCGAGCGGATTCGGTCCGGCATCGGTCCCGCCGAGACGTTCCGGCTCATCGACGATAAACGGCTCTAGGTCGCGCACATGCACCGTCGTCTTCACACTCGTCGCTTCGCCCTCGGCCCGCATCGTCACTAATGGTTTTTCTGACATCCCATCTCCTCCTTTTGAAATCACATCTCTACTACCGTTCCCGTTATGTCGGACCGTGTAACGCGTCGTCGTAAATCGCATAGTCATTTTTACCTTGCTGCTTGATTTGATACATCGCTTGGTCCGCCTTATGAATCAACGTGTCCAAATCCATGCCTTGGTCTGGCGCGACGCTGACGCCGATGCTCGCTCGAATCGGGATCACCCCGTGACCTAGTTTGAACGGCCGTTCTGTCAACATCGTCCGCAGCCGCTCCACGAACGTGACGATGCCCGCTTCTTCCACGTCCGTCAAATAGATGTAGAACTCGTCACCGCCGACGCGCGACGCGAGCCCGGTGTCCGGCGTCGCTTCTTCGAGCAGAACGCCGAGGTGGATCAAGAAGTCATCGCCGACTTGATGGCCGTACGTGTCGTTGACTCCTTTAAACCCGTCAAGGTCAAGGATGACGAGGGCAAGGTTGTCCGCTTGAAGCAACGCTTGATCAGCTTGTTCATAAAAAGCCCGGCGATTGGCGAGTTTCGTGAGCGGGTCATGATAGGCGAAGAAACGAATCGACTGCTCCGCTTCCTTGAACGTGTGGACATCGCGAATCAAAATCATGCCGTGAATTTTTTGATTGATAAAGACGAAGTCGCCATCGATGACGACATATCGTTCTTGCCCGGTCTTCGTCTGAATCTTCGTCTCGAACTCTAAAAATTTCTTTTGAGTCATGAAGTGCTGTGTATAGTGATCGCACCACTCCTCACGCTTCTTCTCCGGCAATAGGTCGACGAATCGTTCATTGACGACACGGACCGTATGGAACAACATACGTGCGGCCGGGTTCGCGCTCTCGATTCGACCGGTATCGTCAACGAGCAGGATGGCCGATGGGTTCAAGTTGTACAACGTTCCGTAGCGCTTGGCGTAAGAGGCGAGAAAGTCGAGTCGGTTCATCGCCAAAACGAGCGCCACCGTCCAGACCAATCCGCCGTACATATACGCATAAGGCGGGATGACTCCACGAAATTGGAAGTAACCGAACACGATGTCCCAAATCAAGACAAGCACCGCCGTCAAGATGAGCAGACGCAGCACCCGTTGATGTTCATGCCGTTCTGCTCGTTTGAGCGCATACGCCAGCAACAAAATAATCAAAAAGTGAAAGACGTTCCCGATCGTCATCGTCGTCAAATAAGAGACGTTGAATTCAGGATAAATCCAGAGCCCGACTTGGTCGAAGCGTTGACTGTTGATGATGTTCTCTTGTCGAATGAACGTCAAAGAAACCGGGATCAACGGCAAGTAGATTGCATACGGGTATACCCATTTCGGCATCTTCGCACCGACACCCGTCACTTTGACGATGAAATGGACCGAAAAGATAAAGATCAAAATACCGGCATTGCCGAACCAATAGGTGACGAACGCCGGGCTCGCTTCAATCGGTGACAAGTGACGGCCGAAATCCGCCAAAAACAGCATTGCGTAACCGAATACGAACAGACTGAGCAGACGATGCTCGACTTGTCGCGGGTTACGTAACAAGACGTCGAGCGCGAGATGGCTCAACAAGAAGGCCGGCAGTAAATAGGCGGCCATATAAATAAATAACGCGGTCATGAACAGACCCCTTTCTTGAACAGATACGTCTTTACTTTCTCTATCGGCCGCATCATTTCCTTTTTCGAACAGGCTGACATATCACCGCAAAAAAAAGCGAGCGGATTCGAATCCGCTCGCTCGCATGGTTTATATCGTCTCTTCGATCGCAGTGTCACCTTTGACCAAGTCGATGGCTTTGTTTGCCGCTTCTTGTCGACCGATGACATGGGCCAAGAACGCTGCGACATCCGCCCGCGGAATCTCGCCCGTCGACACGTTGTCGACGTTCACTTTGCCTGTACCGGCATCGTCTGTGAGTGCGCCTGGACGGACGATCGTATAGTCGAGTCCACTCTGTTCGAGCAAACGGTCCGCATGATGTTTTGCCACGTAGTACGGTTTCATCGAATCGGGCCATGCCGAGCGATCTTCCGCTTTCAAGGCACTGAGCATCACGAAGTGCTTGATGTTGCCGTTCGCTTGGGCCGCCTCGACACTTTTCGCTGCACCGTCTAGGTCGATGAGTAACGTTTTGTCGGCTCCCGTGCTGCCGCCCGAACCGGCCGCGAACACGACTGCGTCCATGCCGCTCATCGCTTGCTTCAACGTCTCAACGTCACCTTCTAAGTCTCCGAGAACCGCCTGATAGCCGTTCGCTTTGAACTCGTCTAGCTGCTCTTGTTTCCGCACCATCGCGGTGACTTCGTGCTTCCCATCCTGCTTCAATCGTTCTACGAGTTGCTTTCCAATCTGTCCATTCGCTCCAATTACAAATACGTTCATCTGTCTTCCTCCTCAAATAAAATTCAGAGACAAGCGAAACGCCGTGTGGCCATGGCCACGTCCGGTGCAGAAGCAATGGCCGAGATGACAGCTACGCCGTCAGCCCCGTCACGTCGAATCGCTTCGACGTGTTCAGGCATGATTCCACCAATCCCCACGATTGGCAAATGCTGAAACCGGGCTCGCACTTGCCGAATGAGCATCGTTCCATTCACTTCGGCCGCGTCTTGTTTCGACACAGTCGGATGAATCGGTCCAATTCCGACATAATCGGCGTATCTCGAAGCCGTTGCGGCTTGCTCGATCGAGTGGACTGAGACACCGAGCCACTTCTTTGAACCGATTCGCCGACGAACGACTTCGGCTGCTGCGTCCTCTTGTCCGACATGAACTCCGTCCGCATCGAGTTTGATTGCCAGCTCGACGTCATCATTGACGATGAACGGGACACGGTACTGTCGACAAAGTGTATGCAACGCTCGTGCCATCGCTTCTTTTTTATCCCCATACAGTGGCTCTTTACCTTTTTCGCGAAATTGAAAACATGTCACACCACATTGAAGCGCCGTTTCGACCGTCTGAACGAGATCAAACGTATCCGCTGTGCCGCAGATGAAGTAGAGCTTTAACCGCTCAACGATAGGCGATGGACTCAATGGAAACCACCTCCTTCGGGTGCTTGTTATACGCCCAATGATTTGTCGGTCCATGCCCGCTGCCGATTTGTAATCCGTGGGAGATGGCACTATGGATGAACTGTTTCGCCTTCTGCGCGGCTTCCGTAACGGTATGCCCGTTCGCGAGCTCCGCTGTTAGCGCAGCCGAAAACGTGCAGCCGGTCCCGTGCGTATCTTTCGTCAGCAACCGTGGTGTCACCATTCGAAACGTATCGGTCTTCGTCATGACTAGGTCTTCGGCGAGAGGACCGTCCAAATGACCGCCTTTCAACATGACGACGTTTGCCCCGTAAGACAACAAGCGCTCAGCTGCTTTCATACGATCAGTGAACGTACAAATCGTCAAGCCGGTCAACACTTCAGCTTCAGGGATATTTGGCGTGACGACCGTCGCCATCGGTAACAGCCTCGTCCGTAGCGCGGTGACGGCGTCCCGTTCAAGCAAGGTCGCACCGCCTTTAGCGATCATGACCGGATCGACGACGACATTTTGAAATCGATGCTGCTCGATTGCGTCCGCCACGACGTCAATCAACTCACGATTGAACAGCATCCCGGTCTTGCACGCCGAGATGATAAAGTCTGATCCGACTGCATCAAGCTGGCGTGCGACGAGGTCGGCGGAGACGGCTTCGACACCGTGCACGCCACGCGTGTTTTGAGCCGTCACCGCGGTCACGACACTCGTGCCAAATACGCCTAATTCTTGAAACGTTTTCAAATCGGCTTGGATTCCGGCTCCCCCGCCAGAGTCCGAACCGGCGATGGTCAAGACTTGAGGCCTCATCGCGCGAACACCTCGATTCGGTCGCTCGGCAGGTCAGTTGACGTCATGGTAGCGAGTGCGTTGAGAAAGTGGATTGGGAAATCCCCCGGACCCGTCGCTGCTTCACTCGCCAACTCGCCGCATCGTGCATATCCGGTGAGCGCGGTCGAGGTTGCCGTCATCACGTCCGGTTCAACAGCAAGGAACGCACCGACGACCGCACTGAGTAGACAGCCGGTGCCTGTCGTCTCTGTCATGAGCGGATGACCGCCCAAAATCTCTAGCGTGACCGTACCATCGCTCACGAAATCCGTCGCACCGGTAATCACGACAACACAGCTATATCGGTTCGCTGCTCGTTCAGCGAGTTGTTGCGGATGATGTGTGCCGCTTCCGGCGTCGACCCCTTTCGTCGTCCAACCGGCATCGACAAGCGTGGCGACTTCCCCGGCGTTCCCACGGATGACCGTGACGCGGACGTCTCGCAAAATCCGTTCGACGACGTCGCGGCGGAACGGTGTCGCCCCGACACCGACCGGGTCTAGGACGACAGGGCGGCCCGACTGATTCGCGGCTTGTCCGGCGCGGATCATCGTCGCCTCGGTCATCGTGCCGAGCGTTCCGATGTTCAAGACGAGGGCGTCGCTCACCGTCGCCATGTCTGCCACTTCTTCGATCGCATCGGCCATGACCGGGGACGCACCGATGGCGAGCAATCCGTTCGCCGAGAAGTTGGCCACCACTATGTTTGTGATGTTATGGACGAGCGGTCGCTTCAACCGGACGGCTTCCCATAGATCCGGCCTCATTGTCCCACCTCAAGCGGCAGTTCCCACGATTCGAGTGTCCAGGCCATCTCCCAAAACGCGAGCTCATAGTAGCAACTTTTCAAAAACAGTTGCTGATAGCGAATCCGTTCTGACTCCATCGCTTGTCCCGCCAATTCGTCAAGTCGCTCGATCTGCTCTTCGACGAGTTCACGGAACCATTCCGAACCGTACGTCGCAATCCAAACAGAATAGATCGGATGGTCTGGCTCTGCGTCCTTCAAGCGCTCCCCGATCTCGTAATACACCCAGTAGCATGGAAGAATCGCCGCGAGCACGTCTCCGAGCGTCGGGCCGGCTTGTTGCATATGTAGCGTGTATGCATAAGCCGTCGGAGCTGGTTCGAACGTCGCCCACTCCATGTCACTCACCTCGAGCATCGTAAAAAATTCCCGATGCAACTCGTGCTCCGCCTCGATCGTGTGGAGGGCGTGCGTCAAAAATCGGCTCGCCAGCTCCATCGTCGGGGCAAGTGTAGCGCCCTTCGCCTGTACTTTCGAAAATTGATTCAAGTAGTACGAGTCTTGCATCACGTAATGCCGAAACTTCGCCTCGTCGAGCGTCCCGTCTCCGAGCGCGCGGACGAACGGATGGTGGAAACTCGCCTCAAACAAGGCGTTGGCCTCTTGGCGGATGTGTGCGGTAAATGTCATCGTATTCTCCTCCTTTGTATGAAAAAAGACGCCGCCTCCCATAACGGAAGCGGCGTCGGCCATACACAAAGAGTGTGAGAAAGGACGTTTCGCCCACTTCCCTCCGCTAGCGTGAACTAGATCAGGTTCAAAGGGTCTGGACCTTGTCCATCTCAGCCGCGTCAAGCGACTCCCCTAGTGGCAAACATTATGAAATTCGGTCATCTTCGACCACATCATATCAATCTTTTTGAAAAATGCAAACCCTTTAACGCGAGAAGCGACGGTTGAGCGCGGTCCCAAAATGCGAGAACCGTTCCGTCCCGAGCTTACGACGGTTCGAGGCCGCGAACACGTAATAATCGACCTTCCCCATAAAATAAATCAAGCGCAGTCCTGCGATAAAGAACGTGATGGTCGTGCTGATCGCAAAGCCGACCCCATACCAATCGATCCCGCGCGATAGTAACGACAACGTGAACAAGGCGTTCAATGTGAAGAACGATAGGTTGACGAACAACGCACCACGCCGGTCCTCAAAATAAAGCAAGAGCAGCGTCAGTACGAGAATCATCGCGTTCGCGAACGCGGCGAGCGTCGTCATCCGGAAAATTTGACCGACTTCTTCCGGGACACCAATCCAACCGACGAACACACCCGCCATCAGGATCGCGAACAAGGTGACAACACCTTGACTTCGCCCAAGTCGGATCAATTCATTTTTCAACACCGTCGTCATCGTCTGCTTCGCCTTCTCAATTTGGTGTAACGCCCCGCCATAATTGATCAAGCCGTAAAACGTTCGGTAGCGCTCGTAAAACCTTGTCTCGACAGCGACGACGAACAAGAGCTGGGTCGGGATGATCGTCAAGTACGACCAGAACACAGCCGTGTCATAATACGGATTGAACACGAACGAATCGGCAATCACCATGCGACCTTCACCAAACCAAATGATGAAGTTGGTCACCCAGATCCCAAGCACGTATAACACACCAATCGCGAACAAGTCCGGATACTTATCAAAGTACCGGAAGTATGAAAACTCTCGCGTCGCATACCTGAGCGGAAACGTCCGAAGCATCGCGAAGAATAGCCCGAACAGCGTCACGACCATCCCAACGGTAAAGCCAAACAGAAGCTCGAGGCTCGATGGGTTGACCATGAGACGACTGATCAAATAGACGCTCGCGACTGAAATAACCCCGCCTAGCAAGAAGCTGTAAGCGACCGCTTGATAAAATTTGGCGGCGCTCAAGAACAAGAACATGACCCAGATGACGTTGATGGTCATGAATAAGACGAACAGGACGAGCTTATAGGCGAAACTGAGCGGTGAAATCAGCCAAAACACGCTATACATGACGACGGCAGCGAGAATCGTCACTTTTAACATGCCGGTGAAGACAGGAAAGATCTCATGGGCTTTCTTTTCATAAAACAAATCGGCCACGTATCGCGTGACGACGAGCTGCTGAAAACTAAATAGAATTTGCGAGAAAATGAACGCGTAAGACACGGATAGCATAAACAGTGTCCGTTCCTCGAGTGACAACATCGGCATCTGAAACGCCAACCATTGAATCGTACCGACAACGAGGATGACAATCAGCCAAGGGCCCGATGTGACGAGACCGGAAAACGTGTACGCCTTCAGTCTTGAAGAGTAATAGTCTTCTTGAAACAGCTTTTGTAACTTAAACCCGATGCCCGCCATACTGTTCCCTCCTCGCTTCATAGATGGCTTTATAGCGGTCGACGAACTGTTGCAATCGATAATACTGACGGACACGCTCGCGGCCGTTTTTACCGAAGCGCATCCGTTCGCGCGGATAATCCATCATCCATTCGACTTTGTCAGCGATGGCTTCCGGATGGACCGGAGGAACGATGAAGCCGGCCGGACCGAACGGATCGTCAGCGCGTCCGTAAAGTAGTTCCGAACAAGCCCCGACATCGGTCGCCACCCAAGGGATGCCAGCCGCCATCCCTTCTAAAATGGCAAGCGGCTGCCCTTCCGATATGCTCGTCAACAACAACAAATCAAATTTCGGCAACCAGTCTTGTACGTTCACTTTCCCGACGAGTTCGACATAGTCGGTCAGCCCGCTCTGCTCAATCAGTAGACGACACTCTTCGGCGTACTCTTCGTCCTCATCAAGCGGACCCATGATCGTCAGTTTAAACAGCCGATGGCGCTCTTGAAGGATTTTTGCGGAATAAATCATCGTCTTCAAATCCTTGATCGGAACGAGGCGGACGATAGCCCCGATTTGGAACACATCATTCTCGGCTCGCTCAAGCGTAGCGTGGATATGACGGTCGTCAATCCCGTTGGCGATAATTTTCGTCTTCTCGCTAGGCGCGCCAATCCACTCTTGATATTCGCGATTCCGCTCAAACAGTGTGATAATCTCGTCGGCCGCGTTATACGCCTCGCGTGACAAGTGATGGAAAAAGCGAACCCATCTCGGTTTGTAAGGGGACGGAATCCAATAAGACTGAAGGATTTCTTCCTCGCGTTCACGTGAGTAGATGCCGTGTTCGGTCAAAATGAACGGGATACCTTGCGTCTCTTTCATGTAAGATGCGACGACACCGGCGTAGCCTGTCGAGATGGAGTGGACGAGATCGACTTTTGGTAACGGTTGATGCAACACACGCAAGATCGGCATATACATACTCTGCCACATCCAAAAATAATCGATGAACGAGCCACCGTTCATTTCTTCTGCGTAAGCCGATTTTACGTTTCTCCAAAAGAACTCGCTTGAGAAGAAGGCTTGGCTTGATGGGACTTGTTTCCCGAGAATGCCAAGCGCTTGCCGGTTCGGGTTTTTCAACATGAGCCATTCCGAAATTTTCCGCTCGTCTTCGGCGTCGAGCTTCATTCGACCCTTCGCCTTTTTATCCATATCGCTTAAATAAAGGTGTGTGATTCCTGACACGTTTTGCGGCAACTCATATTTCATATCTTCTGGCCGCTTGACCGATGGCTGAATCGAGATGATTTCAAACTCGACTTCCGGCATCGCTTCAATCAGCGTCTGCGTCCAACTCGAGACACCTCCGCTCACATACGGGTAACTCCCTTCTAACACGAGCCCAATCTTCATTGCGGGTCCCCCTTGATGGCGATTTCAGCGTTCGCTGATGTCAATTGGACGAGATAGAGTGGACGGTCCGCCTCCATCTGCTCGACCGTGCCGAATGCGAATTTGCCTGTGTCCAATGATTGGCCCACTTTTAGACGGACGGTGAAGTGTGACGGATTGACGAGTCCGTCCCCGGTCAAATAAATGGTCTCGTCATCAAACGTGACGTTCAAGTCTGCCTCTTGATACGTGATTAGTTTTTCCGTCGCATAGTGTTGTGTGTAGGCCTCTAAATAGGGATAGCTGACGTTAACATCATCGACGATTTTTTTCAAACTGGCGAACATCGTATCCCAGTCGCGACCGAAAGCACGGTCTGGGTCGATGACGTCATCCGGGTGGATAAAGTGTGAAAACACCCCAAAGTTAGCGATCGCATCGACCATTTGGAAGATCGAACCTCTTTCTTCCCCGTAGTCACTTGTGATGCGCGGGAAATGATAGATTCCGGTATGTGTCGTATCAAATTCGAACTCTTGGACAAAATCACCATTTTCCGGGTCGCCGGTGTAGAGTGACGCAATCGTCCGCAGTTCAGGCAACGCCTCAGCAATCGCGTCGACACCGGTGCGATTGAGTGCATTCGAAGGTGGGACGTATGATTTGAGTTGTTCTGCCGGGAAATAGTTAGCAAATACCGACTCTGCCTGCAGCAACGAACGCTTCATCTCGTCCTTGTCTTTCCACGGAATATATCCGTACGTCGGGTCGATCGGTTCATCGGCCGTGACAAGCGATTGGTGGTTATATCCGTGCAACCCGATTTCACCACCCTGCGCCAATAGTTTTCGACCGAAATAGAGCATCGGGAACTCGCCGCGTTTAATCAATTTATCATCTAGCAGTTCCATCTCTTCTTCGTACGTCCCGATCATCGCGCCCGTGTAAATGAAGTCGTCATCTTGAGCCATGTCGACCATGTCTTTCCACCAATCTTCGGCAAAGAAGTCTTTGACCGATTTATCGAGTGGTGTCGCCGAGACATCTTTCATCTTGCCGTCCATGACTGGAGCCGGAAAGTCATCGATATACATGAGCTTAATCGCCGCTTGGGCACCCACGAACGCAGGCGGTAACGTTCCGAGCGTTTGGACGAACAGTCCGCGAATCATCTTTTGATCGGTGATCGTTGTATTCCAGTACAGAACGTTCCCATCACCGACCTCATATTCCCAAAGGACGGGAAATCCTTCCGCTGACAGCAAAACGTTCGCTTCGTCTGCAATTGCGAAGTCAACGACACTATGGACGAACAGATCGTCCGGTGGATTCAAGTCGACATAACCCGGGAAAATCGTTTCTTCGAAGTTCAGACCGTAAACGTCTGGAACGAATTCACCGATTTCTTCGATACCTGTCACTTCATTCCAAGCGGGGTCTTTGAAACGGTTGGCGAACACGACATTGCCTCCTTGTTCGACGAACCGTTTCGTCTCTTGCAATGGCCATGTCGCGGTTTGTTCTCCTGTAAAGACGATGATGTTGTAGGGAGACGGCGTGATTGAACTAACTGCATCCGCATCAATTTCTTGAACGTCTAGTTTGGCGTAACGCAAGCCATACAATAAATTATCTGCCGTATTGACCGCCAAATCACCTTCGTCTCGGACAAGGTAAACTTGAAGTTGATGCTCTCCTGTTTTAGCGGAAGCATCCCCTTGCAATTGGTCGATATTCATTCGTTGTTCAGCAACGTTCGGTAACAACGTATGCAAGGAATGGATCCTCAAGTATTGGATTGCACCGACGACGACGAGAAATAACACGATGAAGAGCGAGAATGAGATTATAGTTCGTTTTTCCATGATGTCGAGTCACTCCATTCTTCAAACAACAGTCGGTGCTCATACGGCACATCGTCTAACGAAAATTGTGTTTGCATCATAAACATGACAGCCTTCACCTCGGTCCACCGCTCCCGTTCATAGTAAAAATCGATGAGCATGAGATGGGCCTCGATGCGTTCCGGGAAATGGTGAACGTACTCCTTCAATATTTCGAGCTGATCTCTAGGACGTTTTAACGTGATGTAGACTTCGTTTAAATCCTCATAAATCCATGGCGACGGCGGATACAGTGTCTTCGCTGTCAAAATCTCTTTTAACCAGGCCTCACGTCTGTCTTTCAACATGACTTCCGTGATCAGTTCACTGTGAATCATCCGTTTGTAAATTGTCGCTAGCCGGCGAATCGTTTCCGGGTTTCCTAAATCGTATTCATGCTTCGCCAATTTCAATTCCTGCTCGTACTGATCGATGAGAATATTCATCGTCGCGGCCGCATAGTGGACCGTTTCACTGTCCGTGCTATTAAGCCCCATCTGCAAGTATTTCCCTTGGTTATTGATGGACTGGTTGACGTGCGTCAAAATCGAGTGCTTGCGAATCGCCGGATCTTTTGAATTGATGGCATCGGCTAACGGCAGCAGGCTAGAGCTTGTTTTCGCATCGTGCCGAATCTGCTCATAATTGACGACCCGAAAATCAATATACTCATCGTAATCTTCAATCAGTCCGCTCCGATCGAAGCGTTCTGCGAAGCGATAAATTGCATATACTGCGACTTCCGCGACAAAAGGTAAAAATAGGCCGAAGCATAAAGCGACTACTGCCACCCCATAGTCTAGCGCTTTCATTTTCCGCTTCAACACCACTAACAAAACGAACGCCAAGATTGCGTGAATCACATAGAGCCCAATCCAAACTAAACTGTCGATGGCTTCCATGAACTCACACTCCCTTCTGGATCAAAATCCCTTCGATCCGATCATAAATTCGTTGACGGTTCTCCTCACTCGTTCCTGGGAGCAAGAGTAACAACTTGTTTTCGTCTTGGTCATAACCGACGATATCAATCTCTCGCAAATACGAATGCACGATCGCTTCAATACTTTCGAGCGAGACCGGTTCATAATCGAGCGCATACTCGAGTACGATGAACGGTTGATCGTGATGAAGTTTCTTTTGTTCTTGAAGCGCCACTATCTCGATGAACGCCTCTTTCTTGTAGAACGATGTGCCCGGGTAGCGCTTCTCGTGCTGCTCTTTACGAATCAAGTTTTGCGCGTTTGTGATTCGCGTCCCGATCCACGAGAACAGGATATTTAATACGTGGAGGTCATCTGTCGTCAATTTCCGGAGCGGCAGACGCTTAATGACGACAACTTCACGCGTCTCTCCGTCAATCACGATCGGAGCGAGCAACATCGGATCCGTGTCGTCGTCATCAAGTTGCCGTAACATCGTCTCTTGGACTTGGAAGAAACGTTTGAACATGCTTGACGCCTCATCTAAGAAAATGGTTTGTGGAAACTCTTTCTTCTCGGCTTGGCGAATGATTAGACGCATCGACTTTTGCGATCGATCGACATGATAGATGGCGACGTCGCTCGCCAAGAAATATTTTTTTAGCAGACGAATCGTCTCGCTACGAATCAATTCAGGATGTGGCAGGTCAAGCGAGACAGCTAGTTCGTACAATTGATTTAAACTGTATTCCGATTGAAGTAATTTTTGACGAAGGGTCGTTTGCGAAGTGTTGAGTAAATCGACGGTCTCTTTCAAATACGTGTTTTCATCTTTCAGTTCTTCGTTGCGAAACTGACTGATTTCATAACGCTCTCGAAATGAAGTGCTAAACAAGCCGACGATGACAGTGAGTGCGAAGTAATAGAAAAGTGTGAGAAGTGAGTTTGTATCGTAGAACAGTAAGAAGATATCGCCTCCGACAAGTCCGGTGTAGAGGACTTTGTACAGAAGCAAGACGGCGAAACTGATCAACCCAAAGGTTGTTCCGTAACGTAGCGCGAACAAGATGGCGGCTACATAAAATAGGTTCAAATCATTTTGAATCGTCCCTAAATTGAAAGCTAAATCGATTCCGATCAATAGAGTGAACACGATAAAAATTTCGGCCCACTTAATCCACGGACGGTCTTGAGCATATAGAATGATAATCCCCTCCCAACGATTAGTCACAGCTTCATAACACGAATGTCATGCTTACTTATTTGGCGCTCGCAGCAAATTCCCCTGCTAATTATCTTAATTCCCTTCCTGAAAATCCCATGTGTCATAATAAGTGGGTTCATGATAATGGATAAACCCGTTCGCTTCCGCCAAGTCTCGACTAATAGCTTCCTCTTGGTCCGAAACGGTAAGTACTGCAATCCCATACTGTTCTTGAATCACATTCATCCGGTCCAACATTTCCATCGACCAAGAGTCCGATGTGATCTCCGAATAATTGAACCCCTCCCACATGAACCCGTCCACGTATGGAGCGCTCGTTCGTTCAAGCGTTTCGATTCCCCAATTTTGTACAATCGGGACCCCAGGGTAAGTCTGCTTAATCGCTTTTAAAAATGCTTCTAATCCGTTCAATTGCTCAGTCAAGTCTTCGGGATAGTCGAGGTGTACATCGTCGATATCTCCAACCGTGTCTAAAAAGATACCGTCCAAGTGTTTATTGATGACTTGCTTTTGAATCTCGCGCATCAAAATCTTCCGAAAATGGTCCGAACTGATATCTGTCAAATAGGAATCCCATTTCGGAAAATAAATCCGCTCTCCGTCCCGGTAGAAAAAATCGTCTTGTTTCATTTGACCGATCAGTTCCCGATTCCACGTGTCCGCTTCCATCACGTTTATATAGCCGAGCACTTTCGTGCCGTTCGAACGAATCGCTTCAATCTGCTCCGGTGTATACCAAATCGGTTCGATGATCACGAGATCATACCGGGTCATATCCTCGATAATCGCCTCGGTCGGAATGTTGTAAAAAATTTTGTACGAGCTGATTTTATCAAAATTAAATGGCGTCTTCGTGGTACATCCACCTAGCAGCAGAAGTAGCACTAAACTCGTCAACCTAAAGCGTCGCACACGGACACCTCCTTGTCGCAGAATCCTTCATGGTGCAATTAGGTCCGTTTGACGTCAATTGTTCAGGGAAACAACTTAGTATGACTTAGCAAAAAAGGAGAGATGAGGATGAATACGATTTTACTGACGGTTGCCCTCTTATTCGTCGGACTGAACGTATATACCTTCTTCCGCCGACAGACGTACCGGCAGACCGGATTTGACGGCCGATTATTTAGCCACCTTTTCATCAGCTTGTTAGGTGTGTTGATTGGGTTTGCCTTGGTTTATTACGTGTTGTCGTGGGACGGGGTCATTCTCGTCACGTCACTTGAGACGATGACCGCTGTCGAGCCATCATGGCAAAACCTGCTCTATTTCAGCGGCGTCACGCTTCTATCAATCGGATTTGGTGACTTACTGCCGGTTGGGCCGGCCCGTCTGTTCGCCCTACTCGAAGCGGCAATCGGAATCTTGCTCCCGACCGCGTTTTTCGTAAAATCGATGTACAAAAAAGAAGACTGACAAGCAGTCTTCTAACGTCCGGTGATAAGTAAAAACATGTTAAATGCGACGAGTCCAAGCGGAAATAAGGCCACGACAACGATTGGCCATTTCTTCGTCCGGATGCCGACAAATAAGAGTAAACTCCCCACTAGGAGCGCGATGAACGTCGTATACGGATTCAAGCGTCATTCCCCCTTCTATAGAGTGGGTTTCCCGACTCGGCTAAAAACTAATCGTTTGAAGTCCAAAGCGTCGAAAAAGCGTCACGAATCCGCTTGGACTCGTCGTCCCGAAATGAGTTGCCACTTTTCTCCGAAACACGCCGACTGAAGACGCAGAACTGCTCGACCAACGTTTCAAACGCGGCTGCAATCGCCGCAGGATCCGCGACCGGGTATGTCCGTAAGTATGCTTGCCAAGCTTGATTTGATAAGTGGTTCACCAAAGCGTCCCCAGCTTTCCCGATATTCGAGGAAAAGCCGGTCCTATATCCGACATCCCACGCCATCATCTGTCGGAGCATGTCTCGCATGATCGTCACGTGATCGAGCGCATACAGCAGTTGATTGCGCCTTAGTCCTTTCACGACATACAATGACACCCACCAAAACTCGTTCCAACACGACGCATAGTCAAACGCGCTCGGGCGTTTGACTCGGTACGTCTCATCGCTCGGCACAGGACGTCCTGCCGTGTCATCTTTATCGAGCATGACGAGACTGAGCGAATCTTCCGCAATCGCCTCCTGCACGACGCGAACAGGACGAACGGTCAGATCGATCCGATGACCGGCTGCAAACTGGACGAGAAACGCAAACCGCTCGTATCTTGTTTGAGACGGTGACTCGTCCGGTGTCTGCATGATCAACACCTCGCCGAACCGATCGATCCAGGATCGATCCGTTATGAACGATGATACGTCCAGAACGAAAAACGTGACATCTACATCTTGAAACCGGTCTGGGGAGACGTGCGGATTGACGAGCGATCCGTTCAACACCATGATTCGGATGTCTTCCCGCTCCTCCGCCAAAGCGAGTAGCTGCTCGAGCACCTGGTTATTGTTCATTCGACGATGGCCCCGAGCGAACGGGCGACTTGGACCGCCTGCATGACGTCGAGTTTCGTCTTTTTGAGCGCAACGTCCGTGAAATCGACCCCGTCCATGTCAGCACCTATGAAGTCGGCAGCCGTACAGTCCGCATGCTGCAGAACAGCACGTGTCAACGCAGCGTTCGTCCAGCGCGACTCCGTCAAGTCCGCCCCGTACAAATCAGCCTCTACTAGACGAACATCCGACCAATTCATTTTTCGGAGCGGTGCGTGACGCAAATTGACGAACGACCAGTCGCCCCCACGAACGGTCACGCCCTCAAACGTACACGACTCGAACGAAGAACCGGTCGTCTTGCACTGATCGAACTCACGTGAACTACTCACCACTTATTTGCTTCGCAACTTGAAGTGGGAGCTTCTTGGGAAGACCATGCTTTGACCAGCCACGGTTGTGGACCAAGCTCGTCGGGCAGTCCCTGCCCTGGGGTGTTTCAGTCCGCGAGGCGCAACAGGTTGAGGCTCGCGTTGACGTCGCGGTCGTGGTGCGTGCCGCATGCGGCACAGGTCCACTCGCGGACGTCCAGGTCCTTCTTGCCGCCGTTCTCGCCGCAGGCCGAACAAACCTGGGTCGAGGCGAACCACGGGTCGGCCTTGATGAGCGTCCGTCCATAGAACCTCGCCTTATATTCCAGCTGGCGGACGAACTCGCCCCACCCGGCGTCCCCGATCGATTTTGCCAGGCGGCGGTCCTGCATCATCTCCCTCGGCTTCAGCGTCTCGACGACGACGACTTGGTTCTCGTCGACGATGCGTCGTGACAGCTTGTGGAGGGAGTCGTGCCGTCGGTTTTTGACCTGCTCATGTTTCTTCGCGAGGACGAGCCGGGCCTTCTCGCGGTTCCGGCTGCCGGGCTTCTTGCGGGAGAGCGCGCGCTGCGCCCGTCTCAGCCGCGCCTCGGCCTCGCGCAGGTTGCGCGGGTTCGGGACCTTCTCCGTCACCATCGCGTCGTTCGTCATGACGGCGAAGTGCCCGAGGCCGAGGTCGATCCCGATCTTGTGCTCGGCGGGGACCCACG